>CAVWCJ010000007.1:0-300000 GCA_963753465.1 uncultured Chloroflexia bacterium
CAAACCCTACGCTAGCCCAAGACCTCCCTGCTATTTGGCAAGCCTCCACCACCTGCCACGCTGAACGCAAGCAGCTGCTGCGCTTCTTGATCAAGGATGTGACCTTAGCCCGACAGAATAAATCCATTCAAATCAATATCCGCTGGCAAACCGAAGCAGTCACCACTACGGAAGTGGCTCGCCGCCCCAAATCCTATGAGGTCCGCCGCACCCAACCCACTATCATCGAGCGTGTGCGCTCGCTTGCCCATGACCATACCGATCGGCAGATCGCTGACCTGCTGAACCAGGATGGTTTGGTCCCCGGGTTAGGCGGTACCTTTACGGCCAGAAAGGTCTGCTGGATCCGCTATGCTTACCAGATCCCCAGCAATTGCCCAAAGGCCCCCGAGCTGTGTGCCACCGGCCAGCGCGGTGACGGACGCTATTCTGCCCGAATAGCCGCTCAATTGCTGAATGTGAATGTCTCAACCATCGCGGATTGGTGTGAAGCCGGTATCCTGGACAATATCCAGGAAACACCACACGGCCCACGCTGGATCAGCTTGACGCCAGAAAGGATGGCCACTCTGCGCAAACCGGTTCAACGTCGTTGGCGAAAACACCTTCCAGCCTAATCACTTTGTAGTACACTTCTTATGCAAGAATTTACCCCTGGCTTATCCACAGCAGCCACAATCCCCAATCCTTCTGTATGAGGTGCAGTGTGAATACCACGTCGGTATTCCCAACTGCCTCACCCCTCCATCCGGCTTGGGTATCTCTACCCGCCTCACGGGGCTTGGCCGATACTTCCCGCTTTCAAGAGCCTCCCGCACTTCCAACCAGTGCAGTTTCAGGTAGCCGGACAGGTTTTGCACTTCCATCCCGTCTACTCCCGCCGCTCCTTTGTTGCTCTCTACTCGCTTCAGTGCAGTCCGCAGGTTCTCACCTTCGAACACCGCTTCCCACACCGCCACGTCGGATTTTCCGCTGTCTCGTGCCAGGAACGGCTCGGCGCTCTGCTCCACTCCCGCAGGCTTCACCTGCTTCGTCGGTTCAGTAGTCCCTTTATCCAAGGGTTTCTGCCTTCCTCGCTCGTTCCCTGAACTGCTCACCGTACTCATCCTCTCATTGTTCGGCCCTTCCCAGCGGATTCCTATCTCCTAGCTGGTACATTATGGCCTCGGCTGACTCCTGCCGTCTCAGCCTGACCTCGCGATCAGGGTTACCTTCCGGCTTGTCGGCAGGTCTCCCCAGGTAAGAACGTTGACTTTCCCTGCATCCCTGTCTCATTTACTGCTTCGGCCCTTGATTGCCTCGGGCTTCGCTGTCTCGTGCCAACTCGCCCAGCCTCGCAGCCTCTTATGAGCTTCTTGTTCATCAGGTCGCAGGTTTGCCTCCAGCTTCCTTCAGACCTCACCTCACGGTGACGCCCTTGCTCTCGGCTAATGGTTGGCGCAATCAGCCTCCATAAAGGTCTCTCACCTTCTAGCCAACGCCCATGCTGGGCGCACACGAAAAGGACCGGCAGTAAAAAAAGCTGCCGGTCCTCTGCATCTCTGCCAGGCTACGGATTCACATATACAGTGTAGTTGAAGACATCCTTTCCTGCAGGATAATCGCTTGTCCCGTCATTGATTGCGGCGTCGAATGTCACTGTGGTGCTCAAATGGTGTTCACCTCCCGGCCAGTTGGTCAGTGTGACAAAATAGGATTTGCAGAGCTGACCCTGGCCTTGTTGGCTGACAGGGTCAAACTGGCTGACCGGAACAGGATTGTTATCCAGGACGAACGCCAGGTGGATATGCTGGTAATTTTGGTCCAGGATAGCCTGTGAGCTGGCGCACCAGCCCCAGCCCCACAGCAGATCTTTGGATGCGGTCAAAGGGATCGTGTACTGGAAGGTCTGGTTCATCTGGGACAGCTGGTCAGGGGTGTACGTTTCATTGGCAAAGCTCTCGAGATATTCCTTACCGCTGGTCACCAGTGATTGGACCGAGGCATCGTCCGCTACGATCTGGGGGGGCCCAGATGGAGTGACGCCCGTCCCGGCTGGAGTGGATGATGGGGCGGATGCACTCGGATTGAGGATCGCCTGCTCGCCTGCTTGCAGGACCACGTCCGCGGTCGACAGCACGGTCTGCTTATTGACAGGCACACGGATGGTCGGCTGGACGCCGGTCCCTTCGAGGAACAGGCTGCCATCCGGGTTGGTAAAGCGGATGGTCGGTACCTGAAGCGAAAAACCTTCCGGCAGCTGGATCTGTCCGCGAGCCACATCCGCAAAGGTGCCCGAGGTCGAGTACTGTCCAACGATGATCATTCCCGGCACCTGGCTAAACCCGTAAGATTCCTCCTCACAGGCGCTGTAGCAGGCCGGCCCGACCAGGAGGACTTCCTTCGGAAAACTATACTGTTCGACATTCGGAGTGAAACGATCCCGTACACCCTGCGGCTCATATTTCTTGGTGGCGTCATTAAACTGTTCTGCCTGGCCCAGGGGGATTTCTTTATTCGTCAGGAAGCCGGCCAGACCGAGCGGCGCGCCGCCGCTGTTATAGCGCATGTCAATGATGATGCCAGCTACGTTATTTGCCTGGAATGTTGCCAGGGCCCGCTGGAACAGGCGGACAATCAGGTTCAGGTCATCATAGTTCGAGTTGATCTTGACATACCCGATTCCCGGGTTGCTCCCGCCAGAATTGATGATCTGGAACTCCACCGGGAGCATAGGATTCGTATCCACCCCGTAGTAGAGCGAGGTGAAAGAGAAACTTTGCGTTTCGTTCACTGCGGTCAGGGTGGCCGTCTGGGACTGTCCGTTGGGGTTGGTGAAAGTAACGCTCGCCTGGGTGCCTGCGGTCGCCCGCAGGAGATAACGCGCCTGCTGGTAACGGACCGCCCAATCAGTGGATTGCGGCAGCGCCCAGGGCTGGGCTGCAGAGATGGCATCTTTGATTGGCTTTCCGTTGAAGGCCGTTACGGTCGCCCCGACCTGAATGCCGGCTTTGTCCGCTGGCCCACTGGCCAATACGAAGACAACGATGACGCTGCTATCGTCCAGCTCGCGGATAGAGAACCCGTAACCGCCGGATACTGCCTGAGTGAACAGCTGGCTCTCGATATTACCTCCGTTCAGTCCGGTGTGGCCATCCTTGAAAGCCCAGGTGAAATCACGCATGGCCAGGTAGAAGGCGTTGGCGTCCCTGTTCTGATCGGCTTGCTGGACGCGCGGGCGGATCTCGCTGTTGAGTGCATTCCAATCCGGCTGTTTGCCCTTAATACCGTTAAAAGCATAATACGTCGAGACAAACTGGAACATCTGGTCGTAAGCCTGGGTGTAAGAGAGATTGGAAAAATCCTTGACCGAGTAATCTGTCGGCTCGTAGAGGGTCAGGCTCGGCTGGGACTCCTTATAAAACTTGAACGGCTTTTGGTCCAGGTCGACGATGGTATATCCGGCCGGGATCGGTCCAACAGGATCATCGGCGGTGAACAGCTTGCCGTCCGAGCCAAAACCGGTCGGGAAGGACTGCCTGTCGTCGGGCGCCCAGACTACCAGCTTTCCGCCGGTTACCTCGTCATTATTAGTGGAATCGACTTTGACCGAAGCCAGGTAATTCGGCCACCCATATGAAACGTCGTCGCCTTCAGAGTACGGCCCGCCGGTCAGGTTCGGCCAGTATGTGACTGCAAATACCTGCAGGCCAGTTCCGGTTTTGCCGTCATGGGCGACGTCCACCGCCGTCCCGGTGGGACGTTCGGGTAGCTGCAAAGTGTAGGTGCCGTGCTTTTTGGTTTCATCGATGGACAGGAAGCCTAACGTCTGGGAACTGACCGGGATTTGCCAGTTCTGGTTACGGGTGACAAAACCATACATATCAACGAGGGCAACCGCATTCTCGACATAATACGTGTTAATGATGTCATTGGTGTAATCAAAAGCGCCTGTAATCTGGTACGGCTCATTGCCGTTCGAGATATTTGAGACGGCGCCAGCTGTGGGTATGCTCGTTTTCGTGGCAGGAAGGGTAAAGGTCGCACAGGCACTCGCGGTAATTGCCGCGACCCCGAAAAAACTTAGAAATTGAATGCTTTTCTTCATCTGCTGTTACTGTAAAACTCCTTTCTTAGAGAATGGCGACTATTATAATCAAATCCGTATATAATCGCGGATGAAATGGACATTTACGAAAAGATACGGCTTGAGTTGGAACAGGCGGATGCCGCCCGCGCTGCAGGAAACGAGGGCCGGGCGCGGGTCTGTGCCCGGCGGGCAGCCGGGATGGCTGCCCGGGAATTTTTGGACCGGCACAAAGACTGGCCCTTCGATGAATTCGGGGGATCTCACCGCAGCGAAAGTGCTTACGATCTGCTGCAAAGGCTGACCGAACTGCCCGGCCTCCCCGCGGAGGTGCAGCAGGCTGCAGTCTATTTGACCCTGCGAGTAAATGAGGATTTCTCCCTCCCGGTAGCTGTGGATCTGATCGCCGAAGCCCGCAGGTTGTGTACGAAGCTGTTTTTGCTATAAAATTTTCAGGCGATGAATTATCCAAAAAAAGGAGCTGATTTTGATCAGCTCCTTTTTTCTTTTTTCGCCGACTACTAGTTGAGCCTACCGGATTTTGCCAAATCGCCCCTTCCGAACCAAAAGTAACTGAACTTACACCCCCTTTACAAGGTTTGAATCTGGCTTACCTTGGGATTATTTATCTTTATAATTAATAAAGATAAAACTAACTATAAACAAACCAATAATTAATCATAACAAGACAATATATATCCTAATTATGCGCCCTCAACCATTATCCCTTCTTGTTCGGCTGACTCTCCTTCTAGCACTCGGGGTGACTCTGTCCACCTATCCGGCAAATATCTCAATCCTGCCAACGGATTTGAAGGTCGGCTCCCAGCATATTTACCAACCCGGCAGCAAAGATCTTCTCCCTCTCGCCGACTTTATCCACCAGGTGACGAATGGAGTGGCCGGTCGAGTCACTGGAATTTATTCAAGCGGGATTTTCGCCATGCCGGTTGTTCAGCAGCTGGATGGAAACTCGGACTTCATTTCAACTGTACCGGATACCATCACACAATTCAAGCCCGCCTCAAACTTTGGTTCCCTGGGATTCGTGGCACACAACACATTGGCCGGGAGCCTGTTTCCAAATATTCGGGAGAGTGATACCCTGGTCATTGTCTACGGGGATGGCAGCTACCAGTCGTTTCGGGTGTCCCAAATCCGCCGCTTTAAAGCCGTCACACCGGACAGCCCCTACTCCGATTTTATCGACCTGACCCATGGGGTCCTTCTGACCTATGAGGAGTTGTTCTACCAAACTTATGGTATCAGCGGACAGGTCGTTCTCCAGACCTGCATCGCCGCTGAAGGAAACGGATCATGGGGGAGACTTTTCATTATTGCCATCCCACAGCAGCCAGTCATTTACAATCCGGTAATCAATAATCCGAAATGAAACACTCCTCACAGAACCGGCTTGTTCTGCGAGGAGTGCTGCCCCCCTAAACCTTTGCACCCGCAGGTGCGATGGTCCCTCACTGGTTTAGCGAGGGGCATTGCAGCGGGATCGGGTAACTACTGCTTATTATTTGTAGCAGGAAATGCAACGATAATGAGACGATTGGTACTATCATCTGCAGGCCAGCAAGTCACCAACGTCAGTCGCACATCATTGGACGGCATAATCCAGCGAGCATTCTGCAAACGGGTAGACACCTCTTCGAAACGCTCCGGCAGAATAATTTTTAATGCTACATAATATTGAAAAACCCGGTCGCCAGAATAAACCTGGATGAGGTCGCCTTGCTTCAAGTTGTCCAGATTTTTAAACACCTCACCAAACGAGTTATTATGGCCATTGAGCACGGTATTTCCGGGAGCCCCGATCAATGCAGACGTATCCTGCCAGCCTGCCATGGCTCCATAAGGGACCAGCCATTGGAGGTACTTGCGTCCGGAATACAAAATCTCCTGGTACGTGGTCGGTATGATCGGTGCATCCAGAGCGATCGAAGGGATGACCAGGGTATCGGGCATGAAACCCTGGTAGAAAACGGGTGATTGGTTACCAGAGCTTAAGACGCTCGCTTCTGGCAAGAGGTCCGCAGATACCACCCCCGGATCCAGCGACACCGAACCCGATCCAGGGGCCGAACTGGTTGGTAGCGCAGCGGTCGGGACAGTAATTCGGTTGTGATTGTTTCTCTGGCTTCCGAGGGAAGGTACGGCATCCAGGGGAGAATGCAAGCGTTGATAGCCCACATAAGCGACGCCAGCCCCCGCCGCTAACAGGATAATTCCCAGAAAAATTTTCAAACTCGTGAATTTGATCATTTGTAAAATTCCTTTTACAATTCAGGTTCCGCTCAAATTCTCAAGGAGCGCCGGTGAGTGACTTTCATTCTCCCGGCGCTCCTTTCACTTCTTTTGAACAGATTTTACTTCTTATATTTCCGGACAAGGTCGGTTACGATCAATCCCAGGCCAAGCAAACCGAAGAAGACGCTGGCGAGTATGTAAGGGAATGAATGGCGCAGAGGATTGCTGTCCGAGCCGGTTACCGGGATGAGAATTGGCGGGGTCCCGGAGCATGTGGTGATCGCAGGTACCGTAGCCTGCAGGTCGCCATTGCTGTAAAGGAGCAGGACATCTGCTGAAGACTGGACTGAAGTCAGGAAGTAGATCGTCGCGCTGGCCGGCACTGTTCCGGTACCCGTGAGGCTCGTCCCCTGGATTTTCCAGTTGAAATTGACATCACTGGTGCCGTGGTTGGTGACCCACCAACCATTATATGAATTTGGATTCGCCGCGCAGAATGCCGACAGGGTCAGGTTGACGGATGGTGGAGGCTGTGAGCAGTTGCCCTCCGATCCTTGGGCAAGTAAGGCCCCATTCACGAATATCTGCATCAATCCAGTAATATGGGAGGTGTTGAAAGTATAGGACTGGCTGGGCAGGATGTTAATCGGACCGCTGCTGGATGGGCCGCCGCCGGTGACCGCCCAGGTGATATTGACCGCGAATGGGTTGTTATTGGTAACGGTCCAACCATCCGGGGCAGAGCTGTTTCCGGAGCAGAAGAAGGCCAGATGGATCGGGTCCTTTTCACAGACGTTTTCCTTGTCGAGATTGGTTGTGCTCACCGGGCCGCTCCAGGCATCCCCCGCGTTCAGCTTTCTATAGAGTGTAAGCGAGGTAGTGCCCGCAGGCAGCGTGATCAATTCAGTGGCTCCAAAAGCCAGGTGTGTACCTGTAATGGTCGCACCGCCGTTTGTGCTGTAGCCAACATACCCAGCTCCACCGTTGTTGGTGATGGACACATTGAACACATTATTGTTCCCGCTGAAGCAGTAGACGGCCACCGGAAGAGGTAAATTAGGAGTGGCTGTAGATGTCATTGTAGATGTGGGTGTAAAAGTAGCGGTGACAACAACATTGGTATTCGTCGGGGTAAAGGTCAGTGTAGGAGTATCGGTTGAGGTGTCCGTCGAGGTATAAGTGGAAGTGAACGTCGGCGTATCGCTGGGCGTATTGCTGGGGGTATCGCTGGGCGTATCGCTGGGAGTATCGCTGGGAGTATTGGACGGAGTGTACGACGGCGTATCGCTGGGGGTATTGCTGGGTGTATCCGATGGGGTATCGGAAGGAGTGTACGACGGCGTATTGGTGGTAGTATCCGTCGGGGTGACGGGAGTATTGGACGGAGTGTACGACGGCGTATTGCTGGGGGTATTGCTGGGGGTATTGCTGGGCGTATCGCTGGGCGTATCGCTGGGGGTATTGCTGGGCGTATAGGTGAAGGTCGAGCTGGGCTGAGTATCAGAAGGTGTGTAGGTGGGTCTGGGTGTCTTCGTAGGCTTCGGAGAACATTGATCCCCCAACAAATTAACCGAGCCTGAATCAGACGTGCTGTAATTATCATAAGCCCAATGAACACTCACGGACAGCGTGATGGAACCGCCGGTTCCCCCGGCGACCGTTTCCGTCCCAGTCGCAGAGGTGGCTATGGTGGACCCAACTCCAATTCCGGAAAGGGAACGGTTAATTGCGGTGATGGTCATCGGATGAGTCGCGCCCTGGGAGTTGGACACCGTCCAGGTGACCAGTTGGTTACCGTCACTGGTACATACCACGGTTGCGGTGATTGTTGCATGATGTGCAGCAGCCGGTATGGCAGGTAAAATACCAAACATGGCCGAAGCGAGAACAGATGCAATGGCTATAACAAAAGCGGATCTTCCAATAACATTATTTTTAAAGAGGTACGGCGTCATGGTTGTTCCTTTCAAATTGTACGATTTGGGTTATATAGGATTAATAAGATTATTATTATCAAATTTGTAAGGATATTCTAATCAAATTTTTAAATTTGTCAAGGATTTGTGAAGACAAAATGACGATTATGTCTACATTATGCAGAAAAAGATCATCCCCTCAGATTAAGCCATTACAACCAACACTCCCCGGCATTATCTAGGCACCGGGGAGCAGCAAAATTATTAAATAGGTTAAATGCTGGGAAAATCAAATCAGTTCTCGCCTTGAACCTTTCCTGGTTTGGCATTGAGCTGGTATCCCACACTGCGATAATTCACGATCAGCCCTGGATAGGCCGGATCTTCTTCAATTTTTTGGCGGAGCGAGAACACAATGTTTTTGATATGGGAACGATTTTGATGGGTATCTTCCCCCCATAAACGAATCGAAATCTTTTCATAACTGACGCTGTGCGGCGCGCCCTCAACCAGGATCGCCAAGAGTTTGAACTCACTTGGCAGCAGGTGCACCATCTGGCCGCGTAAAATAATTTCGTGCGATCCAAAATCAACGAGCAGACCGGCCTCCGGAAATGCTTTCATCTTTAACGATCCAATCCGGTTTTCATGCTGCAACACCTTGTTGATGCGGGCGATGATCTCGGGATTATGGAATGGCTTTGCAATGAAATCTTCAGCGCCCATCTCCAGGCTTTTCACTGCGTGGTCGCGATTCTCGCTGCCGGAGATGATGATAATGGGTGCCTGGGCGACCTTGCGGATCATTTGATAGATGCTCCACCCGTCCACATCGGGAATCATCAGGTCGAGCAGGATCACGTCCGGATTCAATTCCAGTGTTTTGGCCAGGGCGTCTTGATGATCACCTGCGCCGGAAACGTCAAAACCTGCATGGCGCAGGATAAGCTTCAACAAATGGACCGTATCGATATCGTCATCAATGATCAATACCCGCGGTCTAACGCCATTGGCCATCATATCCAGATCCATGCCGGATGGCGGCGCGGTTGGTAGATCACTTAGACCTGATGAAGAAGGATGGGGATTTTGGACGGTTCCCATTGCAGCAGTCTCCCAATAGGGTATGAATAAACGATCAGCTAAATTATAGATATAATAGACTTAATATATCATATTTCTTTGGTTTGATATAGTTTATTTTTCGTCTGTTCTGGGTTCTTTCAGCTGCTCAAAGCTGATGGGAGTTTAATCACTTTCAACAATAAAAATGCCGTCCGGTCAGGTTATCCGGACGGCATTGAGGTACATATCCAGCGAGCATTTCAGCTCATCTGGGGATGCTTTTTTTTGATCAGCGCCAGCAGGGCCCGCGCACCTACAGCTACCAGGATGACCAGTGACACCAGGCCGGCAATTATCATCGCAAGGAAATGCCAGCCTGCCAGATGGTTCACAAATGAGGGTCGATTGTCTGCCTGGATACGATGGTTGAGGCTGCTGACAAATTCCTCACGCGGCGGAACCGGCTTTAAAACACCGGACAGGCGCTGCTCCACCGAGTCAAGCTGGGTTCCATGCAAGTTTGTAAACTGACTTCCTTTTGCCATTCTTTTCATTCTCCAGTCGGATAAACAATGAGACCGGCCGTACCTGGCCCGAGATTTGCCGCGACGGAAATAGAAAGGTCGGTCGTGATCAGGTCGCGGATGTTGAAGAATTTCTTCGCCAGCTCGATCAGGATCTTGGCGGATTCTGGATCACGTGCATGCACCGCTGCCAGATTAACCGGGACCTTCCCAAACTTGTTGACGAGGAGTTCCACCACCCGGTTGAGCGCCTTGCCTCGCGTGCGGACACGCTCGGTCACATCGAGGAGTCCTTCACGCAGTGTGATAATCGGCTTGACATTTAGAGCCGAGGCCAGGGCTGCCTGCAGGGTGCTGACGCGCCCGCTCATGCGGGCGTAGTCGAGCTTGTCCAGGGTCAAAACAATCTCGAGGTTCTCACGGATCTCCGATAACCTTTGGACGATCTCCTGCAGGGTGGCACCGGCGCGTTCCATCAAGCGCGCCTCCCGGCACATCATCCCAAGTCCTGCCGACCCACAACCCGAATCGATCGGGAGAACCTGGCATTCGTCTCCAAGCTCACGGGCCGCGACCAGGGCCGAATCGTACGTGCCGGAAAGCTTACTGGTCACATGAATGGAGAGAATCGTATCGCCTTTCTTGGCTACCCGGCGATATGCCTGCTCGAATTGAAACGGAGTCGGCTGGGAGGTCTTCGGGATCTGGCCGCTTTCATCGACAAGGTGGTAAAAATCGTCGTTGGATAAATCGATCCCCTGCAAATAAGTTTTTTCACCGAATTGAATGTTGATCGGAACCACCTGGATATCGTACTCCTGCTCCCAGCCGGACGGCATATCCGCAGCCCCGTCCGTGACAATTCTTATCATCTTGCTTTCAGTCTCCTTCCAAATCCATTCCTTCCAGCTCATCCCGCAGGGATAATAATGTTCGATGGTACAGGCTCTTCACCGCGCCTTCACTCCGTCCCATGATTTGGCCAACCTCCGCGTTCGATAGGTGCTCAACGAATTTCAAAATGAGCAGGTGCTGCCGGTCGGATGGCAGGCGCCGGATCAGCCGGAGTAAAGTTTCCCGGCTCTGATTCTGCATCAGCGCCACTTCAGGCGGCTCACCCTTGTAATGAAGCGTGGGCGTATCGTCAAGAGGAATTTCCTGATGTCGGCTGCGATCGCGGTGCCAGTTGGCGATCAGGTTATGGGCGATGCGATACAACCAGGCCGTGAAGGGCACCCCCCGATCGGTGTAGTTATGGATATGGTGCAAAGCGCGATAGAAAACTCGGGCAGTCAGGTCCTCGGCGTCGTGTACGTTGCCGGTTCGATAATAAACATAGTTAAAGATCCGCTCGACGTACTGCTCGTACAGTCTTCCAAAGGCCTCCCGGTCGCCACGCGAAGCTCGAGCCAGGATTTCCTCTTCTTTGAACTCCAGCACAGGTCTACTCTTTGATGAAAAATGGTATGAAAGAATACCCGGCGGGGTCCGTTATAAATAACCCCGCGCGGTTCGAGAGGTTTCTGAACAGAGTATATCACGACAAAATAATAAACCTTGCTCCGTAATAAGCTGTTCAATTCATTGACCGGGACGACAAGCCGGGCGCCTCCTGCGACTATGCTATAATACAACTCACCGGAGAAAATCTCCAACCCTTGGGGATGACAGGCTTCGACGGAAGAGGCTGGTCCCGGAATGCGAGCCGAGAGGCACCGAGCTCGTAAAATCAGTGCAAACAATCAAGTGCCAACCGCACTTCCTACGCCGCTATGCCGCTCGCTGCGTAAGCAGTAGAGAGTAAACGGCCGGTCTCCATTGTGAGGCCGCGTCCACCCATCCCGAACTCCGTCCGGTGAAGGGACTGGGCGTCACAAAGACGGAGTGCCGCGCACGACGCCGTTGACTGCGCGAAAGAGGACTCTCGGGTCCGAACGGCTGGCTGCAGGTCAATTCTGCCGGTTGAGTGGCCTGCGGCGACAAGCTCGACCGGCTACGCTCGTAGATTTCCGAGGGTCGAATCTTTCGGACGCGGGTTCGATTCCCGCCATCTCCACTTTTCGAAAAACATGCCAGGTTTATTGGCATGTTTTTTTATATTTTTATTGCCTCTCTGCTGTTGAGCTGCGATCGGGGTTTGGATTTATAACATACCAACCAAAACCGTTTAGAGCGTCCAGGATGGGCCGCCTATTATTCCGGGAAGTGGAGAAGCGCCCCTGCCCCTGGCGGGAAGAGTTTGAGCCGCAATCCCGGCCAAAGCCGATGAACACCTTCTGCTGCACCTGACCATCCGGATGTCCCGTTCAGCAGTTAAAGGATTCGGCCAGTCACGGATTTTTACATTTATCGTAATACCCTTTCTGTGTGATACAGATGCATCAGAAAATGATCGAGGCTGCCAGCACCGCGATTCCCGGTGTTTAGCAAAATGGGCTGAATGACCAGACGAGAATCGGGATTCACTCTTTAAAAGATCCTGCACTTTTTGCCGGCGCTCTTATGCCCGCGGATGGTTGCCTGGCCCGCCGCATTGCTGCGCCCCCTTTCCTACCTCCCGCCGATCCCTGCAGGACAACCGCTCCATTTGCCGTTTGCTCACCCCGCGCGGTTCTGCAGTTCCTTTTTATTTCATCCCCTTTTCTTCCAAGGGCTGCATGCTCTTCGATCTGCTTGCTTCTTTTCGGTTGATCGTGATTACGACCACCGCCATGTCCCGTTCACAGGGGATATGAAATTTTGGTAGAAAAGGACATTCTTTCGGGCAGCCATTACCAGTTACCTATATGATTACAATTTTATTTATGCTATACTGTTTTTAATAAAAAAATAAAAAAAAGGAAAAGAGAGGAGAATGTCATGAGAAATCGCGTTTTGGCCCCATTTATATACTTGATCGGAACAATCCTTGTCGTCGGCTTCTCTTGCTTTAGCGGCACTGCCACTCCCATGAAATCCGCACCGGGTGTTTCAGGTACGCAGGCCGCTCCACCAGTCACTAATGGCGGTCAAGGGCACGCGTGTGACAACATCCAGTGTGTGCAACAAGCAACCATCCAGATTGAATCAGACGGTACGTTCGTCGACCCACAGGAAGGTGTGGTGTTGAATGCGGCCGGTCGTGGTTCCGGATTCATCATCGATCCTTCCGGCCTAGCAGTGACGAACAACCATGTTGTCACCGGGGCGGCTTTGATCAAAGTATGGGTGAACGGCGAGACGACACCCCGTAACGCTGAAATTCTGGGCGTGTCGGAATGTTCGGACCTGGCTGTGATCAAAATTGAGGGCAGCGGCTTTTCTTCTTACCTAGACTGGTACAGCCAGGCACCCAAGGTGGGCCTTGAAGTCTACACGGCAGGTTTTCCACTCGGCCAGCCCCAGTACTCTTTGACCAAAGGCATCATCTCCGAAAATAATGCGGACGGTCAGACCAGCTGGGCTTCACTGGACCATGTCCTGGCGCATGATGCTACCATTAATCCCGGTAACTCGGGGGGGCCTCTGGTGGATGACAACGGCCATATCGTGGGGATTAATTATGCTGGCAACAAATCATCCGACCAGTATTTTGCAATCGATGCAGCCACAGCCGAACCGCTCGTGAAACAGCTGGAAGGCGGGCAGGACATCGATTCCATCGGGATCAACGGCACAGCTTTCATCACGCAGGACCAGACTCTCTCCGGCATATGGATCGCGTCGGTCAAGTCAGGCTCGCCTGCCGATAAGGCCGGGATGCAGGGTGGGGATATCCTTCTCCAGATGGAAGGACTGGTGCTAGCCACGGACGGGACGATGAAGGATTACTGCAGCATTCTGCGCACCCACAAAGCCAGCGATGCCCTTTCCGTGAAGGTCTACCGCTACTCGACCGGAGATATTCTCGAAGGTGAATTAAACGGCAATCCATTAAAGGTGACCCAAGCCGGTTCAGGTACATCGAATCAGCAAGCCACGGCCACTTCATCCTCTTCATCAACAACAAATGCGCCGGCTTATTTCACCGAGAATTTCCAGGGGGACCTGAGCAACTGGTCGTATAATGTCCACAGTGGAAATGCGAACCAGTTCACTCAAACCGTTTCGAGTGACGGACTCTCCATCCGGCTAGATGACACCAATCTCGCCGTCTATTATCAATACAATCCCTGGGTTTACACGGATGTCATCATTGACGCCATTGTTACAAACAAGGGTGTCAATTCAAATAACATCAACCTTATCTGCCGCGTTTCGGACGACGGCTGGTATGAGTTCACCGTCCAAAATGACGGCTTATATTCGATCTGGGTGTATGATAAGCTCACCGGGGGCAATTACCAACTTTTGTACAACGGCGGTTCAAACGCCATCAACATGGGCAAGGCCCAGAATGATATCGGGGCAGCCTGCGTTGGCACCACTTTGTCGCTCTTTATCAACGGGACCGAAGTCCACACCATGCAGGAAACAACCTACGGCCTGACGAAGGGTTACGTCGGTTTCGGTGTGAATGTGTCCCAGGATAATCTGGTCGTGCCGGTCATCGTAGACTTCAATTCATTCCAAATCGCCCAACCGTAAACCGGATTAAATCCCCAGGAGACCTCCGCGAACATGTAAATCCCGGAGGTCTCTTTTATTTTTTCTATACGACGTTAACGTATTTCTTGCATCCATCGGGTATCCTATCCCTAATGAAATCCTCAGCGCATGTTTGCGCGCGAGAATATCTTTAGAGGAGCATTGCCATGGGAAAAATCATCGGAATCGACTTGGGGACCACCAACAGCGTCGTGGCCGTCATGGAAGGCGGCCAGGCAACCGTCATCACCACCGCGGAGGGCGGGCGCCTGTGCCCGTCGGTGGTGGCATTCAATAAAAACAACGAGCGCCTTGTCGGTCAAACCGCCAAACGTCAGGCGGTGATCAACTCCGAAAACACGATCTATTCAATCAAGCGTTTCATGGGACGCCGGTATGAGGAAGTAGAAACCGAGCGCAAGATGGTGCCGTATACGGTTGTTGCCGGACCGTCGGACGAAGCCCGGGTTAAAGTCCCGGTGACCGACCGAGAATACAGCCCGCAGGAAATATCTGCCATGATCCTGGGAAAACTCAAGGCGGATGCTGAGGCTTACCTCAGCCAGCCGGTCACGGAAGCAGTCATCACCGTTCCTGCCTATTTCAACGACAGCCAGCGCCAGGCCACCAAAGATGCCGGTCGCATCGCCGGACTGGATGTAAAGCGCATCATCAACGAGCCGACTGCCTCGGCCCTGGCATACGGCCTGGACAAGAAAAACAACGAAACCATCCTGGTTTTTGATCTGGGCGGAGGCACTTTCGATGTGTCCGTCCTGGACGTGGGTGAGGGCGTCATCGAGGTGAAGTCCACCAACGGCGACACCCACCTGGGTGGCGACGACTGGGACCAGCGCGTCGTCAACTGGGCCGCGGATGAATTCAAAAAGGAGCAGGGCATCGACCTGCGCCAGGACCGCCAGGCTCTTCAGCGCCTGCGCGAAGCCGCCGAGAAAGCCAAGATCGAACTCTCCAGCATGATGGAGACGGAAATCAACCTGCCTTACGTGACTGCCGACGCCAGCGGGCCGAAGCATTTACAGTTAAAGCTGACCCGCTCCAAATTTGAACAAATGACCGAAGACCTGCTTTCCCGCTGCCGCAAGCCGTTTGAAAGCGCATTGAAGGATGCCAATCTGACCGCTACAAACCTCAACGAGGTTGTCCTTGTCGGAGGGGCAACCCGCATGCCGATGGTCCAGGAACTGGTTCGCCAGCTGACCAACGGTAAGGAGCCGAACAAGGGAGTTAACCCGGATGAAGTCGTGGCAGTCGGCGCGGCCATCCAGGCTGGCGTGCTCGGCGGCGAGGTGAAGGACATCCTCCTGCTTGATGTGACCCCGCTTTCCCTAGGAGTTGAGACCCTGGGCGGCGTGAGAACCACCATGATCGAGCGCAACACGACCATACCGGTGCGCAAGACCGAGACCTATTCGACCGCCGCAGACGGGCAGACAGCCGTGGACATCCACATCCTGCAAGGTGAGCGCCAGATGGCTGCGGACAACATGAGCCTGGGCCGTTTCCGCCTTGACGGCATTCCGCCTGCGCCGCGCGGCATTCCTCAAGTCGAAGTCACCTTCGACATCGACGCCAACGGCATCCTGAACGTCACTGCCAAGGACAAAGCCACCGGCAAGGAGCAGAAGGTCACTGTCACCGCCTCGACCAACTTGAACAAATCGGACATCGACAAGATGGTCCAGGAGTCCCGTCTGCACGAGGCCGAGGATAAGAAGCACCGTGAGCTCATTGAGGCCCGCAATAATGCCGACAACCTGACCTATCAGACCGAGAAGGCCTTACGCGACCTGGGAGAGAAAGTCCCCTCCCAAGAACGCAGCAAGATCGATGGCAAGATCAGTGACCTCAAGCAGGCTGTACAGGGCGATGACCTGGGTCGCATTAAAAAGACCACCGAGGAACTGCAGAATATGTTCTATGCCCTCAGCCAGCAGGTATATGCCCAGGGACAAGGACAGGCTCAGCCAGCCGGCGGGCCGCAGCCCGGGGGCGTCAACGGAGCTCAGGCGGGCTCGAATGGTCCGCAAACCCCGCCGCCCAATGGGGATGGGGATGTGATCGACGGCGAAGTCCGTGACGCATAACCCAGTGAGTAGATGCATCCTCCCGCAGTTTCAAATCTGCGGGAGGATATTTATTTAAAATCACCGTGGTGTGCAAGCGTGCGAGGATGAGATCGGAGGCAAGGAATCGAGTAAAAATCCCGGGTTCCAGGATCTGTCCTTTCTGAACCGCAGGACGGGCAGTGAATCGGCTGGTGCTCTCTTCTGTCAGCCCGCATCAATTTTGTTATAATCCATCCCATGAACACGCGGACCAAAAAATACCTCCTGGGCCTGGCGGGTCTGATCGTCCTTGCCGCGGCCTTGATTTTCTTCCCCTCTTTCTACCAGCAGCATCTTGCCTGGCGGATCGATGATCTTCGTACCAGCCTGTATTACTCCCTCCACCCACCGGAAAAAGTGGTCCTCCTTCCGACCCAGGCCGTCCAGGCTGAAACCCCAAGCCTGCTCCCTGTCTTGCCGACGGATACCCCGGAAGCGAGCGCACTCCCGACCGATATCGCCACGCCCACGATCACTCCCACCGCCCCACCGACCTCGATCATCCTGCAAAACGTGACTTTCGTGGACCAGATGCACCGCTGGAATTACTGCGGACCGGCAAACCTGTCCATGGCGCTGGAATACTGGGGCTGGAAAGGGGAGCCCGGGAATACCTATGACATCCGCGACCAGATCGCGGCGGTGGTCAAGCCGGGAGAAAACAACCCGAACGGGAATTTGATCGACAATGGGAATACCGATGTCAACGTCATGCCGTACGAGCTGGTGGACTATGTCAACGACCATACCACGCTGAAGGCGATCTATCGCTATGGAGGCGACATCGACCTGGTCAAGCGGCTGATCGCGGCTGGCTTCCCGATTATCGCTGAAAAAGGCATTTACCAGACCCTGCCCCCCGAAAACACCCTGCAGTGGGCCGGTCACTACGCATTCACCACCGGCTACGACGACAGCCAGCAGATGTTCACCTGGCAGGACTCGTATACCCCCAACGAGAATATTCCCTATAAACAGCAGGGCTATAACCAGAAGATCAGTTATGCAGATTATGTCAGCGGCTGGCGCGCCTTCGACTATGTTTTTATCGTGGTCTACCCCGCCGACCGCCAGGACGAGCTGAACCAGGTGCTTGGCCCATGGGCCGACGAAACCTGGGCATTCCAGCACGCCCTGGACATCGCCAACCAGGAAATCCAAACTTTGAGCGGAATGGACCTCTTCTTCGCCTGGTTCAACAAGGGCACGAGCCTGATGTATCTCGGGCAGGACGGGGAGGCATCGACGGCCTACGATTATGCCCTGCAAACCCTCTACCCGGCTCTGAGCAACGATCAGAATAAGCGCCCTTACCGCATCCTGTGGTATGAGACCGGCCCGTACAAAGCGTATTATTCCACCAGCCAGTACCAGAAAGTGATCACTCTGGCGGACAATGTCCTGAGCACCATCGTGAAACCGAGAAGCCTCGAGGAAAGTTGGTACTGGCGCGCCCAGGCCGAATACGCCCTCGGCCAGTACGACCAGGCCTATGCCGACCTCAAGACCGCCTACTATTACAACAAGAATCTTCAGGCAACCCTGGACCTCATGCAGGCGTGGGGTGTAACCCCGTGAGAAGTTAGCGGCCTCCTGTTGGACTGGGACGGCCTGCCACCGAGGAACGGATAGGCAAGCCGCCTCACTCCACATTGTTCCAGGCAAGCAAATCGTAGAAAAATGAAACTGCTCCATTTTGCGGACGCGCACATCGACATGGCCAACTATGGCCGCCACGATCCCGAGACAGGTCTTCCGCTGCGTGTATTGGACTTTCTCAAATCCCTGGATGAAATTGTGGATACGGCGGTATCCGAAAAGGTCGACCTGGTCCTTTTCGCCGGGGACGCCTACAAGGACCGTTCCCCAGCTCCGACCTTCCAGCGGGAGTGGGGCCGGCGCATCATCCGTCTCTCCAAGGCGGGCATCCCAACCCTGCTGCTGGTCGGCAACCATGACCTCTCCCCCGCCGTGGGCCGTGCCAATGCCATCCAGGAGTTCGCCACACTGGACATCCCCCATGTGTGGGTGCTCGACCACCCGCAGTTCCTGGGCACCGAGCAGCTCGGCCTGCCCGTCCAGGTCATCGCCATCCCATGGGTGTCACGCTCAGGAATGACCACCGCCCTTGACCTGGGTGAGGCGGAGCCCTCTGACATCTATGCGCACATGGAGCAAAATCTGACCGAGTTGGTCGACCACTGGCTCAGAGGGGCTGACCCGGACGTTCCGGTTATTCTGACTGCTCATGCTTCGGTCCAGGGAGCAGTGTACGGCTCGGAACGCACGATCATGCTCGGCGCGGATCTGGTGCTTCCCGGCGCACTGGTCAAGGACCCGCGCCTCGATTATGTCGCCCTGGGTCACATCCACAAACCGCAGGACCTCAACGAGAATTCCTACCCGCCGGTCATCTACCCGGGTTCGATCGAGCGCGTGGATTTCGGAGAGGCCGCGGACAACAAATTCTTTATCATCGCGGATATCAAAAAACAAAATACGAAGGTCGAGTGGCGCAGACTAGAAAATATCCGCCCGTTCTTCGACCGACGCCTTGTCCTCACCTCCGCCGAGGAGGTGCCCTCGGCTCTTAGGGCTGCTCTACCTGAAGCGGAGGCCATCCAGGGGGCTATTCTACGATTGACCGTCGAATATCCCCGCGAGTGGGATTCATTAATCGACGAGGCGGCGCTGCGCGCCTATGCAGACCAGGCTTTCGAGTTCCACCTCATCAAGCGCCCTCAAATCGAATCTCGCATCCGCCTGCCCGCCGACCAGACTGTAAGCAGCCTCAGCCCGCTGGAACTGCTCGACCAGTACTGGCGTGCCAGCCAGCGCGAGCCTGACAAGGAAGAGCTCGAAGCCCTGCAAAAACTGGCCGCGGATATTATCACCGGCGATAATGTTGAAGGATAAACTGTTGTTCCAACAAAAAGATGCGCTGGATTTACCTCTCGCCCCATTTTGACGACGCGGTGCTCTCCTGCGGCGGCTTGATCTGGGAACAGACCCGCCTAGGCATCCCGGTCGAGGCCTGGACGATCTGCGCCGGGGACCCACCGCCAGGAGCCCTGTCGCCTCAGGCCCAGAAATGCCACCTGGAATGGGGTACTGCCGGGGCCGAGGAGACAGTCGCGCTGCGCCGGGTGGAGGACAGGCAAGCGCTGCAAATTGTCGGGGCGGCCTGGCGCCATTTACCCTTCCCGGACTGCATCTACCGGCGTTCATCCGAGGGCGAAGCCCTTTACCCGGACCGCTACACCGGTCCCAGGCATCCGACTGAGGCGAACCTTCCGGTTGAAATTGCTGCCAGGGTGCAAAAAGAACTCGAGCCGGATGACTGCCTGGTCTGCCCGCTGACCGTCGGGGGCCACCTGGACCACATCCTGGTTCGTGAGGCCGCTGAAAAACTGCGCCGCCCGCTCTTGTACTACGCGGAAATCCCCTACCTGCTCGACTATCCCCGGACGCTCGGGCCCGTTGTTTCCGGCCTGGAAGAGGTTGTACAGACAATTTCAGAAAACGGCCTGGCAGCCTGGCTGGCGAGCATTTCTGCATACCCCTCCCAGGTCCCGGCCCTCTTTAAATCCGATATATCCATGCGGGAAAAGATGCGCCTCTACTGGGAAACCTGCCACGGGGTTAAATTGTGGCGGCGCATATAAACCGGCCTTGATTTTCAGATAAAATCATGTATAATAGCGCCGGGTAGGGAACCCTACAAAAACGCATCTCTGTTCCAGAGATGCATTGTTTTCCTAGGATAAAATAAATGCCCACAACATTCCTAACCAAGGAAGGTTATCAAAAACTTGCCGAGGAGCTTGAATTCCTGCGCACGACCAAGCGCAAGGAAGTTGCCGAGCGCCTGCACGAAGCCATGGAAGGCGGCGAGTTAATTGAGAATGCCGAGTACGAAGCAGCCAAGAACGAGCAGGCTTTTGTCGAGGGCCGCATCCAGGAGCTCGAAATAATCCTGGCTTCGGCGCGCGTCATCGACGAGAAGGAAAAGAAAGAAAAAGGCGGCCTGATTCAAGTGGGATCCAAAGTCACCATCCGGGAGAACAACGGCGATCCGGAAACGTATTTCATCGTCGGGGCTGCTGAAGCTGACCCGCGCGAGGGAAAAATTTCCAATGAATCTCCGATCGGGAAGGCCATTCTGAACCGTCGCCTCGGTGAAGAAGTTTCTGTCGAGGCACCCGGCGGGACGTTCAAAGTTAAAATCGTCAAGGTCGAATAAGCCTGGGGCAAGCCCTTACAGGCCCCGCGCCTCCTGACTGGGAGCGCGGGGCTTTTTCTTAGCGTCCTGCCGCCTCGCGGCCTCGTGCCGGACATCCTCCTCTCCCGATTGGTGGAGCAGGGATGGCGGGGATATCAATATCAGGTAAAATACCAGCCAGAAAGGTTGCACTTATGCCAGAGAATACCTCCCTCGAAATAATCCGGCTCAAAAAAGTCGAAGAACTCCGCGCAGAGGGACTCGAGCCGTATCCCACCCGCGCTGAGCGGACGCACACCAGCGCGCAGGCTATCGCCGAGTTCGAAGCGGCCGAAAAGAATGCCGGCGAAGGCGGGAGTCCCGCCGAGGTCAAAGCCACACTGGCCGGCCGCCTGCGGGCCATCCGTCCAATGGGCAAGCTCACCTTCGCACACATCGAAGACGGCGAGGGCCGTATCCAGCTCTTTTTTCGAGCCGACGATCTGGGTAAAGAAAAACTTGATCTGTTTAATCGCATGTTCGACCTGGGCGATTTTATCCAGGCTTCCGGATTTATGTTCCGCACCCGCACCGGCGAGGTAACCCTGCACGTCCAGGATTTCAGGATGCTGGCAAAGGCGATCAGCCCTCTGCCGGCAGCCAAGGACGAGGTCGCCGAGAGCGGGGAGACGGTCCGCCACGCCGCGCTTGAAGACCCGGAGCTGCGCGCCCGCCAGCGCTACGCCGACCTGGCGGTCAATCCCGAGGTGCGTACGATCTTCCGCAAACGTGCTGCGATCATTCGTTCACTGCGTGAGTTCCTGGACGGGCAAGGATTCCTGGAGGTTGAAACGCCCATCCTGCAGCCGCTCTACGGGGGTGCCGCGGCCAAGCCCTTCATCACCCACCACAACGAACTTGATCAGGATATGTACCTGCGCATTTCGTTCGAACTCTACCTCAAGCGCCTGCTGGTCGGCAACCTGGAAAAGGTGTATGAGATCGGGCGTGACTTCCGTAATGAGGGTGTCTCGTATAAGCACAACCCCGAGTTCACCCAGCTGGAATTCTATTGGGCTTACGCCGATTTTCTCAAAGTAATGGAGCTGACCGAGCAGATGGTGGCCTATACCTGTGAAAAGGTGCTCGGCACAACGCACCTGACCTACCAGGGACATGAGCTCGAGTTCAAACCTCCGTGGAAACGGCTGGAGATGAGGCAGGGTCTGAAGGAGGTGTGCGGCATCGACATCGCCGAGCACGCGACCGCCAAATCGCTGCTGTCTGCCCTGAAAGAGATCGGCAAGTCCCCCGACCCAGCCTCGACGCGTGGCAAGCTGATCGACTTCATGCTCAGCGAGTTCCTCGAGCCGACACTGATCAAGCCAACCTTCCTGTACGATTACCCGCGCGATATCTCCCCGCTGGCAAAATCCAAACCGGGCGACCCTCTTACCGTAGAGCGGTTCGAAGGCTATGTGGCCGGCTTTGAGCTGTGCAACGCCTTCACGGAGCTGAACGACCCGCTCGACCAGGAGCAGCGCTTCCTCGAGATGGGCCGCGACTACGCTGCGGACGATGAAGAGAAGCACCCCATGGACGAGGATTACCTGCGCGCCATGCGCTACGGCATGCCTCCCTGCGGCGGCTTTGGCATGGGCGTCGACCGCCTGACCATGCTGCTGACCGACAAGCATTCCATCCGCGAGGTTCTGCTCTTCCCGCACTTGCGGAAAGAAGAAGTGCAGCGTGTAGATCACGCTTGAATACGGCCTACACTTTATTCAACTCCTTCAACGCCTTTTGCAGTATCCCGGCCGACTTCTCCAGGGCAGCCTGCTCGTCGGGGGGCAATTTTGCTACCACGACCTGTCTCACGCCTTCCTGCCCGACCACACAGGGCACACCCAGGCAGACATCGTGCAAACCGTATTCCCCGTTCAGCAAAGTGGAGACCGTCAGCATGCTTTTCTGATCCTGCAGGATTGTGCCGACAATACGCGCGAGGGCCATGCCTATGGCAAAATATGTGGCCCCCTTGTAATTGATGATGTGATAGGCAGATTCTTTGACCTGCTTGGCGATTTGATCACGTTCTTGTTCCCAGTTCTCGCATTTTCCACAGAAAGGGCAGTACTCATCGATTGGCACACCCCCGATATTGGTCATGGACCAGGCAGCGAACTCGCTGTCCCCATGCTCGCCGAGGATGTAGGCATGGACACTGCTCACATCGACGTTACAGCGCTGGCTGAGCAGGTAGCGGAAACGGGCACTGTCCAGGACCGTCCCTGAGCCGATCACCCGGTTCCGGGTCCAGCCCGAACGCTTAAGGGCAACATAGGTCAGAACATCAACCGGGTTGGTAGCAATGACAAGAACTGCGCGGGATTTTTGAGCGACGATCCGGTCAACCGTCTCCTCAATGATCGCGGCGTTTTTCTGCAACAGGACCAGACGGGATTCGCCCGGTTTCTGTTTGGCGCCCGCGGTAAGGACAATGACTTGCGCCTCGGCGTAATCCTCCTCTCGCCCCACCCGGATGCTCACCGGCGGGTAGTACGGCAGGCCGTGTGCCAGATCAAGCACCTGGCCTTCAGCGATCTCACCATTAATGTCCAGCAGACTGATCTCATCCGCCAGACCTTTTTGCGCCAGAGCATAAGCGAAGGTCGAGCCGACGGATCCCGCCCCGACGATTACAACCTTCCTGGATTTCCAGTTTGATTCCATATACACTCCTGAGTAGCAATAGGAATAGCGGAAATTTCATTCGCGCTCGGTGGCTGCACCATTCTGGCGGCAGCTCCGGCGCGAAGAGAATATTCCAATCTTATCTTATTTTCTTTTAAGCGGTTAGACATGTCTTCTGGCCTGGAGGGCCCCTCCTGCGAAGCGCCTCTGAATTTTAGGTTTGGTAAAGGGCGGTGTAGCTCGCCCGGTACTGGGTCCAACCCGTACGAAAACTGGTCCATTGGCAATATCTATGAATGTCCATAAAACCAGTAACTATAACCCTTGCACGGCAGGCTTCGCAAAAAAGCAGGACCCGCGGGTGAGAACACATCCGAAGGAACACTGACCGGATGAGTGCCCTTCAGGATGAATATTATGCACCCCCTGATCCCAAAACGAGTAATATCAATTCAAGAATTTCTCCGGCAGGGGATCCAGGACCGAACAGTTGCGCTTCAATGCGCAGGACGCCCGCCAGCCTTTTGCTTCACGACCTTGGATGAGGCGGTGGTCCTGTGCAGCAGGACCCCGGATATGAGCTTCACCTGCGGCAATCGCTCTGAAATCATCCTGAACATTGATCCACTTCGCCCCACAACAATACCGGATTGGACCCGAAGGCAACTCGCCTGTCCGGTGATTATCTAAACAGGCTTTGCCTGAGGTCCTGGCCGGTTAATTCGTCCGTATACAGTTTCGGCCAGCGCCCTTAGCTGCGTAGAGCGCCTGGTCGGCCCGCTTGAGCAGGCGGTCCACCGAAGGCGACTGGTCGAAGCCTGTCCCCAGGCTGGCAATGCCGATGCTGGCCGTCACACAGCAATTTTCGTTTAACGTATCAACCCGCAGCCTTGCGATCTCTTTCCTGATCCTTTCTGCAGCCAGCAAAGCTCCTTCAGCACTGGTCTCGGGCATCAGGATGACAAACTCCTCCCCGCCGTACCGGCCAAGAATGTCAACATTGCGCAGCTGCTTCTGGCAGAGCTCGACCAGGGCGCAGAGGACTTTGTCGCCGGTCGGATGCCCGAAGGTATCGTTGATGTCCTTGAAATGGTCCATGTCCATCATGATCAGGGACAGGTGGTGCTGGTAGCGCACACAGCGCTGCAGTTCCTGCTCGGCCAGGATGAAAAAATGCCGGCGGTTGAAACAACCGGTCAACGGGTCTTCGATGGCCAGGCGCTGGATTTCCTGGTAAAGCCGGATGCGGTCCGAAACTTCTGTGGCAATGAGCACAACCTTGCTGTGACCGTTCCCATCCTTCTCCATCAGCGCGATGCGCCCTTCGAACCAGCGCTCGTCACCCGCCAGGACGGCTGTCTTATACTCGATCACTTCAGTTTTACCAGTCGTGATAGTGTTATGTACAGATACGAGAATTTTTTCCGCCACCTCGGGAGGCATGACCTCCTTGATCTGCTTCCCTTTGAGCTCTTCGACCTGTGCGCTGAGCAAACTGGTTTCATTGGCCAGGATTTCCAGAAAACGCCCTTCTTCATCGATCACGAATGAAAGATTCGGCAAGGCGTTAACAAAAGCCTGCAGCTTGCCTTCGTGTTCGCGCAGGAGCTGCTGGGAGCAATCCAGCTCCTCGATACGGGCAGCCAGCTCACGGTTCGCCGAAATGAGCTGGTCGCGCAGCCGGAGGGTTGCCAAGTGGTTGTCCACACGCGCTTGAACTTCCTCATGTTCGAACGGCTTAGTGATGTAATCCACCCCTCCGGCGCGAAAGGCCCTGACCTTGTCCTCGATGGCATCCAGCGCACTGATGAAAATGACCGGGATGTCTCGCGTGCATTCAGCCTTTTTCAAACGTGCACAGGTTTCAAATCCGTCCATCTGCGGCATGGCGATATCGAGCAGGATCAGATCAGGCAGGGTCGCCCGGGCGGCCTCGAGCGCCTGTGCTCCGGTTTCGACCGCCTGCACCGAAAAGCCGCTGTTGGTTAAAATGCGCGAAAGCAGGGTTAGGTTTTCAGCCGTGTCATCGACAACCAGGACCCTTCCACGCGATTGATCACTCATCTCGACCTTAATCCTTCTTCATCCAATTAAATTCGTAGTTCCACTATACAACAGAACGATCATCTGTACAATTACGATTGTATATGAAGTAAAATTACAGAAATGTCAGATGAATCCGCTCTGATCCGCTCCGCACAGCACGGTGATCTGGACGCCTTTAACCGGCTGGTCCTGGCCTACCAGGATGTTGTCTACAACACCGCTCTGCGCATCCTGGGTGACGAAGACCTGGCTGCAGATGCCAGCCAGGAAGCTTTCATCTCCGCTTTCCACAGCATGGCTTCCTTCCGCGGCGGCTCGTTTCGCGCCTGGCTGCTGCGCACAGTCACCAATGCCTGTTACGACGAGTTGCGCCGCAGGAAGCGCCGTCCGACGACCCCGCTTGAACCGCACACCGCGGATGACGAAGAGCTCGAATCCCCGGCCTGGCTGGCCGACCCAGACAGCACTCCGGAGGAGCAGCTCGATCAGGCGGAGCTCGAACACGCCATCCAGCACTGTCTGGAGGGCCTACCGGCCGATTTCCGCACGGTGGTCGTCCTGGCCGATGTGCAGGGTTTGGATTATGCCGAAGTCGCCGTGGTCATTCGCAAGCCGCTGGGTACGGTAAAGAGCCGCCTGGCGCGCGCCCGCCTGCGCTTGCGAGAATGTCTGCAGGGCTTCCGGGAACTTTTACCCGCTGCCTTCCGTCTGGAAGAGGAACGCGGCCTATGACCAAACCCACGCAATTCGACTTGGAACAAATTTCGGCGTATCTGGATAAAGAACTCGATCAGGCCGTTCAGTCGCGCCTCGATGCCCGCCTTGCCGCTGACGCGGACCTGCGAGCCGCTCTGGAAGAACTGCGCCAGACGCGCCTCCTGCTGCGCCGTACTCCCCGGCGCCGAGCCCCGCGCAATTTCAGGCTGACACCCGGGATGACCGGACTGCGCCCGCCGGTGCCGCGTCTGGCGCCGGTGCTTTCCTGGGCCTCGGCTGCCGCCATACTGCTCTTCCTGGCCACGGCTGTCACCAGTCTTCTGCCGAGGCTCTCGTTCGGGGCAGCGGCTCCCAGCGCCATGGAAGCCCGAGCACCCCTCATGGGCAGTGGAGCGCCAACTTCGAACCAGGCCCAGCCTAACCAAAATGCCGTTCTCTCAGCAACCTCCCCCGCCTTCCTCCAGGCTGTTCCAGCGGCAACCTCGGCTACAACAACCAAAGCCAACAACCAGGTCTATCCACAGTCCCTGGCAACCACAGGTACGAACCCCTCAGTACAGCCGACGGAACAAGCCGTCGTGCCGCCCCGAACCGGCCTGGTGCCCAAACCCGGTCAACCGGCTCCACCCTCGGTCGCCCCTCATCCATTGGAGCCGGTCGCAATCCCATGGATATACATATGGCTGGCCCTGGCGGTCGTCCTGGGCGGCACAGCAGTCCTCACCCGCTGGATGGCAATGGCTGCCTTCCGCCGGAAATTCGGCGGGAATGACCGCTCCTGAGGCTGAACTACCCGAAATCGCCGCCGCGGGAGTCATCCTGTCCTGCAGCAATTTTTCATAAACCAAACTTCTGTGAGAAATTAAAGATATGATCCTGGCTGAAGAATTGAACTTCTGCCCCCGCTGCGGTTCTGTTCTGGTCCGGGAGGCACGCTACGCACGGGTTCGTCCAGTCTGCTCGCGCTGCGGCTGGATCTATTTCGCCGACCCGAAGGTGGCAGCAGCTGTCCTGGTCGAACGCGGGGACAAAGTCCTGCTCGTCCGCCGGGTCAACCAACCTTTCCGAGGGATGTGGAGCCTGCCAGCTGGCTTTGTTGATGCCGGCGAGGATCCGGGGAAGGCTGCCGAGCGCGAATGCCTGGAAGAGACCGGCCTGCAGGTAAGGGTGGCGAAGCTGATGGATGTGCTCTCCGGCCGCGAACACCCGCGCGGCGCGGATATCGTCCTTTACTACCGGGTCGAGGTGATCTCCGGTAAGCTGCACGCCGGTGATGATGCCGACTCGGCCAAGTATTTTCCGCTTGACAACCTCCCACTGATCGCCTTCAAATTGACCCGAAGGTTCCTGAACAGTCTGGGGGGTAACTGCAGCCCCGATTGATAAGACCTGTTCCGTTAATCCTTAAGGCTTGGCCTGCAAGGCAGGATTGGCGATCGCTCCATCGGGAATATAGAAGCGCACAGCCAGGCAGAAGACATGCCGGTGCTCGAAAACCTTCGCGCCTTTTCCTCCTGGGCGATAAAATTTCCTGCTCACCAGGACACTGGGAAAGCCTCGTTAGAACCGGCGTCTGGCTTGAATCCCGACCGGTAAAATGGGATAATGGATCTAAAAATTATTTTCCAAAAAGGGTGAAGGTATGAAAAAATTAAAATGGTGGGAGCCCCGCCGGCTCGAATTGGCGTTTGCCATCCTGATTGCCATTGTCTCGCTGACCACAGCTCTGGCCATCTGGCGCGCCGAGGTGGTCGGATCGAAAGCCTCCAGTGCCAATCACCAGGGGCTAATTGATGCCGTTAAAAAAGAAGCTTCGGTCAACGAAGACTGGCGCACGGCATACGAGGAGGCCGGGTATGCACGCGAATGGGATATTACCCTTTCCGGCATCCAATCTCTCGAAAAAAGCGGCGACGCAGCCGCCATCGAAAGGGCCGGAGTGATGCGCCAGTTTCTCCTTCCCGGCCTGGCATCGCTCGCCGGCCCATTTGCAACCGATTCCACCTACCGCAAGGCGGACGGTACTTTTGATATCGCCAAACGCTTTGCAGACCTGGAGACGGAATCACCAGATCTCGCCAAACTGAATCCGCAGGCTTCATTTGATCTGGCCGCGGGCTACTTCAGCGAACAGCGCTGGCTGGTGATTGGGACCGTGCTGCTGGCGCTCAGCTTGTTCTGGCTCAGCATGGCTCAAATCGGTGGGCCGCGCCTGCGGCCACTGGCCAGGCTGGCCGGTGTCGCCATTTACCTCTTCGGGGCTGCCTGGTTCCTGATCGTTGAGCTAGTCTTCATTATCATTCGAAAAGGTGCGCTATGAGCGAATCCCTGATCCTCGAGACTGAAGAGCTTTCAGGTTCGGAGCGGGTCGAAAACCCGGAACGCTGGAAGAACCTGATTGTCGTTTTGGTTCTGATCAACACCCTGCTGGTTTCAGTTGTTGCCGGGCTCCAGGTGGACGCAAATATCCGCTCCAGCCAGGCCGACAGCCAATCCCAGTACAATGCCATCCTTGCCTCGGGCGAGGTCGCACAAAGCAGCGTCCAGGGAACATACGATTTGAATTCCTACGCCGAAGCTCTCACGGAGCAGCAGCAGGCGCTGGTCCTGGAATATTCCGCACTCCTCCGGGAGAAGGCAAACGACCAGCGGGGAAGCCAAGACCTGACGATCGATGCCGCTGCCAGCCAGGCGCGTGCCGATCAGGCCAAGTCGCTTTCCGTCCTGCTGAGCGACCCGCGCTACGCTCCCTCCACACAGTTCAGCCAGCCCGATACAGCAGCGTATATGAAAGATTTATACGCCCCGGCAAATTCCCAGGTGGAAATACAGAATGCCTCTGCGGACAGCTACCAGCGGTGGAACAACAAATCGGATGGTTACGTCGCCGTACTGACCATCCTTTCAGTCGCATTTTTCCTGCTCGGCATCGCTCAGTCGGTCAGCCCGCGCCTGCGGATTTTGTTCGCTGGCTTTTCCATGGGGGTAATGGCCCTTGCCAGCCTGTGGGGCATTACGATTCTCATTCGCTGAGATGGGCAGCCCGGCCATGACCCCAAAAAATGACAATGAATTTGTGATCCGCCCGGCCCGTCTCAAAGACAGCGGATGCCTTGCCGACCTGTGCACTCAGCTGGGTTATCCGTCCACTCGGCAGGAGGTGGCCTTGCGTCTGAGGGCTGTACTGGCGCACCTCGACCACGCGGTTTACGTCGCAGAAGCAGACGAGCGGCCTTTGGGTTGGGTTCACGTTCACATTTCGCCGGGGTTGGAGATCGACCAGATGGCCGAAATCGGCGGACTGGTCGTCAACGATACGGCACGCGGCCGGGGGATTGGAAAAGCGCTTATGGCGCGGGCTGAGGCCTGGGCGCTCCAGCACGGCTGCATCCAGGTGTGGCTTCGCTCCAATATCATCCGCAAGGAAGCCCACCGCTTCTACGAAACTATCGGTTATGAGAACATTAAAACCTCATTTACATTTCGAAAGCGGCTATAGATTCCCTCGTTAGCCCGTGCTACAATTAGCATTAGGAGGACATTGACATGGCTACGATTTCGCCGATCCGCCCGTCACCCCTGGCGGGGACCTGGTATGAAGGGGATCCAAAAGCCCTCGCCCGAGCTGTGGATCATTACCTGGACCAGGCCGAGCTACCTGAGCTGCCCGGCAAGGTGATTGCGGTCATTGCCCCGCACGCCGGCCATACCTACTCCGGGCCTGTGGCTGGGTATGCCTTTGCTGCCGTGCGCGGCCAGCATCCGGAAATGGTGGCCGTGCTCTCCCCCATGCATCAGCCTTACCGCGAACCGCTATTGACCACCTCCCACAGCGCGTACGAGACGCCTCTCGGGAATGTGCCGGTCAATGCGGAAGCTGTTTTCCTGCTGAATTCCCGACTTAAGAAGAGGCTGGGTTACAGCCTGACCCCGGTGGCCTACGATCAGGAACATTCGCTCGAAATCGAGCTGCCCTTCCTGCAGCGCGCCCTCGTCGGCCAGTTCCGGCTACTGCCGGTGATGGTGCGCGCCCAGTCGCGCAACGTCTCTGAGCAGTTGGGGATTGCCCTGGCCGAGGTCGTCTTCGGCAAGGATGTCTTGCTGGTCGCTTCAACCGATCTTTCCCATTTCTACGCCCAGGAGCAGGCTGAAACCCTCGACGCCGAGATGCTGCGCCGGGTGGAAGCCTTTGCGCCCGAGGACGTTTTCCAGGCAGAAATGGACGGCAAGGGCTTCGCCTGCGGTCTGGGTGCACTGACCGCCGTGCTGTGGGCTGCGCGCGATCTGGGCGGCGACACCGTCAAAATCCTGCGCCATGCCACCTCCGGCGATGTGACCGGTGATTATTCCTCCGTGGTCGGATACGGCGCGGCGGTGGTGCTGAAGACCAAATAATCTCCTGCTTATAACACCGAAGACAGCCATGGCAGTCAATGGGAAATACGGCTCCTGAAATAAGGAGCAGATGTTCCCGGCGGATATGGTCAATACGTAATACCAATACCGGCGCAAAAAGAAAACCCCGAGTTGATCGACCAACCCTCCAGCCAGAATGAAAATATGATTTTCGTCCAACTCGCCGTCAACGTTCCATCCGTGACTGGCGTTTTTGATTATCACCTCCCCCCTGAACTTGAAGGGAAAGTGGGCGTTGGGCAACTGGTCACTGCCCCGTTCGGAGGGCGGACCGTGCAAGGCGTCGTCGTGGGCTTTATTCCCCAGCCCTCCCTCCCCGAGACCAAGGCCGTCCTTGACCTGCTCGACCCGGAGCCGGTCCTGACCGCGGCCCAGATTGCCCTGGCGTACGAACTGGTCGGATCCACGCTTGCGCCCCTGGCAGAGATCGTTGGGCTGATGCTGCCCCCGGGACTGGCGCAGCAGGCGGATATGCTTTACACGCTTGCCGATGACCGCGCACGGCGGACGGCGGACAACCTTCAACAATCCCCGGTCCGTCGTCGCTTGATCAACCTGCTCGAGGAACGCGGCGCCCTGCGTGGTCGCCAGCTCGACCGGCATTTCAAGAACATCGACTGGCGCAAAACAGCCGGTTCCCTCGTGCGCAGCGGTGCTTTGACAAGCCGCTCCGTCCTGTCCGCGCCCTCCGTTCGCCCGAAATACATCCGTACGGCTCAACTGGCTGTTCCACCGGAGGTTGCCGAAACCGCCCTGGTGGAACTGGGGAGGACGGCAGAGACATTGAAGCGCCGCCAGGCTGCCCTGCATACGCTGATGCGCGAGCCTGGAGCGGTCAACGTGGCATGGGTCTATGCTGAATCCGGCTGCACCCTGGCCGACCTGCAGGAACTTGCCGAAAGGGAACTCATCGTATTGCGGGAGACGGAAATATTCAGGGATCCTTTGTCCAGCGCAAGGTACCGGGAAACCCTCGACCAGGGACCCGCTTCCAAGGAATTGAAACTGACGCCCGACCAGGAAGCGGCGTTAAGCGAGATACTGAAGGCCTTCCATTCCCAATCCCCGGATCGCCTTTTCCTCCTGCATGGTGTAACCGGCTCCGGCAAGACTGAGATATACATTCGCGCCGCATATGAAGCCGTCCGGCGCGGCCGGCAGGTGATCGTCCTCGTTCCGGAAATCGCCATGACGCCCCAGGCCGTACACCGCTTCCTGGCCCGCTTCCCTGGCCAGGTCGGATTGGTCCACTCGCGCCTCTCGGAAGGCGAGCGCTACGACACCTGGCGGCGTGCCCGCCTGGGGCTGCTCAAAATAGTCATTGGGCCGCGCTCGGCGCTGTTTGCACCCCTGCCCAATATTGGTCTCATCGTCGTGGACGAATGCCACGACGGGTCTTATCACCAATCCGAGCCCCCGTTCTATAACGCGATGAGCGCTGCGCAAACTTACGCCCGGCTGTGCGGGGCGGTGTGTATCCTCGGCTCGGCCACCCCGCCGGTTGAACTGCGCTACCTGGCAAGTCCCCTCGCATCCGGCCCGCTCCCCTTGGGCGAGCAAGCGAAGGCAAGCCGGCTTCGCCTGCTGGAGCTGCCAAAGCGGGTCGGCGTGCCAGACTCGGGATTACCAGACTTCGGACTCCCCCCCGTCCATATCGTCGACATGCGCGAGGAACTGAAGGCCGGCAATCGGGCCATTTTCAGCCGGGAGCTGGTTCAATCGCTCAACGAAGTGCTCCAACAGGGCCAGCAGGCGATACTCTTCCTGAACCGGCGCGGCACGGCCACCTACGTCTTCTGCCGGGAGTGCGGGACGGCGCTGCGCTGCCCGCGCTGCGAGACACCCCTGACCTACCACAGCCCGTCGGAGGCACTGAGTTGCCATCACTGTGGCTACACCCGCCAGATGCCAAAAAAGTGCCCCAATTGCGGGAGTGTACAGATCCGCCAGTACGGTCTCGGAAGCGAAAAGGTGGAGGCCGAGGTGCTCTCTCTCTTCCCATCGGCACGGACCCTGCGTTGGGATTGGGAAACCACCCGCCAGAAGGATGCCCACGAGATCATCCTCAGCCACTTTTCCGCGCACCGTGCCGACGTGCTGGTGGGGACACAGATGCTCGCCAAAGGCCTGGATCTGCCGCTGGTGACCCTAGTCGGGATTGTACTGGCCGATGTAGGTCTTAACCTGCCCGACCCGTTTGCCTCCGAGCGGACTTTCGACGTGCTCACCCAGGTGGCCGGCCGTTCCGGCCGATCGACACTGGGCGGGAAGGTGGTGCTGCAAACTTTCCAGCCTGGGAATTATGTCGTGGAAGCTGCTGCCGGGCACAATTACGCCGCCTTCTATGCAAGGGAACTGGACTACCGCAGGCAGCTGGGTTATCCGCCGTTCGCGCGGCTGGTGCGGATGGAATACCGGCAAGCCGAGGCGGCCAGGGCGGAAAAAGAAGCGCACCGGATGGCTGAGCGCCTCACAGCGGATATTCAAATGGAAAGACGGATCGAAACGGACCTGATCGGACCCGTGCCCTGCTTCTTTGCCCGGCTGGACGGACTATCCCGTTGGCAAATCATCCTGCGCGGTCCCGACCCGGCCTCGCTGCTGCGCGGGAAGAGGTTGGAGGGCTGGCGGGTGGAAGTGGATCCGATGAGTTTGTTGTAGATAATAATTAAGAGAAATAAACAGCGCACACGGAGAATATCCACTGTGCGCTGTTCTATATCCGCCCAGAATTTATTCCTTGACGGCGTACAGGTTGCCGTCTAGCCCGCCGAAATAGATCACCCCGTCGGCGACGACCGGGGACGAAACAACGCCAGGATTGACCGCCATAGACCAGCGGAGGACACCACTTTTCGCATCAACGGCATAAAAGAATCCCTGCTGCTCCAAACCGTAGCTGCCAATGTAAACTACACCCTGCGCTACGGCCGGGGAACACCAGGCATACCCGCTTAGGTGAAATTTCCATAGCAGATCACCCGTCAGGGGATCAAGGGCGAAGAGTGCGCCCGCGTCCGAGCTGCCGATGTAGAGCGTTCCGCCAACGATCCGGGGCGATGAATTGACCCATGACTCGCCCACGAAAAATTGCCAGCGCTTTTCGCCGTTTTGGACATCCCAGGCGCGCACCTGATAGGTTCCTCTACTGCCACAGTAGACCAGGCCGTTCGATACTGCTGGAGTGGGGATATCGCAGCCCTGTGCATTCCAGACCTCGCTCCCGGTCACTGCATCCAGGGCATGCAGCGTGGCAGAGCCATCGCCGATGAAAACCCTGCCGGCTAATACTGCCGGTGTAGAGCGCACCGGACTGGCGGTCTGGAACTGCCATAGCTGCTGCCCGCTGACAGCATCGAATGCGTAGACCGCGCTGGCGTCACTGCCAATATAGACCCGACCATCTGCTACCACCGGAGAGGACTGTTGATAATCATAGCCGCTGGTGAGAGGACTCCGGGGCTGCATACGGTCGGCGCCCAGGTCGGCGCGCCATTTTTCAATCCCGGTCGAGGCATCTATTGCATACAGATAACCGTCGTCACTGGAAATGTATGCCACGCCATTGCTAACCGAGGGGCGGGAGCGCACAAAACCGCGGGTGGTGAACTTCCAGCGCAGTGAATGGGTGTTTACATCCAGCGCATAGACCGACATATCATCGCTGCCGAAAAAGACCATCCCATCGCTCACAGACGGGGAAGACCAAATTGCATTCCCTGTGTGGTAGGTCCATAAAACCGACCCTGCAGCCGGGGTGGGTGTTGGTGGCTGGCTCGGCGTCGCAGTCGGCGCGATCGGATTAGACGCTGCGCAACCCGCCAGGACAATGGCTCCTAATACAGGTAAGTTAACAAAAAACAAGAATGGCTTCATGGCATTCTCCTATCCTTTCAACATGAAGTATAAGAAAAACTGTCCTCAAATGGAATGGCCGGTAATCAGTCGTTCTTTGCTAATTATCAATTCTTCAGCAAGAACTACCCACGCCCGCGGGGAGGATCAGCTTCCTCGGCGGGCGCTTGCTTTCTCACCATTCACGGTCTGGGTTGTCAGTGAATATCGGAAGGGACGGTCGCGTCCCGTCACAGGCAGCCAGGACGAAGTTTCCCACGCCGGTAAAGAAGGAAGAACAGGATCGATTTCACTGCAGATTCCCATGAACGGTTTTTACCGGAAGAAGCAAAATATTCCCCCCTGGGGGATTGCAAAATGACAGCCCTTGGAAGCCAATCGTCGGTCCCTATTGGGGCCGCATCAACCAGCAGTACCGCTGACGGTACTCCGTCGGAGAAACACCAATGTGCTTATGAAAGGTCCGCCAGAAATGAGTGCTGTCCTGGTAGCCCACACGCTGCATGATCTCCGCTACCGGCAGGACTGTATCGCGCAGCAGCAGCGAAGCCTGGCGCATGCGCAGCTGGGTGAGGTAAGCCATCACCGGCATGCTCGTCGCCCGGTGGAACTGTTCGGTCAGCGTGGTGCGGTTCGTGTGGAAGGCACGCACCAGAGCCGGGATGGTGATCTTTTCAGCGTAATGAGCATGCAGGAAGAGGATGATGCTTTCCGCCTCAGTTTTCCCTTCCCTGGAGGAGGAACATTCAGGCTGTGGTGGGTATGAAACTTCTGCCTGGGTGATGACCGCGCCGATATGCTCAGGCGTCATCACCAGTTGTTCGGCCAAAGAGAGCAGCTCCAGCAAAAACGAGCGGCTGCGGCAGACCCAGTAGTTGTCAGGCTGGTCATGGAGCTGGTGGCGGATTGAATCGAACAACTGCGCTGCCCTGCGCGCCGTCACCGGCCCCATCGGCAGCAGGCCGTTGAACCCGTCCTGGCGGACCAGGAATGGGCGCAGGCTGGAACGATCCTGCCAGTATACCAATTCCTCCTTTTGCTGCTCCTGACGGATGGACTCAAATGTAAATGCACTGTTTATGACCGCGGGGTGAAAGTAGACCGCCCGCGAATGCAGCCCGGCACTCTGCTCCAGGTGAGGCTCTTCCTTTTCATTCAAACAGATCAGCGCCGGAGCGATGAGGTCCAGCCGTTCGCCGGAAACCTCGAGAAGCCCGCTCCCCTGTTCAGCCAGGACCAGCCGCAGGCGTTCCCCCGCCCCCGTCCCGAACTGGAAAGTCTCCTCCGGCTGGTACCACACCGCAAAGGCGTATTCCGGATAGAATTGAATGCCATGCGTGCTGAGTTCCATAAAGATAAGTATAACATCACGGGCTTTTAACAAGGCCGGGTTAAAAGTCGCGGTATGGACGAAATATCGACATTTCAGATAATTTTGCTATAATTGGAACCTGCTCGTGCAATTAACTTTACTCGGTATCGTGAAAGGAAGATGGGTATGGATGAACCGCTGATCCCCGATTATCTGATGGACTATCTCGAAAGCCTGGTACCGCCGCGGCCGGCGGAGATGCAGATCATGGAAGACTATGCGGAAAAGACCGACTTCCCCATCGTCGGGCCGTCCTGCGGCTATCTGGCTTACCTGGTGGCCCGCATGATCGGCGCCAGGCGGGTATTCGAGCTTGGTTCAGGTTACGGCTACTCGACCGCCTGGTTTGCCCGGGCGGTCAGCGAGAACGGCGGCGGGGAGGTCTACCACGTCGTCTGGGATGAGCAGCTGTCGCAGCAGGCCCGCAAGCACCTGTCCGCGTTGGGTTATGATGGCATCCTCCACTATCATGTGGGAGAGGCAGTGGAAACCCTGCGGAACACCGCAGGTCCTTTCGACCTGATCTTCAACGACATCAACAAGGAAAGTTATCCCGAATCGCTGCCAGTCATTGCCGAAAAACTGCGTCCGGGCGGCGTCTTGATTATTGATAACATGCTCTGGCACGGGCGCATCTTCGATGCGAAGGATAGGAGCGCGGCCACCCAGGCAGTACGCAAGCTGACCGAACTGCTGACAAAGGATCCGGGCTGGATCACCTCCCTGATCCCGATACGGGACGGGCTGTTTGTCGTATATAAAAAGTGAACCAAGTATTCTATTCGCACCTGATCATCCATTCATTCGCAATCTAAAGGAGGCCTTTCATGCAAAGTTTCAGCCGCGGCTGGTCATTCCTGAAGGAGGCCTGGTCGATGGCCTTCAAGGACAGGGACCTGATCAAGCCTACCATTTATTCGCTGTTCGCCGGATTATTCGTTTCGATCGTCTTCCTCATCCCGATAGGGGTCGTCGGTGTTCTGTCTGGCGGCCGCGGCCTGCCGGGACAGGTGATCCTTTTCTGCCTGGGCGTGCTCATGGTCTTTGCGCAGTATTCCGTCGGATATATCTTCTCGGCAATGACCATTTACCTGATCTACGGCTTCCTGGCTGAGGGCGACGGCGTGATGTCGAAAGCCTGGGCCATCGTCCGGCGTGAGTGGCTGAACATCCTCAGCCTGGCGGCCGCTTCAACCGCGGTCAACCTGCTGCGCGGTGCGGTGCGCGGGCGGGGCCGGTCCGCCGGGCGCAATTTGTTGGCCGGGGTGATCAGCACCGTCTGGACCGAGGCCGCTTTCCTGATCCTGCCCGCCATGGTGATCGAGGACATCAATCTGAAAGATGCCCTCAAGCGCGCCGGTCAGATCGTCAAGGACAACCTGCTGCTGGTCGGCCTGAGCACGGTAGGTGTACGTGTGGTCAACGGGCTGATCGGCATCCTGCTGGGTGCGGCCGGCATTGCCCTGGGTTTCGGCGCAGGGCTTGGCATCGTCTCGCTGACCAACACCTCGACCTTCGGCCTGGTGTCCGGGATCAGCCTGGGAGTTATCATCGCCGGCATTTTCGTCATGATCGCCACGGTGATCACCTCCTACACAGCCACCGCCTACCATACATGCCTGTATCTTTGGGCGCGTGACGTGGAGAAGGCCAGGGCCTCAGGCGGTCAACTGCAGGTGCTGGCTCCCGGCCCGCTGGCTGCTGTACTAAACAGATAATTCCCCTCATCGATGCACACAGGGGCGGCCGGCTGGCCGCCCCGATCATCAAATTATTGGGAGAAATTAATAACCGCGGGCTTTTCTCACTGGCCCAGCCGGGTATATCATTTGATGGTGTGATCACCCCCTGTTTACGGGGTCGACGTCGGGGATGGATGGCTGGCTTCGTATACTCCGGTCCTCAGCAGCGACGAGTCGTTTGCCGCCTGGGCGGTTTTCATTTGCGCCTGGCGCGCCAGGTCAGTGGCGTTGCGCAGGATGCGCAGGGCCTCCTCGGGGTTGTGGAAGCCGGTGCTGTTGGAGGTGGAAATAAAATCCCACATATATTCAGCCTGGCGGTAAGTCTGGCGTGCCTGGTCGAGGAGAGCTGTATCTGTATTTGGATTCGCAGCAGCCAGCTTAATGGCGGTCAGCGCGTCAATCAATGCATCCTCGGATGCAATCTTGGCAGCGTATATCTCGTCCTGAATGGTCTGCACCCGCTCGAGGACGTATCCCACGTCCGTGTGGCACTGCCCGCAGGAAACATACGGGTCCAGCAGGGGACTCATCACGTCATGACTGGAATATTTCATCGCCCCGTCCCGTATATAAGGCATGTGGCAGTCTGCGCAAGAAACGCCCGCCTTGAAGTGAGTGCTGTCGGCGGTATAGAGCTCGTAATCCGGATGGCGGGCCTTGATCAGCCCCATGCCGGTGTCCGGGTAGGTCCAGTCCGAAAAACCGATGCTGTTTTCATACTGGAGGATATCTTCGACACGCGTGCCGTCCGCCCACGGCACGGTCAGGAGCTGACCCTGACCGGCCAGGAAATAGGTCACATGGCAGTTAGCGCAAACCAGCGAGCGCATCTGCTGGCGGGTTGCCGTGCGCCAGTCAATGCCCTCGGCTTTGAGAGCCGCGTCCACCGCGGGGTTGGTGATCACCAACCGCATCGTCCCGGCTTCGTGGCAGTTGGCGCAGCCGATCGGGTTATTGATTTTAGGGGTCATGTCTGCAAAAAGGGTCGCATCGAAGGCCTGCATGCCCAGCTGTGCCCACAGCTTCGGGTTGTCTGAGGACTTGCAGGAGTAGCAGGTGGCGTGCGTGGTTGAGCTGACGCGCAGCGTCGCCCGCACGTCGGTCAGGCTGTTGGCATGCCCGCGCGCCTGGTTGAAATCCTTGGCGTAGGAAGTGCCCGCGTACAGGATCGCCAGCCGGGGATCTTCAGCCAGGTATGAGCGCTGAGAAGAACCGCCGTATTTCGTTTCGATCTTATTGGAGGCGGTGAGAAGGTATGACGAGTATTCGTTCGGGTAATTCAGCCCCCAGATGGACGAATTTGGTTCGCTCGGCTGGACCGTAGTGACCGGTTGAATAGTCCTCTGCTGCGGAGGCTGGTTTTTCAGGAAAAGCAGCACCCCAGTGAGGAGGGCGGCCAGCACGATGATGACCCCGACCAGAATAAGGGTGGTATATCTTTTCACTTATAAACCTCCGTATCCTGATATGGAAAAAGTGACATACCCCGGTCGCCATGAGCGACGGAGCGGTGACAGTCCCAGCAATAGCGGTCGAAGGGCTGCGGACCGGCCAGGATGCTTTCCACGGTATCCCGATGGCAGCGGATGCAGTTAGCCTGGAGAATGGCGTCCGTTTGTTTCGTAGCGCGGATGGCCGCCGGGTAGGTTTTGGTCGTAAACGAGATCACGTCACGCGTCCCGGAGTATCCCTTGTACAGGTAATAGCTGACAATGTTCTGGTGCGGCAGGTGGCAGTCAGTGCAGACAGCAAAGCCTGCATGGGCGGCGTGGTACCAGCTCTCATACTGCGCGTCCATGACATGGCAATTGTTGCAGGTGGCCGGCTCGTGACCCAGGTAGGCTGGCGCATCCGTGACCCAGGCGAAAAGGCCCAAGACGGCAAACAGGACGAAGATCCCGGCGATCAAAGGTAAATTTTTCACAATCAGCCTTCGAAAACTGGAACTGCTACCGCTAAACCATCCCACCGGTAAAATCGATTCAATTTTACAACATTTCCTTCACTGGTGAACATCCATTCACCCATAGAACCGGCTTTATAACAAAGAAATTCCTTCCAGGCAGGATTTTCATCCTCATTTGTAGGTTACTTCGTTCATTGAATCCCGGAAATAATTGCTCTATACTGGGGGGGAGGTGAACCATGTCTAAAATCAACCGGCGGGATTTCCTGAAATTAGGTGCTATCGGTCTTGGCAGCCTGACAGCGAGCGAGCTGCTGGCGGCGTGCAGTCAAATACTGGCCCCGGCAGTGCCGTCCGCGCCCTCCGTCGACCGGTGTGGCTCCAACCGCCTCCTCCCCTCTCCAGCCAACGGGGACAAACACGGTTCCCGGGTCCGGAGCAACGGACACCGCTCCTGCCTCCACACAGACTCCAGCGAGCACCCAGACACCGATGAGCCTTCCCGACCTGGCAGTAGCCCGCGGCGGGGAGCCTGAAGCGCTGGTCCGCAGCGCCATTTTGGCCCTGGGCGGCATGGAAAGGTTTGTCTCGAAAGGGGCAAACGTCATCATCAAGCCCAATATATGCGTCGCCTACCATCCCTACGAGTATGCCGCAACGACCAACCCCTGGGTGGTGGCTACGCTGGTCAGGATGTGCCTGGAAGCCGGCGCAAGCAAGGTCCAGGTAATGGACAATCCCTTCGGCGGCACAGAGGAAGACTGCTACACGGCAAGCGGGATCAAAGCGCAGGTCGAAGCTGCCGGAGGACAGATGGCATACATGCCGGATTTCAAGTATTCCACCGTGCAAATTCCGAATGGGGTCGCTCTGAAGAGCATCAAAATGTTCACAGACATCCTGAAAGCGGACGTGCTGATTAACGTGCCCATTGCCAAGACCCACGACCTGGCCCGTCTGACGCTGGGCATGAAAAACCTGATGGGTGTCATCTACAACCGTCCAGCATTTCACACCAATATCAACCAGAATATGGCCGACCTGACCGGACTGATACGGCCGAAGCTAACCGTTGTGGACGCGGTGCGCATCCTCGCCTCCCATGGCCCTACCGGAGGCAGCCTGGACTACGTCAAAAAGCTGGATACGGTGATCGCCAGTCCGGATATCGTCGCAGCGGATAGCTACGCCACATCGCTCTTTGGACTGCATCCCGAAGACCTGCCCTGCATCCCGGCCGCCGTTGCCATGGGAGTGGGCCGCAGCGATTTGAATAATATGAGGATCGAAGAAATCCCGGTAGGCGGCTAAAAGAACACACCCCTATGGCTTTATCCACCCCTATCGAAAAGAAGGCGAAAAAGAGGAGGAGAAAAATCCAGCCTGCTGGCCCATGGGTGGCCGCCCGCAGAATAGTCCAATACCTGAGCCTTTTCCTGTTCATCGTGTTGTTCGTTGCGGCCAAAAGGGGAGGCTGGTTAGGGAATCTGGTCAATATCCCCATGCGGCTGGATCCGCTGCTCATCCTGGCCAACCTGCTCGCCAGCCATGTCTTCCTGGCCGGGTCCGCCCTGGCATTGATCGTCATCGTGCTCACCCTGGTTTTCGGACGGGCGTGGTGCGGCTGGCTCTGCCCGCTGGGCACTATCCTGGACCTTTTCCCGGTCAAACACGAGCGGAAAAAAGGCGCCGCTCCGGCGGAAGGGTGGCGAGGGGTCAAATATTATTTGGTGTTGGCCACCCTGGCTGCGGCGCTCTTTGGGAATCTGACGCTGCTGTTTTTTGACCCGCTCACCCTGTTCTTCCGCACTTTGGCTGTCAGTTTGTGGCCCGGCTTGGACCAGGTCATCACCTCCACAGAATCGGCCCTGTACAATATCCCGGTCCTCGCCGGACCTATTTCCACCCTGGACAGCTGGATCCGGCCCGCGCTGCTCCCCTCTCAGCCGGTGTTCTATCAGGGTACTGTGCTCTTTGCGACGATATTCCTCGGGGTCATCCTGCTTAACTGGTTTGCCCCTCGCTTCTGGTGCAGGTATCTTTGCCCCCTGGGCGGGTTCTTAGGCCTGCTCTCCAAGCCGGCCCTCTTCCGGCGCAGGGTGAACGAGGAGTGCAAAGGCTGCACCCTGTGCACCGCGGTGTGCCCGACCGGGACCATCGACCCGGAAAACAATTATCGAAGTGATCCGGGGGAATGCACTGTCTGCATGGACTGCGTGGAAATCTGCCCGCGCGGCCTGAACTCGTTCAAGCCGAGCCTTTCCCTCTCCGAATGGAATCCCCAATATGACCCCGGGCGGCGCGAGGCGCTGACCGCCATCGGGGCGACTATTGCAGCTGTCGCCCTGTTTCACCGGGGACTGCTGGCGAAGAGCGAGTCACCCTTCCTGCTCCGTCCGCCGGGGGTGCGTGAAAACAACCCCGACCCGGTGGCACTGACCAAATGCACCCGCTGCGGCGAATGCCTGCACACCTGCCCGACCGGCGCTCTCCAGCCTGCAGTTTCCGAGGCAGGGCTGGAGGGTTTCGCCACGCCCATTCTCATCATGCGCATGGGTTATTGTGACTATTCCTGTAACGCCTGCGGCCAGGTCTGTCCAGTTCAGGCGATCCCCCCGCTCGGTCTGGCTGAGAAGCAGACGCAGGTCATGGGCAAGGCATACATCGACGAGAGCCGCTGCATTGCCTGGTCGGACCATCGCTCCTGCATCGTGTGCCAGGAGATGTGCCCGCTGCCTAAAAAGGCCGTCCAGCTGGAAGTCGCGCAGGTCTGGAGTCCAGATGGGGGGAGTGTACAGCTGCAGCTGCCCCACGTTGTGCGGGATCTGTGCATCGGCTGCGGACTATGCGAATATCATTGTCCGGTCAGTGGACAAGCAGCCATCCGCATCTATAATCCTGCCGGTGGGGTAGTGTTACAATCCGGGTGAACAGCAATCCTCGGAGTACAGGGCTTCAAGTCGAACATCTCGGGGCTTTATGAAAAAAACGGATCTCAATCCTCAGCGGCGCAAGCGCTTGCTGATTGCAGGCGGGGTGGCTGAATGCTGCCTGGCAGGGATGCTGGTTCTGGTTATCGCCTTCAACAAACCTGCCCTGCTCGCCAATGGGATGGATCTGTTGCGAGGCGTCATCGGGGATCAGGCAGTGGCGCAGCTGGAAGCAAAAGTTTTACAGATGCAGGACTTGATCCAAAAATGGAAATACAGCCACGGCATGGCAATGCAGGCTGCGCCGTGGACTGTGCCCAGCGCGACTCCAACCCTATTCATTCCAACAGACACCCTGCTCCCTACTCGGGAGAGCACTCCCCTGCTGATCGCAGCAACCCCCAGCCCGACCCGAGTCTCGCCGACGCCTGTCGCCTGGCAGCTGGTTGATTTGGTTCCTCTGGGCACGCTTCAGGGGGAGGGGCGCTGGACAGCATACATCCAGAATGCCACCGGTGATACGGTGGCATACCGCACCTTTTTACAGCCCGACCCGGACCGCCCGTATGCGATAACCGCCATCATCGCCTTTAACCTGAAACGCACATGGCTGCATTTCGTTCTCGGTACGGTTGAGCCCTATTCCCCGAACAGCCCCAAACGCTCTGGGCTGATTCCGGCTTCAGATCGGATGCCTGGGGTTTTGCTGGCAATGTTCAACGGCGGGTTCAAAGCCCGCCACGGTCAGTTCGGTGCCATGGCGGGGGGGATCACAGCCCTGTCTGCCAGGGATGGCCTTGGGACCCTGGCGATATACAATGACGGCAGGGTGCGCATGGGAGAATGGGGGACCGACCTGACCGCCTCGACGGACATGGTGGCTTTCCGCCAGAACGGGCCGTTGATGATCCACCAGGGAAATATCAACCCGGAGATTTATAATAATTCCCCCCAAGATTGGGGGTATACCGACAATAACCTCGCCCCGACCTGGCGCTCCGGGGTAGGCTTGAGCGCGGACCTGAAAACGCTGTATTATTTCTGCGGTCCAAGCCTGACCGTGGAGTCGCTGGCAAAATCCATGCTGGCCTCCGGGGTGACGGAGGCGATGCAGCTGGATATCAATCTTTACTGGGTGCATTTTGTGGTGGTCAGAACCAACGGGAAAAATCTGATCCTGGAAGCTCTATTCCCGGATATGATGAAGGACAACCTTGACCGGTATCTGTGGCCGTACACGCGGGATTATTTCTATGTAACCGGGAGTCCCTAAACGCGGCAAGGTGCGTTTGTCCGCCAGAGGGGGGTGCGACGTACGGTTTGAGTTGATGGCCAAATTTCTAGACCGGGGGATACTTTCTCCCTTTCCAGGTAACCCCCTTGCCCGACAAGACTTTCCAGGTCGAGGCGAACATCATTGCCGCGAAGACAGCCGCCCCAAGCGGCACAGTCAGCGCAAACCAGGCGGATATTTTCATCCCGCGGCAGACCAGGACGCGCCAAAAAACGAGATACCCCCATAGACCCGCAGCCTCGAGGCTGACCAGAAGCCCGAGGGAGCTGCCCCCTGCATGCCACCAGGCCAACCCTGCAGCCAGCCAAAGCGGGAGCGCCAGGGCCGCAAACAGGGAGAGGCATGCCCCGAATGCCCCCAGCAGGAGCAGCCCGGCGCTGCCCTTCAAGCCCAGGAAAATATTCTTCGTCCAGCCCTCCCACATCTCGGGCAGCGAGGTGTACATGCGCGTGCGCGCCACTTCCCGCCCGTCAGCCATGATCAGGCGGTAGCCGGAACCTTTGACCAGTACCGCCAGGTCTTTATCTTCCACGATGGAATTCCGGATGGCAGTGTGCCCACCCACCGCCGTGTAAACCTTCTTTTTAATAAGGATGAACTGGCCGTTGGCAATGGCATCTTTCTTATGTGGATCGTTGACCCTGCGTGGGGCGAACCCGACCGAAAGCCCCGTGAAGACCAGGGGCAGGATGACTTTCTCCCAAAACGAGCCCAACTCCTGTTCTGTCAGAATGGTGAACAGGTCGGCAGATTGATCGATAGCTGCAGCGTAGGCAGAAGTCAGTGCCTGGGGCGTCACGAAGGTGTCCGCATCGACGAAGCACAGCCAACTTCCGTGTGCCAGGGAGGCTGCCTGGGACAGGGCATGCGTCTTCCCAGACCAGCCAGCAGGCAGGCTTTTTCCGGGGCGCACCCGCAGGCGGGGATCCCGGCTCGCAAGTTCGTTCAAAATCAACGGGGTTGCGTCCGTCGAACGATCATCCAGGACGATCAGCTCGAGGTTGGGGTATGTCTGGGCCAGCAGACCATCCACACACCGGCGGATGTTGCGCTCTTCATTCCTGGCCGGAACGATAACCGAGATCAGGGGGGGATCAGCCGGCGGGGCTCCCGGGCGGACAAGGATATCCATCCCATGCCGGGCGTGCAGCCAGGTGATGATAGCGGTGCCGAGAATGCAGGCAATGGAGGAAATAAAAACATAAAACATAAGTTTCGATCCATCATAAAATCCCCCAAGACTACCCTCACTTTCTTTTCGTTTTATATCATCGTTACCTTCGAACCGCGATCCGTTTTTTCTACTTCGATGCGGGTGGGGAATGCGTCTTTCAGCTCTTCCAGGTGGGTGATGACCAGGATCTTAGCAAAATCGCCTTTTACCGCGTTGATCGCCTGGATCAACCGCTGGCGGCCCTGGGTGTCCTGCGAACCGAAGCCCTCGTCAATCACCAGCATCTGCAGCCGCGCCCCCTTACGCCTGGCCAACACCTCCGAGAGCGCCAGGCGAATGGCAAAATTGACCCGGAAAGCCTCACCGCCTGAGAACAGCTCGTAATCGCGCTCCCCGGCGCCGTCACTGACCCAGATCTCCAGTGTTTCACGCAGGTCCTTACGCTTTTCGTCTTTGTACTTCGCCTGCGTTTCAAAGCGGATGCGCATGGCATCGTCGCTCAACCGGCCGAGGATCTCGTTGGCTTTCAGCTCGATCTCCGGCAAGGCCTGCTCGATAAGCAGCGCCGGAACGCCGTCCTTGCTGAAGGCGCGCTCCAGAGTTTTATAGCGGCCGATTTGCATACCGAGATCCGCGCGCTCCGCCTCCAGTTGTTTCCTGCGCACGCGCAAATCGTTCAGAACGGTTACCTTCTGTCGTGCCGCGCCGACCGCCTGGTTCAACCGGTTTTCGCTCTCCTGCAGCTCAAAAAGATGCTGCTCGGCAGACTCCATATCAGGCAGCTGGGATTCGGCAGCAGCGAGTGAAGCTGCTACTGCGTCGTATTCAGCCTGCTGGCGGATCAATTCCACCTGAAGGTTCTCTGCCTGGGATAGTAGGTTGGCAATTTCATCATCCAACGGTTTGAGCGCCGCCCGGGCTGATTCGAGGGCACGGTACTCCGCTTCAGCCGTCCGCAGCTGCGCCTCAGTTTTGCGCGCTGCATCATGGGCAGCAGCATCGTAACCCAGATCAGCCAGTTCCCGGTCCACTTTGGTCAATTTCTTACGCGCCTCGGGTGCATATTTTTCTCCCTCGAGCAGTTTGGTCACCGCCGCCAATCGCTTCGCACCTCCGCTTTTCCATTCTGCTGCTAAATGATGTAATGTATCCAGCCGCTCGGTAAGCTGGGAAGTGGCTGCTGCGTGTCCAAGGCGTTCGTTTTCAATCGAGGACAGATCGGCCAGCCGGTTTTCGCATTCCTTGATCTGTTTTGCCAGTTCCTCCAGCGCGGATTTGTTTCCCCGCCAGCTGTCACCCATCCGGCGGCCGTCCGCTTGGAGCGTTTCGAGCGTGGAGCGGCGGTGTTCAGGACTGAGCAGCTGTCCGCACAGCGGACAGGTGGCTCCATTCGCCGCGCTGAGCTGGTCGATGCGTGCCTTGAGCTCGTCCATCTCGGCTTTAAGGTTTTCATTTTCGGCGCGGAGTTCAGCCTGTCTTTCCCGGGCCGATTGCGCCTGTGCCTGGGCTTCGTCACGCTGTGCCAACCGCGCCTCAGCTTCCGCCAGCAGCTTCCGGACAGAATCCAGTTCGGATTTCAGCTGGATTACGCCATACTGCTGATTATCCAGCGATTGTTTATCCAGCTCCAAGCGGCGCCTTTCCTCTTCCAGGCGGGCCTGCTGCATATTGATTTCCTCCAGAAGTGGCAGCCGCCGTTTCTCCTGCTCACGGAATTGCCCGGCGACCTGCTCCCATTTTTCCAGCCCAGCCCGGGCCGCGTGCCAGGCCTGGTATGCGGACTCCACCGACCCGGCCTGATCAAGCAGGCTGGTGTAGGTCAATCGTTCGGATTGGCGGCCGGTGAGGCGGGTCTGCATTCCGGACAGATTCGCCTGCGAACGCTCCAGGGCTTCCCTTGATTTATGCACCAGCTCACGCTGGCTGTCGAGCGAGGCGTGCACCTGCTTCACGTTCGCCAGGATGGCTTCATGCGCCTTGCGGCTGGCTGCCAGCACATCCAACTGGGCTTCGAGCTCGGCCAGCCTTGCCTTGCGGGCAGTCTCTTCACCCAGTTCGGCATCGATCTCCTGGAGACGCCCGTCAACCGCATCCAGCTCCCTTTCGAGAGCCTTGCGGCGTCCGGCAGCACGTTCTTTATATAGCTCCCAGGCTTCCAATCCAAGGATGCTGCCCAAAATATCTTTCCGCCGAGTGGGAGGCTGCTGGGCAAATTGGTCAGCCCTTCCCTGCAGAAAGAAGGATACATTGACGAAGGTCTCGTAATCCAGGCGCAGGATTTGCTCGATGCGCGCCTGGGTTTCCCGCAAGGTGCGCTCGGTGAGGGGCTTCCATTCCTCAGTTTTTCCGCCGGCGTCATGCAGGATGACAAATTCCAACGACATCACCTTCCCCCGTGGCAGGCGGCGTTGCACGCGATAGGTTTCATTCTCGTAACGAAAGGAGAATGAAACCTCGGCGACAGCAGATTTTCCCGACAGCAGCGAGTTGATTACCGACTCATCCCGCTTGCGCGCCTGGCCAAAGAGCGCCCAGGTAATCGCATCCAGCAGGGAGGATTTTCCCGCTCCATTGGGGCCGGAGATGCACGCCAAGTCAAATAAAGTAAAGTCGATCTCGACTGGGTCACGGTAGGATAAAAAACCGGAGAGCTTCAAGCGGAGAGGAATCACAGCAGTATTTTATCATTGCTGGTTCGTACTTCTGTCTACTCCACATTATTCCTTTTTCTAAATTCCAAACCTTCTTGCCCGACATGCTGACTGATGTTATCATACTCATGTGTTCCCGAATCCCTCGAACCATACCCGCACTCAATTGATCCTTGCAGTAATCAGCATGGCAACCATCCCCTGCTACTGTATTGGCTTCATCGCAGTTCAGCTCGCGCCAAAGCCAGCCGAGGCGACCGGGACGCCGACCATCACGGATACCCCCACCGTTACCCTGCCTTCGCCGACCCCCACATCGACCTGGTCCTCTACGCCATCGATAACCTTTTCGCCGACCATAACCAATACCCCCACATCCACGTTCACGGCCACCTATACGGCGCTCCCCACATCCACCCCCCTCCCCACCAATACAGCAGTTCCCCCAACCTCTACAGCCCTCCCCCCCACATCCACCTCCCGGCCCACCTCAACTGCCACTCTTGCACCCAGCCTGTCCCCCTCCGATACTCCCCAGCCGACCTTCACGCCAACTTCCCCGTGGACGCCGACGTTTACTCCAATCCCCTCGGATACACCCTCCCTCACCGACACGCCCTCACCCTCTGCCACACCTACCTGACCTTTTCAACAACCTAATATCCGCTTATTTCTTTTTGCGCATCAAAAATGCCTGACATTCTCCCATTCCTTAGAGACCTCCTTTCCGCTCCCGGGCTGTCCGGATATGAAACCCCTGCAGCGAGGATCATCACTGAAAGATGGCGGCCGCTGGTCGATGAGATCAGCTTCGGTCGTCTTGGGTCCCTGCATGGACTCTGCCGGGGAATCGGCAGGCAGCCGCGCCCTTCCTTGATGATCGCCACCCACCTGGATTCCATCGGCCTGATGGTGACCGGAAATGTGGATGGCTTCCTTCACATTACCCCGGTAGGCGGGGTGGATGCGCGCATCCTGCCTGGGGCTGGTGTCACTGTCTATGGTCGGGAGGAGATCCCGGGCGTGGTCGTGATGCCGCCCTCCCGGCTGCTGCCAGGTGGGGGTGGAAACGATGCGGTGCCGATAGAGCACCTGCTCGTGGATGTTGGCCTGCCCCCACGCACGGTGGCCGGCCTCGTCCAGGTTGGCGACCTAGTCTCGTTTGCCAACCCCCCGGTGGATTTGGCCGGCGAGACGCTCTCCGGCCATTCACTGGATAACCGCGCCTCGGTTGCAGCGCTCACCGCCTGTCTGGAAGAGTTGCATTCCAGAGAACACGTCTGGGATGTATGGGCTGTTGCCACCGTGCAAGAGGAAATCGGGGGGATCGGCGCATATGCGTCAACATACCAGCTTCATCCATCCCTGGCCATCGTCGTGGACGTGACCTGGGCCAAAGGCCCGGGAACGAGCGACTGGAAGGCTTTCCCGCTCGGCCAAGGCCCCACTTTAATGATGGGCCCGAACATCCATCCGGCACTGCTCAGGTCCTTCAAAAATCTGGCTGATCGCCTGGAAATCCCCTGCGCGCTTGAGTTCACCTCTGCCAATTCCGGCACAGATGCAGTCGCCACCCAGGTAACCGCTGAAGGCATTCCCACGATGGTGCTCGGCATCCCGCTGCGTTACATGCACACTCCGGTGGAGGTGGTGGCGGTCAAGGACATTCTGCGCCTCGCACGGTTGATGGCCGAATTCATCCGCGGACTCGAGCCGGATTTCTTGGAAAAAGTCATCTGGGACGATTGAACTATCTATGACCGCAATCGGAAACGTCCAAATCAAATTATTGGAACGCCTGTGCAACGCCTCTGCTGTCTCGGGCGATGAGGGCGAGGTGCGCCGGATCGTTCTGAATGAACTCAAGGACTGCACCGACCAAATCCACGTCGATACCCTGGGCAATGTCCTGGCCATCCGGAAGGGATTCGCTCGGAGGCGCCTCCGGATCATGCTCTCCGCCCACATGGATGAGGTCGGTTTCATGCTGGTCGAGGATGAGGGGGAGGGCATCTTCCGCTTCGAGACCGTTGGTGGCATGGACGTACGCCAGCTGCCGGGAAAGGCGGTACGGGTCGGAAAGGAAGCCATCCCGGGTGTAATCGGGGCGCGGCCGATCCACCTGGCCAGTGCTGAGGAGCGTAGAAAAGCGATCCCGCTTGAGACCCTGCGCATCGACATCGGCCCGGGTGGAGGACCGGTCAGGCCCGGCGACCGGGCAACCTTTGCAACTCGCTTTCGGCGCAACGGGCCCGCCCTGCTCGCCAAAGCGCTCGATAACCGCCTGGGAGTGGCCACGCTTATCGAGCTGGTAAAGAACACCCCCCCGGGAATCGACCTGCTGGCCGCGTTCACCGTCCAGGAGGAGATCGGCCTGCGCGGGGCCAAAGTCGCCGCCCACGCCTTCGACCCTGACCTGGCCATCGCGGTGGACGCCACCCCGGCTTACGACCTGCCCGCCTGGGACAGCGAGGAGAACCTGGCTTACAATACCAGGCTCGGATTCGGACCGGCCATTTATATCGCCGATGGGGCTACGCTCTCAGACCCGCGCCTCGTGCGCTGGCTTGCAGCCGCCGGAGACGCCGGGAAAATTCCTTACCAGTTCCGCCAGCCTGGCGGCGGAGGAACCGATGCAGGTGCCATCTCCCGGGCCCGTGCCGGCATTCCCTCGGTATCTGTTTCAGTGCCTCATCGCTACAGCCACACTGCGGTCTCGATTGCCCGTTTGAAGGATTGGAAAAACACCTTGGAGCTGCTTTCTGCAGCGCTTGAATACATTCCACCGGATTTGCTCAAACAAGAGCGGGCATGATCGCAAAGTTTTCACTGGAGATTAATGGTATGAATGGATTAATTGCACTTGTTGGTTCGGGGGAATATCTACCGGTCATGGACCGCGTCGACCGGTACCTGCTTGAGCACTGCGGCGCAGATAGCCGGCTTCCGCGCATAGTCTGCCTGCCGACCGCAGCCGGGCAGGAAGGCGACACCTCGGTTGACCACTGGGTTAACATGGGCCTGGAGCACTTCCGCCGCCTTGAAGCTGATGTTCAGGCTGCCCGCATCACCAACCGATCGGAGGCCAATGACCCGCACTTTGCTGAAATGCTCGAAAACGCTGATTTGATCTATTTTTCCGGCGGCAACCCCATGTATCTCTATCAGACCATGCAGGGCAGCCTGTCCTGGGCGGCGGCCGAAAAAGCCTGGGAGCGCGGAGCGGTCTACGCCGGGTGCTCGGCAGGCGCCATGATCCTGGGCCGCCAGCTGCCCGACCTGCGCTCCGGCACGGACCATGGAACGGCGTTCGGCGTCCTCCCCGCCCGTTACATCATGCCTCATTTCGATCGCATGCAGATCATTCGCCCTCTGATGACCCCGCTGCTCAAGTCGCGGACGCAGGAAGGAGAATATTCGCTGGGGATCGACGAGGATACCGCCCTGGTCGGCAGACTGGGCGGTGGATGGCAGGCGATGGGACGCAGCAAAGTCTACGTCTTCACCCGCAAGGGAGTGAAATCCTACTCGGACGGCGAAGCCGTGCCTCTTCCGGCATGATCTGCCGGTTCAAGGAGATATTATGAAAGCGCTGATCCAAAAACTGACCGAAACCTTCAGCCCTTCCGGCAGCGAGTTCGCCATCCGCGAAATCATCCGCCAGGAGGTCCGCCCCTTCGCTGATGACATCCGCGTGGATGCCCTGGGCAGCCTGATCGTGCAAAAAGGGTCGAAAACGAACGGCAGCCGTCGCATCATGCTGGCTGCCCACATGGACGAGATCGGTCTGATGGTCACCGCCATCGATGAGAACGGCTTTATCCGCTTTACAGGATTAGGCGGCGTGAGGCCACACGCCCTGACCGGCGGACGCATCCGCTTCATGGACAGCACGCCGGGCGTGATCGGCACCGACCGGCTGCCTGACCCGGCTAAAGCTCCCACCCTTGAACAATGCTTCATCGACATCGGGGCGAGCGGGCTGAAAGATTGCCCGGTCAAGGTGGGGGACGTCTGCGCCTTCGACCGTCCCTTTCTCGATCTGGGAAACCGCCTGGTCGCCAAGTCAATGGATGACCGCATCGGCTGCGCGGTGCTGATTGAAACCTTGCGGAATCTAAAAAACACCCCCCATGAGCTTTATTTCGTCTTCACCACTCAGGAGGAGGTCGGTACGCGCGGGGCGGCGGCTTCCGCCTTCGGGGTCGATCCCGACCTCGGATTGGCAGTGGATGTCACCGGTACAGGCGATACGCCCAAAGGTTCACAAATGGAAGTTGCCCTGGGTAAAGGCCCGGCGGTTAAAGTCAAGGACTCCGGCATGCTTGCCGATGCACGCGTGGTCGAGTGGATGACCCTTACCGCTGAAAAAGCGCGCCTCCCGTTCCAGCGCGAGGTCCTCGAAGGCGGCTCGACAGATGCGCGCGCCATCCAGCTGACCCGCGCCGGAATCCCGGCTGGCTGTTTATCCATCCCCTGCCGATATATCCATTCCCCTTCCGAGATGGTGGATACCAACGATGTCCAGAATGCAGTGAAGTTCCTGGTTGCCCTGCTCAGCAAGCCGATGGATATTTAATCCACCAATGGTCCCGGATATTGCATAATGGACCAGATAAGCCCGACCACAAAGGCAACCAAAATAAATATTTCAATGATCATACCCGCGATTGCCGGCCGGCACCCTTTTTCGGTCCTGTCTCTATCCCTGCCCTGCACAACGGCTGAAATCCCGGTGATCAAACCGCCCAGATTCAGCAGGAAGGTCAGGAAAAACGGGGTCTTGTTGTAGTGATCGGTTTAATGCCCAGAGGGGCTATCCCTTTTCTATCTCGTGCCTTTGCTGGTGTGACGGTGATCTGGTAGATATCCGTATAATCGCCGGTAAGGGACGAGCTCCAACCGTCGCTGACCTCCTGGGCGAAATGGGGGAATTTGATCTGTCAGAGTCATAGGATTCTCGAAATCAACCACCGATTTCCGGCTAATGATGAACCAGGCTCCTTTGCGGGAGCCTGGTTATTTGAGTTCGATCCTACTTTTTGGCGGGTTTCTCGTCATCTTCCTTCGGTTTGGACCTCTGCATTCCCCAGAGGAATACGGCTACACCGACGCCGACGCCGAAGCCGCCCAGGGCAGCCGGCGCCAGGTAGTGCGCCATCGCAACTCCCAGGCCGACGAAGCCCAGGAAGACAGCGATCTGCAGCTCCCACGTCTGCTGGCCCTTGCGGAGAAATTCAATAAAGCCCCAGCCGGCCGCCAGTCCAAAGAGCAGCATCCCGAGGGCACGGAACAACGCACCGAGGATTTCCAGGACAACTTGAAGGGTTGGATCCATACGCATTTCTCCTTTTTGTTTGAATTGTGGTCGATTATGCCCAGGCCCAAATGAGCCACAGGCCGATCATGACCAGCCCAATTATAAACCGAAAAACGAACGCCCAACCAAAACCAACCAGCATGCCTTTCATGGAGGTCAGCGCTTTTCTCCAGTTCCTGAGCCGAATCCATTCAATAAGGTACAGGACAAGCACGGCGGCGAGGATGCCTCCGAGGATCGGTATCGGGATCACAAAACTGCCGACAATCGCAGCCAGCATAGCGATGAACACAGCCCACCAGGGCGAGCCTTCCTTGTGCGCCCTCGAGCTCATCAGAACGGTATCCAGGATCGAGCCGGCCAGCATCAGCAGCGTGATGATCGCAAACATGACCCAACCCAGGGTCCCGAAGCCGGCGATCCAACCGTACACAAGGGTTGCCCCCCAGATGATGACGAGTCCGGGCAGGATGGGCAGCGTGGCCAGACCCACCAACATGAAAGTGAGAGTAATAGCTTTGAGGCCCAGGTCAAGGAAAAGGTGCAATAAATCTGGCTTCATTTTTTTCAGCGAGATCAGATGGATCTTTCCAATAAGGTCTACGGGCGGATGACCTCGACACCGCCCATCCACGGGCGCAGGGCTTCCGGAACCACAACCGACCCATCCGCCTGTTGATAGTTTTCCAGCACGGCGATCAAAGTGCGGGGTAGCCCCAACCCTGAACCGTTCAAAGTGTTGACCAGGCGCGCCTTGCCCCCGTCCACCGGGCGGTACTTGATGTTAGCCCGTCGCGCCTGGAAATCCGTGTCATTGGATATCGAGGAAACTTCCAGCCATTCACCGCAGCCGGCCGCCCAAACTTCCACATCGTAAGTCATCGTGGCACTGAAACCGATATCGCCGGTGCACAGCTGCTTAATACGGTAGTTCAATCCCAGGTCCGCGCAGGTTTGCTCGGCGTCCGAGCGCATCTTTTCCAGCATGGGCTCCGACTCTTCAGGCTTGCAGAAAATGTACATCTCGACCTTGTCGAATTGGTGGCCGCGTTTGATGCCGCGCACATCCCGCCCTGCGCTCATCTTCTCGCGGCGAAAACAGGGGGTATATGCCGTGTAATACAACGGCAGTTGGGCCTCCTCGAGGATCTCGTCCATGTGCAGTCCGGTCAGCGGGACCTCGGCAGTCGGCACCATCCACAAATCCTCCTCGACGTCGTGATACAGGTTCTCTGCAAATTTGGGAAGCTGCCCGGCGCCATACAAACTGGCTGCTTTCACCATGAATGGGGTGTATTTTTCCGTGTACCCCTGGCGAATATGCAGGTCAAGCATATAGGCAATTAACGCCCGCTGAAGGCGTGCCCCTGCCCCGCTCAGCACATAAAATCGCGATCCGGTAACCTTGACACCGCGTTCGAAATCGAGGATGCCAAGCGCCGGCCCGAGGTCCCAGTGGGGCTTTGGCTGGAAGTCGAACTCGGGGAGGTTTCCAATGGTCCTCAGCACGACATTTTCGGTGTCATCTTTGCCATATGGTGTTCGCCCGTCGGGGAGGTTGGGAATACCCGCCATGGCTGCCTTGAGCTCTTCTTCGACTTCGCTAACCTCTCTGTCCAGGCCCGCAATGCGCTCCCCGACGCTGCGCATCGCTTCGATCTTCAGCTGGCGTGTGCTGGCATCCTTCATCTGGCCAATCTCTTTCGAGACTGCATTGCGTTCGGCTTTCAGCAACTCAACCTGGCTGAGGATCGCCCTCCGCCGGGCATCCAGCTCGAGGATATGGTCGACCGGGGAAGGGTCCATCTGGCGGTCGTGGAGCGACTTGCGCACCATGTCAGGCTGTTCCCGGATCAGATTGATGTCCAGCATAATGAACCTCCGTCGAATTCAGGCTCCGGATGACCTGGCTGCTTTCCAGGACAAACCGCCTGAGAATAAAACAGAACGCGCCCTCTCTCCATTGCAGGACGAGGGGGCGTCTCGTGGTGCCACCTGCTTTTGCACTTTACCTGTTCTCTCCCCTGCAGAAAGCCGGGGGAAAAGGAAAACGTCAAGTGCCTCGATCGCGCGCTAACGGGCGCTTCCCGTTCCTCTTAAGGCAGATTGGGGCCGATCAACTTTCCGTTTCGCCCGTGCGAGGACAGCTGCCCGGTTATCCGGGTCACCGGAGGGGATTTCTCCATCTGGCCGGCTGCCTCACACCATCCGGCGGCTCTCTGAACGGTTGCTTGGATACTTGTCTCCGGGACAATCTTTATCCCCGATTATACCAAACTAAACTGCGGGTTTGACGATGCTCGCAGGAATATAGGGGAAACGTAATCCATACAGAGCAATCTTCTTTTCCAAATCCTCGGAAACAGAACTATCCAGGATGCGGAGTTCCTTGACCGTGGCGGAGTAGGATGCAATAGCAATTGCATAATCCGTTACCTGCTTCAGCAAGCTGCGGTAGACCTGGGCTTTTTCTTCCATTGTGCCGGACAGCCGATCGGTTAATTCCACGCTTTCCGGATCCATTTTAATCGGCCACTCGTTTTCCTCGGCGACATCGTTGAAAAGGGAAACCACCTTGCCAGCGACATCGATACCGGCATAGCGGGCGATTAATACATAAATGACCTTGACCTGGGCCCGGAAATATCCAAAGAGGTCTTCCGTGGGTTCGTGAAGGTGTTCGCCTTGAATATCGATTTGCTTCTTTTCCTGGATCAACTCTCTTACATAACCATTGTGGTCCTGTATGGGTGCCTGAGCGGTTTGGATTGAATTGAAGAAAAAGTCTGCTCCGACGAATTTCCCGTTTTCATCCCGGTTTGCCACCGCGGCGAGCTTCACAAGAATCATTTGAGAGCGATCACTCGCGAGGGTCAATTTTTCCTCCCTCTGAAGCATTCCCCACCGGGCAATTTTGCGAAGCATGTCTGAGATTTCGTCCTCGCTCTTCATCAACAGCTTGGATATCCCTGAATTCAGGTATTCTCCCACGCCGTGCAGACCAAATAATTCGAGCGCACTGGTGGAGATATAGCAGATCTTTCCACTTGCATCTGTAAAAAGGAATGCTGCTGTCTGTTCCGCCGGGGGAATTGGCGCGATGGGCTGAATGATCACGGCTTCAGCAACTTCATGGAGGTCAACTCGCTCAAGCACCATGGGGACAAAATAGACCCCAAGCCCCATTACCACGTAGGCCACGATATAAAGCCAGTCGCCACCGACCGAGATAAAATTCGGGGCTCCACCCGGCCAGTACAGGTTATTATTGTTGGCATACGTGTAGGACAGGTCGGAAATGGAAAGGCAGAGGAAGCTGGCACCGATCAACGCCCACGGGCGGATCAGCATACCCTTACGCAAAGCAGTTATGACAAGGATGGAGCGGAAGGGAACGATCAAATCCGCCAAAGGATAAAAAATGCTCAATCCCGCCGCGATGGAAATTTCTTTTGCCAGCACAACGGGAATGATGCTAAAAGAAACCGACAGGATGACCAGGGGCGCATACAACAGGCTGAGCAGGAGGATTTCGTTTCTACGAAGGGAAATCCCCAGGGAGCGAAATCGCAGATACAGCGCACCAAAAAAGAAAAAATATCCCAGAAACCAAGGGATGTCTGCCAGCGACGGAAAGGGAGGCTCCAGGCCGAGCAGGGAATAAACACTATAATACCCCTCGGCGACAAACCACAGGGTCATCCCGATTAAGAAAGTACCCCAGATTTTTCGACCAACTTCATTTTTCTTGGACCCCCGCCACAATCTGAACAGCTGAATGCTGATGAGCAGGGCAAGCGGGCAGGGGAGCAGGGCATCCACCAGGTGGACAAAATCTCCTCCCCCGATCAGTGATATGTTCAGCACCAAAACAAGGATGACCAGGGCAGCAGCACACCCGATTACAATCTTTTGCCAGCCGGTCAAACGATCCACTCGATCCAAATTTCCTCCTGGCAGAACTATTGATGACTATATTGTACAACAAATCACAAAACCCTAATTCTAATATTATAGACTCATCAGGGCTCACTATCGTTTGAATTGGATTACAAATTTTGGTCCATATCCCGGAGAAAAAAGGGGATTTTCTTCAAACTGTTCATACCTTTATGGTTGAACCCCGGGACGGTTCTCGCGCTCGGCAGGATATCACGAATGAAATGCCCATTTCTCCTTCTTTTCTGCAGACCGACTGCGGTCCGGCAGCGTCCAGTCAGCGGACTGCCACTACTCCCCCTTTCCGGTCTGTCTCCCACTTTCTGGATGGGAGAACTGCTCATTAACCCCGGATTTGACTTACGTGATGTGTGCTGCTTCCAAATGCCCGAAAAACTCCCTACCAATCACCCGCGTAGCCGACATCAAACGGCTGCGCTTCCCGGACCATCCAGGCCCAATGTAGTTCGACAAGCTGACGGATATGCAATAGATCGTGGGCTGCCCAGGCGACGAATATGTCCCCGGCTTTGATCTGACCGAAAGGCGCCGTCCGAGCGGTATTCCACTCCACACCAGCGAGATGCATCAGCCATCCCAAGGATTTCTCACGCTCTAACAGGTAGTTCTTGATCAATTCCTCAAGATCGCGCTGGTTGTACTTCCGCTCTATCACCCAACCCCTGGGATTGATCGGCGGGAAATCCTCGCCGGGATGGTCCAGAAAATATTGCACCCGCTGACGGAAATCCTCCCGCTCTTCATCATAGAGATGATTGATCACCTCCAAGATAGACCATGATTCTGCGTCCGGCTTCCAGCGTGCCTGTTCATCAGAGACGCCAGAGGTCAGGCTGCGAATCGTCTCTGCACTATGCTTTAAATGATCGATAAAATAGGTAGGATCCATATGACCTCGTTTTATTCTTTTGGATTGGCAACACCTTTAAACTCTTCCATTGTGGCATGTCCCGGCTGGCTGATACCTTCCCGCCTGAGCACCTTCCACAAGGTGAGCAACAAGATTCTCATGTCCAGCCAGAAAGACCAGTGGTCCACATACCAGACGTCCAGGCGGAATTTTTCCTCCCAGGTCAGGGCATTGCGTCCATTAACCTGCGCCCAGCCGGTGATTCCGGGCAGAACCGCGTGACGACGCATCTGCTCTGGGCTGTAGCGGTCCAGGTACTGCATCAGGAGCGGCCGAGGTCCAACCAGGCTCATCTCTCCCCGCAGGATATTGAACAGCTGGGGTAGATCGTCAATACTGGTGGAGCGCAAAACCCGCCCGAGGCGGGTCAGCCGCTCAGCATCCGGGAGAAGGCATCCATCCGGGCCAGTTCGGCTGGTCATCGTCCGGAATTTATAAACGAGGAAAGGCTCTCCCCGGTGGCCTGGGCGCCGCTGGCGAAATAAGACCGGTCTTCCAAGAAAGATCCTGACCAGCGCCGCGACGACCAGCAGGAACGGCGAAAGAACGATTCCACCGACGGTGGTAGCCAGCAGGTCAAACGTACGTTTGGAAAAAGGGACACCCCTGGGCAGGCACGGCATGCATTCATTCTACCAAATCTTTCCCTTTGTGGTATATTTTATCCACAGAGGACGATATGAACGAGCGAATCCTGATCATCGAGGACGACCCCGCCATATTAAAAGTGCTGCAACGCGGTCTCGCTTATGAGGGCTATCTGGTGGACATTGCCACCGAGGGCCGCACCGGTCTGAACCTATCCCGGGATCACCACCCCGATCTGGTCATCCTAGACTGGATGCTGCCGGGCATGGATGGGCTGGAGGTTTGCCGCCGATTGAGAATGGGAGGCAGCCTCCCTATCTTGATGCTGACCGCCAAGGATACCGTACAGGATCGCGTGCAGGGGCTGGACGCGGGGGCTGACGACTACCTGGTCAAGCCGTTCAACCTGGATGAACTGCTGGCCCGCATCCGCGCCCTGCTGCGGCGTACTCAAACTGAACGTATGCAGGTCTACAAATTCGCCGACCTGACCATGGACACCGGTTCACGCCAGGTGACGCGCGGCGGGCGGTTAATCCCAGTAACGGCCAAGGAATACGAACTGCTTGAGCTTTTCCTGCGTCACCCTCGCCAGGTGCTGACCCGTGAAGTCATCTTCGATCGCGTCTGGGGCTATGACTTCGGGGGAGAGAGTAACGTCCTGGAAGTGTATATCCGTTATTTGAGGCAAAAGCTTGAAAGCGATGATGAGACGCGGTTGATTCACACGGTGCGCGGCGTGGGGTATGTGTTGCGCGAGAATCCCTAAATGTCCTTGCGTCTTCGCCTGACAATCCTATACTCTGCAATCACCGGAGTGATTCTGCTCGTATTCGGCGTACTGCTGTATTTATTGGTCAACGCCAGACTGGTCAACCAGATTGATGACACACTGCTCCAGACCAGGAATGAGATCCTGACGAATATGCACGTCGATTCTACAGGGGAATTGGACCTCAGCAACCTGCCGAATTACGAGATGACCTCTATTTACATCCAGGTATGGGATAACGAAGGCAATTTGCGCTCCTCCCTCCCGCCTACGACCGGCCCGGTCCAGCCTCTTGACCCGACCGGCTTCTCTTCGAAACAACCCGTATATCGAAACTCGACTGTCCGGAAGAACCCGTTTCGCGTCTATACTGTACCCCTGGTTGTCGGTGACCGTCCCATTGGGACACTGCAACTGGCCTTCAGCTTGAAGATCGTCGATTCCACACAGCGTGCGCTTCTGGACATCCTCATCAGCATCGCCCTGATCTCAATGTTGATTGCAGCAGCTGTCTCCTGGCTTTCCATCGGACAGGCACTTTCCCCGCTCGCCGCGGTGACCGAATCGGCCTTGCAAATATCCCAGGCGGATGACCTTTCGCGACGAATCCCGTACCGGGGCTCCATGCAGGATGAGGTCGGCCATCTGATCGCTGCATTTAATGAAACCCTCTCGCGGCTCGAGCAGCTCTTTTCTTCTCAGCAGCGCTTCCTGGCTGATGTAAGTCACGAACTGCGTACCCCGCTCACCGTGATCAAGGGAAATGTGGATTTGATGCGCAAAATGGGCAGCGCTGACGAGGAATCGCTCCTCGGCATCGAGGAGGAAGCTGACCGACTGACGCGCCTGGTCGGCAATCTGCTGCTGGAGACGCAAGCCGAATCCGGGAAACTCCCGCTGTACTTCGCACCCGTGGAGCTGGATACGCTCCTGCTGGAAGTCTTCAAGGAAATGCGAGTGCTCGCCCGAGATCGCGTTCAGCTGAAACTGACCGAAATCGACCAGATCATGGTCAATGGCGATCGCGATCGATTGAAACAGGTGTTTATCAACCTGGTCTCGAACGCCATCAAGTACACCCCCCAGGGCGGCGCGGTCTACCTGAGTCTGAGCCGGGTCGGCGATAAAGCCCGCCTGATCGTGCGGGACACAGGCTCAGGCATCCCGGACGAGGACCTGCCTCATATCTTCGAGCGATTCTACCGGGCTGAGAAATCACGCAGCCGAGCTAAAACCGGGGGATTCGGATTGGGGCTTTCGATCGCCTATTGGATCGTCACCAATCACGGGGGACAGATCGAGGTCGACTCACAGGAAGGCAAGGGGACGACATTTTGCATCTGGTTGCCAATCACCTCAGCCCGCTGGTCAAAGCAACCTGCCGATGACAATGCCGCCTTCCAGCAGAAAATAGAGGATTAACCCCTTTCAGAATTGTGCAAGAGGACGACAATAAAAAATCCTTCCGGTTGGGTTCAAAATATGGCGCCATGGGGGGTACGTGAGCAAATAACAGGTGCCTGGGCAACTTTTTATATCACTCGGATGCGCCCTCGCTTCCCGCCAATTACGTTTTATGGTGTTCGGATCGATGTAGATGAGAAAAATGGTGTAATTCCCAGCACCTGCCCCGCCGTTCTGCATAGGCTGGCCCCTCCAGCTGCAAGCCATTCCTGCAAACGCTGGCTCTCGCTCAAACCCTTGACAGCGTCCATATAAATCCCGCTCCCCCAGTAAACATAACGCTGTGTCTCAGCCGCCCAGGTGGATTCGCCCCGCCCGATGACACTGATGCCACCGTTGTAGCCAGCCAAAGCCAGCCGGGGAACCTGACCAGATGCATCCAGTGCCCGTTTCAGGTATGCCAGGCCGCGTTCTGCATTGACAGACGGGTTGTATGGATTATCTACAAAATAAAAATGATACGGCATTACCTGGAATAGGCCAATTGCCCCGGCGCTCGAATGAGCGGAAGGGTTCCCGCAGGATTCGATTTGCATTACGGTGGCGACCAGGTTTGGATCCAGGTCTGCCTCCGCTGCCCAGGAGCGGATCGAGCCTGCCCAGTATTGGACTTCAGGGGTAAAAAGGGGAGCCGGGGCAGGGCCAGAGATTCCTGCTGGAGGGGAGTTTCTCATGTCTGATAAAACAGGCGCTCCGGCAGGTCCGTTCCCGCCATTCAGCCCAAATAAAAGAAAGACCAGCAGACCGCAAACCAACAGCACTGCCAGCGGCGGGACCAGGAATCCAGACAGACAGCCGCCTCCAGGGGAGACGGCTGTCTGAACGGGAGAAGCGGTGGAGCGTCGGTAAGGCATGGCTCCTTCAAGGAGGAGAGAGATCAGGACTGCCGCGGGCTGTCCACATACTCGGCATCATGGGCCGGGCGTGAGCTCATGGAAAGGTTGTGGTAAGTTGGCTCAGATCGGTTGTAGGCCGCGGGCTCCGCATGAGTCGACTTGGGCAATGGACGAAAGGAGGTTGACATGGACGGCCGGGGCCGGGCTGCGCTCGGCGAGGCTGCCGGCGATGTGAATGTACGTGTCCGCACAGCGGGTGCATCAGCTTGACTGAACAGCCGGTCGCCAGCCACCGAGAAGGTACCGATGATCAGGACACGAATCAGCCAGAACCATAATGGCTACAAAGACCGGCACGACTTTGGTCAGGGTCGTGGAGCTGATTACCGTACTGCTTAAGCTGGAGTGGTTGGAGATGGCTACCGCCACCCCCCACCAGGTCAGGATCGCGTTCATCCCAGCCGCCAGCAGCCAGGCTCCGAATAGATACCAGACCTCCGCCGGCTCATCGCGTCCTTGCTCGGGAGTAAAGAGGCGAGCGATCCCGGCAAAGTCAATCCCGCAGAAAGCAATAGCCAGGATAGTCGCCCAACGGATGCCGGCAAAGGTCAGACTGCCCAATACATCTGACAGGGCAAACTGAGTGGTGCTGTAATTGAAGATCTCAAACGCCAGCAGCGCAAAGAGGATGATGATGCCCCAAGCAAGGCCGCGATGAAGGGTCAAGCTTTTGAGCATAGAAGAGAAGCTCCGCTTTTTCCAAAAACTTGTATTCATAACAACCTCCTATCGGTAGACCGAAAATAGAACATATTTTCTATATGCGATATTATAGAACATAAATTCTGTTTTGTCAAGTTGTGCATGGCAAAAATTGTGAGGAATGTCCGTTCTGGGAAGAGACCACAGCCAATGTAAAAAAAGGGAGCGAGGGAGAGTGCCACGAGTTTTTTTGGTAGGGAACCCACTTTTTTGTTTTATTTCTTGGTGTTGGATAACGAAAGACCTGGACTCATTTCTTCACACAGCTGCTGATAATCCCCATTATTGAAGTAGGAGATTTTCAGCCGATTTTGGTAAAATAAACGCTGGAAGACCCCTCAGCAAAAAAAACCGTCTGTGTTTATAAGTGATATTAAGGTGAAGGATATGGATGAGAATAGTCTCCGCGCTCGTCTCGAACTGCTCCGCAAGGAAATCAACTTCCACAACTACCGCTACCACGTCCTGGATGACCCGGTGATCAGCGATGTTGAGTTTGACCACCTGATCGTCGAACTGCGCCAGATCGAGGCTGATCACCCGGAGTGGATCACGCCAGATTTACCCAGTCAGCGTGCTGGGGCTGTGGTTTCGGAGAAATTCGAAAAAGTCCGTCACCCGCGGCCGATCCTCAGCTTGGCAAACGCTTTTGGCGCTGAGGAGGCATATGCCTGGATTGAGCGCATCTCCAGGCTGGATGATCGAGTGGAAAAAGCCCGTTTCGTGGTTGAGCCGAAGATCGATGGGCTGAGCGTTGTCTTGCATTATCGTGATGGCCTTTTTGTACAGGGCGCTACCCGCGGCGATGGGGAAATCGGGGAGGACATCACCCCGAATTTGCGCACGATCCAAGCCATTCCTTTGCGAATTCCGGTAAAGGCCAGAGACAATGAAACGTCGACCATCACCGGTCTGCCCTCCTACCTGGTGGTGCGCGGCGAGGTTTTTATCCCGGTGAAGGAATTCGATGAACTGAACCAGAAACTGGAGGAGGCCGGTGAGAAGACTTACCTCAACCCGCGCAACACTGCGGCCGGTTCCCTGCGCCAGCTCGACCCGTCCATCACCGCCGCACGGCCGCTGACCCTGCTGGTCTACCAGGTGGTCTACTCCGAAGGCGGCCGGGTCCCTTTTAGCCAGTGGGAACTGCTCGGCTGGCTGATGACGCTCGGCTTCCCGGTCACAGATATTGCGCAGCACTTCAATGACATCCAATCCGCCATTGCTTTCACCGAAACATGGGCAACACGGCGCGACGAGCTGCCTTACGAGGCGGATGGGATGGTAATCAAGATCGATGACCTGCGCCTGGCGGAGGAGCTCGGTTACGTCGGCAAGGATCCCCGCGGAGCGATCGCCTTCAAGTTCCCTGCCCGCGAAGTGACCACGATTCTCCAGAATATCGAAGTGGAGGTCGGCCGGACTGGAGTGCTGACGCCACGCGCCTCCCTCGAGCCGGTCGAGATCAATGGTGTGATCGTCAAAAATGCCACCCTGCACAACTTCGATTACATCGCTGAGAAGGACATCCGCATCGGCGACCGGGTGCTGGTCAAGCGCGCCGGCGAGGTTATTCCCTATGTCATCGGGCCCGTGCCCGACCTGCGTACGGGTGCGGAAAAATCCTTTGTCCCGCCCAGCATCTGCCCCGCCTGTGGGCAGCCGGTGGAGCACTTTGAAGGCGAGGTGGCCTGGTACTGTGTCAATGCAGCTTGCCCCGCCCAGTTGGTGCGCAACGTGGAGCACTTCGTCTCGAAAGGCGGCATGGACATCAGCGGCTTGGGGATCAAGATTGTCGAGAAACTGATCGAGACCGGTGCAGTTGGAGATGTGGCAGACATTTACGGACTGGATCGAGAGGCTATCCTCGAAGCCGTCACCAAAAAGGACAGGAAAACCGAGAAAGAACCGCCCGGGAAGATCGCCAATAATCTCCTGGCTGCGATTGAATCCTCTAAAGGACAGCCATTGAGTTGCCTGGTTGCTGCACTGGGAATTCGCGGTGTCGGCGAGGTGGTGGCTGCAGACCTGTCCCACCACTTCCCCTCCCTGGACCTGCTTGCCAAAGCATCCGCAGATGATCTGCAGACCATCGAAGGGATTGGTCCGAATATCGCGGATGCCGTTGTGGATTGGTTTGGCCGGGAGCGCAACCGTAAGGTATTGGAAAAATTGAAGGCTGCTTCCGTCTGGCCGGTCTATCAACAAAGCGCGATCGAGGATCGCCAAGCCGGGCCGCTTTCCGGGATGACTTTCGTCGTTACCGGGACACTACCTTCTTTCAGCCGCGAGGGTGTAAAGGAATACATCGAGGCCCACGGTGGCAAGGTCATCGACTCGGTCAGCAAGAACACTACCTACCTAGTGCTGGGCGAAATCCCGGGATCCAAGCTGCAAAAAGCCCAAGGGTTGGGAGTAAAGATCATCGAGGAACAAGAACTGCGGAAAATATGCGGGGAATAATTGAGCAGGAGGCGGCAGCTGGCCGCTTCCTCTCATCCTCATTTGGCATTTGGAGCTGCATCCGACGGTTTATCAAGAAGCAAGCAGGTCTTTGTACCGTTTGATAGTCGGATCGAAGCATCGTTTGGAGCAGGCGGCCTCTTCAAAACTTTGTTCTTCCTCGGCGCTGCTCAAGGGCAGCACTCTGTTGGGTACTTGTCCAACTTCTAATTCAGGAAAATATTATTTTGAACCACAATCATGGACTTTTACGCTTGAAAGCCACAAGAAGGGCGATCGCCTATAAAATTTCAGGAAGATGCAGATTAAGGTTTTATATAGTGCCCATACTTATTATTGTGCTCTGGAACAAGGATTGGTAAACAACCTTTATAATAGCCAAGCCAAGATTCGATATATCGGTAAGGAGCAGGCAGCTGATAACCAGGATCCTCCCAAGGAGCGATTATGTCCAAACCCATTCACCAAACCGTCACCTTCAAAGCTTCCCCGCACGATGTCTACGAGGCGCTTATGGATGAAAAGAAACATGCAGTCTTCTCCAACAGCGCGGCTAAAATCAGCCGGGTGGTTGGCAGTGAGTTCATGGCGTATGATGGATACATTACCGGAAAAAACATTGAGCTGATTCCTGACCAAAAGATCGTCCAGTCCTGGCGCGCCATGGACTGGCCGGAAGGTCATTTTTCCATGGTCACCTTCCTGCTGACCTCCATTCCCGAAGGCACCCGCCTGAATTTCATCCATACCGGAGTCCCGGATGGCACCGAAGAGGAGTTCACGCAGGGCTGGATCGACAACTACTGGGAGCCGATGAAGAAGATGCTCGAAAAATAGGCCGGCAAAATGTCTGACCCATCTCACCGCAGAATGCAGGCCCGCCCAATTTAATCATAAAGAGGCAGGACGATGAATAAATTTTTCCTTCGGGTTTTCATGGCATTGAACGTTTTCTCCATCCAGACCAGCCGCGGACGCCTGGGCAGCAAGCTGGGCTCGCAGACCATCCTGCTACTGCACACCATCGGCCGCAAATCCGGCAGATCCTATACCACACCGATTGCCTATTTCTATGTGGAGAGCTTTTACTTCCTGGTCGCCTCCAACTGGGGCAAGGATGCAAACCCGGCCTGGTATTACAACCTGATGAAAGAGCCGCGAAGCTCCATCGAGGTTGAAGGAAAGGCCATCCCGGTGGAAGCCTACGAAGCGGATGGGGAGGAATACGACCGCTTGTGGCAGTTCGCCACCGAGCATCATCCGCCTTATCTCCATTATAAAGAAATGACGAAGCGGCATATCCCGATCATGGTTCTGAAACCTCTCTCCCCTTAGAGAAAATAAAAAAAACCCGCATCAGGATGCTCGGCGGGTTTATTATTTGACAGAAGCACCCCTCTCGGCTACACTTACGCAGATTTTTTAATTGAGGAGCAAGCCATGGACATCCGCACCACCGACGATGCGGTAACCCGCCGGATCCGCTTTTTTTCCGAACGCGAGAACCGGCTCAAGAAAAACGATTTGTATTTCTACAACCAACCGGTCGAAGAAATCCGGGGTGGATTGCGCGTCATGGTGCGAGGTCGGGAAATGGGGATGTATGCCTCCTACAGTTATCTGGGGTTGATCGGTCACCCGCGGATCAACGCCGCGGCCAAGGCGGCTGTCGACAAGTTCGGCACCGGTACCAACGGCGTCCGCCTGCTGGCCGGCACGCTGACCCTGCACACAGAGCTCGAAGAGACCATCGCGGCCTTCAAGGACGCCGAGGCGGCCATCACCTATTCCTCCGGCTACTCCACCAACCTGACTGTCATCTCGACCCTGATGGGCCGCGGCGATTATGTTATCTCGGACAAGCTCAACCACGCCTCCATTGTCGACGGCTGCCTCATGTCCGGGGCGGAGTTCCGCCGCTTTAAACACAACGATATGGACGAACTGGAGAAGCGTCTCCAGCAGGTCCCCAGCGGCGCGGCCAGGCTGGTCGTGGCCGATGCAGTCTTCAGCATGGACGGCGACGTGCTCGACTTGCCCAGGATTGTAGCGCTGTGCCAAAAGCACGGCGCCTGGCTGATGATCGACGAAGCTCATTCGGTCGGCGTTCTGGGCAGAACCGGACGCGGCATCGAGGAACACTTCGGCCTGGGCAACGTGATCGATATCAAGATGGGCACCTTAAGCAAGACCATCCCCTCTGTGGGCGGCTACGTGGCCGGTAATAAGGAACTCATTCAATACCTGCGCCACGCCAGCCGGGCGTATATCTTTTCTGCTGCCCTGCCACCGGCGCAGGCTGCAGCGGCTAATGAGGCTTTCAAGGTCATACTGGACGAGCCCTGGCGCATCAAAAAGGTCTGCGCCAACGCTGAGCAGTTCATCCGAGGCCTCAAATCCGCTGGCTTCGACACCATGCTGACCACGACAGCCATCGTTCCGGTGCTGTGCGGTACTGACGAGTCTGCCTATCTGCTGACTCAGGCCTGTCAGCACAAGGATGTGTTCGTTCTACCAGTGGTCTCTCCGGCTGTTCCGGAGGGACAGGCACGCCTGCGTGCCACGGTGACTGCCGCGCACGAGCCAGAGGAGATCGATCACACCCTGGAGGTCATCACCCAGGCCGGCAGGGAGATCGGGATCATCCACTAAGCGTTTTTAGCAGGGGCGGACACTTGTCCGCCCCTTTTTATTTAGGAGGACAGTTGATGAATTTCTAACACGATTGAGACATATTCGACACACGGATGGTATAAAATAAGCACAATTTATTCGTACGTTTTGCTAGGAGGTTTTTCCCATGAAATGGTCTTGGAAAATCGGCAGCTTCCGCGGAATAGGCGTGTACGTACATGCTACCTTCCTTTTGCTTGTCGGCTGGCTGGCCGTTGGACAGTGGCTGGAGAACCAATCCTGGGCGGCGGTTTTATCCAGCACACTCTTCATCCTGGCGCTGTTCGCCTTCGTCATCCTGCATGAATTCGGCCACGCCCTGACCGCCCAACACTACGGGATCCAGACGCGCGACATCACCCTCTACCCCATCGGGGGGGTTGCCCGGCTGGAACGCATGCCGGATGTCCCCATCCAGGAGCTCTGGGTGGCCCTGGCCGGTCCATTTGTCAACCTGGTCATTTCCGCCATTTTGTTCCTCTGGCTGGCAGCCACGGGTACAGTCCCCTCATTTGCACAATTCAGTCTGACCAGCGGTCCCATCCTCGTCCGTTTGATGCTGACCAACGCACTGCTGGCCGGGTTCAACCTGATTCCAGCTTTCCCCATGGACGGCGGCCGCGTTCTGCGAGCGCTGCTGGGGCTCAAGCTGGAATACACGCGTGCCACCCAGATCGCTGCAGGCATCGGGCAGGGACTGGCGCTCCTGTTCGGATTCGTAGGCCTGCTCTATGATCCCATCCTGCTGTTCATCGCCCTGTTCGTCTTTATCGGCGCTGGTCAGGAAACCAACATGGCCCAGATGAAAACCGCCCTCGGCGGCATCCCCATCAGTCGGGCGATGCTGACCGATTTCCAATACCTTTCGCCGCAGGATACACTGGAGCGGGCGATGCAGTTGATCCTGGCCACTTCTCAGCACGATTTCCCTGTTATCGAAAACAGCCAGGTCATCGGAATCCTGGCCCGCGAAGACCTGATCAAAGGCCTGACAAAATACGGGCAAAATGCCGCCGTGCCCAGTGTCATGCACCCGAATCCGCCCGAGATCGATTCATATGAAATGGTCGAAAAAGCCATGAGCCTCCTGCAGGAATCCAAAATGCACATGCTCCCGGTTACCCACGACGGCCAGCTGGTTGGGCTCATTACTCCCGATAACATTACCGAGTTTCTGATGATCCGCTCCGCTCTGCGCGCACCCCGGCGGACCGCGTAATCCCCAAGATCCTCCCCACGGCGGTTTATCATGCCCTCCCTTCAGCTTAAACCCGGACGCGAAAAATCACTCCTGCGCCGCCACCCATGGGTCTTCTCCGGGGCGGTGGCCCGCGTGGATGGAGATCCCGAAGCAGGCGGGACCGTCGAACTGCTTTCAGCCAATGGCGAGTTCCTGGCCCGGGCTGCCTACAGTCCCGATTCACAAATTCGCGCCCGTGTCTGGACCTTCGACCCGGACGAAGGAGTGGATGAATCCTTCTTCCGAAAACGCATCGAAGCCTCAATCCGTCAGCGGATGACGATCTTTGGCGTTCAACCAACGGTCACCCACGATCCTCCTTCCATCATTCTTCCCGCTGCATTCCAGCGGCTGCCTTCCGCATTCCGGTTGATCCATGCCGAAGGCGATCTATTGCCTGGGCTGATTGTCGACCGCTATGACGGGGTCCTGGTCGCCCAGTTCCTGTCCACCGGGGCAGAGTCGTGGCGTGAAACACTGGCCGGAGTGCTCCTCGAGCTCACCGGTTTGAAAGATCTCTATGAGCGCTCGGACGCCGATGTACGCGAGCTGGAGGGCTTGATGACGCGCACCGGCCCGCTGCGGGGCAATCCTCCCGAAAAGCTGACCATTACCGAAAACGGGCTGCAATTCACTGTTGACCTTGCCGCCGGTCACAAGACCGGTTTTTATCTCGACCAGCGCGAAAATCGCTCGCACCTGCGCTCTCTGGCAGAGGCCCGGGACATTCTGGACTGCTTTTGCTACACCGGCGGATTCACCGTCAACGCCCTGGCCGGCGGAGCCCGTTCTGTGATCTCGGTGGATGCCTCCACGGATGCCCTGGCTCTGTGTCGGGAAAACGTCGCACTGAACGGCCTTCCAGTCGACAGGCACCAGACGATGGAAGGCGATGTATTTCAGCTGCTGCGTAAATTCCGTGATGAGGGCCGGCAGTTCGACCTGGTTGTGCTCGACCCGCCCAAGTTTGCCCCGACCGCTACCCAGGTCGAAAAGGCGGCCCGCGGCTACAAGGACATCAACCTGCTCGGCTTCAAGCTGCTACGGCCAAGCGGCCTCCTGGTCACCTTTTCCTGCTCCGGAGGCGTGGACGCGGCGTTGTTCCAGAAGATCGTCGCCTCCGCCGCGCTCGACGCTGGCGTCGATGCACAGATCCTCGAGCATTGTTCCCAGGGTCCGGATCACCCGGTGGCCCTAAATTTTCCTGAGGGGGCATACCTTAAGGGGCTGGTGTGCAGGAAGGCCTGATCTTGTTCGGGAGTGACCGATAACCTTTAATGGAAAGAATGCACAGTTTCATTAACGATGCCCTGAGTGTTTTTTGGGCGGCGCGTGGTGATACTGCTCGATGCCGGCAGACATCAAGTCTTTGGCTCAGCCGCACTCCAAGGAATGCCGGCTGATTATCCCAAAACGGGAGCCGGGCCGCGTCTGCCTGGCCTGTTTAAACGCGCTCAGGCTGCCGCAGGATCCGCATCGTATGACATCCCCGCGTGCCTCACCACTGCCATCCCCACCACAATCCCGGCCTTCCCCGGCGCTCAGGGCAGCCAGCAACCTCATCCGGAGCTAGGGCAACCGGGCCATGGTCAGGGTTACCTTGCGCAGACATGCAATATAAAAATAATAAACGACCGGGAACCATTCACCGGTCGTTTCAAGCCAGAGGGATCGATTCGATTATTTCGCTGCCGGTCAAACAAAAAAGATAACCTAATCCTCCCCCAATGATAGGATCGACCTGAGCAGCCCAGCGATCAACACGCCCAACCGCACTCCTTTTCCAGGAGTGATGGAAACCCGGTTGCCTTTTTGCTCGGCGCGTTTGGTCAGCAGGAAAGCCGCGCCCAGGCCGGTCAGAGCGCCAAGGACTGCACCGATGACCAGCGTCTGGACTTTCCACGAATCATCCTCTTTTTCTTCCTGGGGAATGATGGCATTTTCATTCATAGTATTATTCCTTTCCACCTGGTTGGGTGGAACCCAACGCCTTTTTGATTACATAATCAATTACAGCGCCGACCTGATGTATCCTGATAAACGGGCTCACCGCTCCGCCGGCAATTTTCTTCGTTCCGGCTTCGACACGTCCAGCCAGCTCTTGCCCGCGGGAGGTGAAGCGCGGGGTGATCTGGAGCAGTTTGACAAGTCCGACAATCACGACGACTAGAACGGCCAGGAATATCACCCCGAGGATCAGCAGCTGGATAACCAGCCAGATAATCGAGATATCCGCCCACAACCGCGTCCTGGAGGCCGCCTCGAGACCGGCCATGATGGTAAGACCACCCGCCACAAGCCCCAGCAGTACGGCCAAGAGCACCGGCAGGAGGATCTGCCAGAAAACCTGGTGCTTGTGAAGGCGCATACTCGGCAAGTCGAGGCGGGCTGAGTCAGGCATGGGCCTATTGTACACGAAAAACCCGGGGCAGGACGGCAGTCCACCCCGGGCAGAGAAAACCCTACGGATACAATTGCCTTCCCTCTAACCCAGCGAGCCTAGTCTTTGGTGTTGGGAACTTCCTCCCGGTTCATGGCATCCATCGCAGCCACCGCCGCCACTTGGACGATTGAATCCACTTCGTCGCCAGTCTGCAGGACATGGATCGGTGCGCCAGTACCGAGCAGGATCGGGCCGATGGCTTTGGCGTTGCCCAAGCGGGCCAACAACTTATAGGCAATGTTGGCCGACTCAAGATCCGGGAAAACCAGCACATTGGGATCCCTCACTGCACTGAACGGATAACGCTGTTCAATGATCTCGGACACCACAGCGGTGTCTGCCTGCATCTCGCCGTCCACCTTTAACCCCGGACGCATCTTCTTGACCAGCTCGACTGCCTTGTGTACCTTGTCGGTGAGCGGGTGCGGGCTGGAACCAAAGTTGGAGAAGGACAGGAAGGCGACACGCGGCTCAAGTTCCAGCTGCCTGGCAAAGTCAGCGGCGTGCAGTGCGATCTCGGCCAGAGCTTCAACACTGGGTTCGATATTGACAGTCGCATCGGTGAACAGGAAAACGCGCTCATCGACGATCATGATATACACCCCAGCGACCAGGGTAGCGCCCTTCCCCGTTTGCAGGATTTGCAGTGCCGGGCGGATGACCTCCGGGTACTCGTAGGTCAGGCCGCAAACGCAGGCATCGGCATCGCCCATCTTGACCATCATCGGGCCAAGCACGACTGGCTCGCGCATGCGCTTAATCGCCTTGGGCAGGATCATTCCTTTGCGAGCACGCTGGGTGTGGAATGCCTCGACATACTGCTCGAACTTGGCGAAGTTGCCGGGATCGATAATTTCGCAGGTGAAGTCGAGTCCCAGCTCGGCGATCTTTTCCTTGATGACCTCCGGCCGTCCAATCAGAATTGGCGTGCCGATGCCCTCGTCCTGGACCTGGACGGCGGCCCGGATAATCTTTGGCTCCTCGCCCTCTGCGAAGACGATGCGCTTCTTGGGTTTGGCAGACTTGGCCTTGTTCATGAAGAAGTAGCGCACCCGGGCACCCTTCCCGAGGCGGAAGGCCAGCTGCTCCCGGTACTCGTCAATGTCGATCTTCAGCCGGGCCACACCTGTTCTCCATGGCCGCCTGGGCCACCGCCGTCGACTCCCACAGCATGACCCGCGGGTCGAGCGGCTTGGGAATGATGTACTCCGGACCAAACTTCATGCTGTCCACGCTATAAGCCCGCAGCACCGAATCCGGCACATCTTCGCGGGTCAGGTTATACAGGGATTTCGAGGCAGCAAATTTCATTTCTTCATTTATCGCCCTGGCGCGTACGTCCAAGGCACCTCGGAATATGAAGGGGAAACCGAGTACGTTGTTCACCTGATTGGGATAGTCCGAGCGGCCAGTGGCTACGATGGCGTCGGGGCGGGCCTCCTTGGCCAGCTCGTAACGGATCTCCGGATCCGGGTTGGCCATGGCGCAGATGAATGGGCGTTCGGCCATGGTCTTGACCATCTCGGGCGTAAGCACGTTGGCCACCGACAGTCCGTAGAATACATCCGCGCCGCGCACCGCCTCCGCCAAGGTCCGGCGGTCGGTGTCCGCGGCGAAAGCCTCTTTGTATTTATTCATGTTTTCAGTGCGGCCTTTATAAATGACGCCTTTGCTGTCCAGCATCAGGATGTTTTTCCGTTTTACGCCCCAGCGCATGGCCAGGTTGGCGCAAGAGATGGCCGAAGCACCGGCACCGGAGATGACCACCTTGACCTGGCTGTGCTTCTTGCCGACGACCTCCAGAGCATTGGCCAGTGCGGCCGAGGAGATGATGGCCGTGCCGTGTTGGTCATCATGGAAAACAGGGATATCCAACATCTCTTTGAGCTTCTCTTCGATGTAAAAGCATTCGGGGGCCTTGATGTCCTCCAGGTTGATGCCGCCGAATGTCGGGGCAATCGCTTTTGCCACCAGGATTACCTCATCCGGGTCATGGGTGTTTACCTCGATGTCAAAGACATCTACGTCCGCAAAACGCTTAAAGAGCACACCCTTCCCCTCCATGACAGGCTTGCTCGCCAGGGCACCTCGGTCACCCAGACCCAGAATGGCAGTACCATTTGTAAGCACCGCCACCAGGTTGCCTTTCGAAGTGTATTCATAGGCCATTTCGGGGTCCTTTTCAATATCCAGGACGGGAACGGCCACGCCGGGTGTATACGCCAGACTCAAGTCACGCTGGGTGTCCATCGGCTTAGTCGGGACGACAGATATCTTGCCCGGTTTCCCATTGAGATGATGATATTCCCGGGCCTCTTCATCGGTTACTTTAGGCATAGATCCTCCAAATAAAAGTCGGCGTCCATGAATGAACTGATTGTATTATCGCACATGCCCATTATACGCCACTAGTTCCTTTTGTCACCATTAAGTCAAACGCGGACCCGTTTCAGGATTGACAATCGACCTGCCCAGGAAGCGATATCACCATCCCGGGTTATTTTCATGTATAATATGAGCACATCCCCATCGGATGAGTGCCGCCCTCAACAATTTCGTCACTGCCGCGGCCATGGCTAGCAAACGGAACTCTTGGAAAATCCTGGGGTACGCCCATAACCCCCAAATTTTGGGCAGCAAATTGGGAAGTCTGATCGTCTGAAACCAAACGCGACCAGGTATCACAGGATAGGCTCAACTGAAAGACTAAAGACTCCACCCAACCAGTCCCACCATCAGCAACAGATCCTTCCCAGGATTCTGGCCGCTGATCGACCAATCTGCGCCAAGCGGGATGCAGGCACAGGTTCGTTTCCAAGAGCAAGTTCCACAGCCGTGGCCTCCAAAAGGCAGCCCGCGGCTGTGTTATTTTTAAACCCTCACCCCTGACCCCTCCACACGCACTCCTGAAAGGGGCTCCGCTACAGCAAGGGATGGAGTGAGGCAAGGAAAAATGGCAAGAATCACAGCGATCGAGCCTCAGAAAAAGAATCCCCAGCGGGTAAACGTCTACCTGGACGGGGAGTTCGCCTTCGGTCTGTCCCGCGTTGTTGCCGCCTGGCTGAAGTCTGGACAGGAGCTCAGCGAAGAAAAAATCACCACCCTGAAAGCCGAAGAAGAGCGTGAGGCCGTTTATCAAAAGGCGCTGCATTTCCTGGGTTACCGGCCACGCTCCTCGGTGGAAGTCCGCCAGAACCTTTCAAAGCACAACGTTTCGGAAGCGGTAATTGATGAGACCCTCCACCACCTGCATGAGGCTGGAATGTTGGATGATGCAGCTTTCGCCCGAATCTGGGTCGAGAACCGCAACACCTTCCGCCCGCGCAGCAAATCTTCGCTTCGAATGGAATTACGCCGCAAAGGCCTCGATGAAGAAGTCATCGGTTCCGTTTTGGAGGAACAGGTGGACGAGGCAGCCCTGGCTGGCGCTGCCGCTCGGAAATACGCCAGGCGGCTGGCCGGCCTGGAATGGCCTGAATTCCGTCAAAAATTAGGTGGATTCCTGGCCCGGCGCGGCTTTTCGTATGACATTTCCTCACCGCTCGTCTCTGAAATCTGGGAAGAGATCCGGATGGCGGACGACGGTGGAAACCTTGATAAAAAGGATTGAACATGAACATCATCGCATTTGGTATTGCTGGCGTGACCCTGCTCCTGGGTTTCGTCATTGGGTATTTCCTCAGCCGGGTTCGATCGGAAAGGGTTCAGCAGCAGCAGCGGGACAAGGCCAATAAGATCGTTCAGGATGCCAGGGACCAGGCGCGGACCGTCGAACTGCAGGCACGCGATAATGCCCTGAAGATCTCCCAGTCCGCCGAAGCCGAAATCAATCGCTTGCGAGCGGAACTGGATAAAGAGGAAGAGCGCCTGACCAAACGCCGCACCGAACTGGATACCCGTCTCGAGCGTCTGGAACAGCGCGAGCAGGCGGTCAACAAGCGCCAGAGTTCGGTGGACAAACGCGCCAACGAAATTGAGAAATTGCACGAACAACAAATGGCCGAGCTCCAGCGCGTTGCGCAGATGACGGTCGATGAGGCCCGCACCATCCTGCTTGGCGAGGTCGAGAAGGATGCCCGGAATGACATGGCACGCATCATCCGCCAAATCGAAACCGAAGCACGGGAAGAGGGTGAAAAGCGCGCCCGCAAGCTGATCGCCGATTCTATCCAGCGGGTCGCCTCAGACCGGGTGGCCGAGTTTACCACCTCCATCGTGCCCCTGCCGAATGAGGAAATGAAAGGCCGCATTGTCGGCCGCAACGGGCGCAACATCCGCGCCTTTGAACAGGCAGCGGGAGTGGATGTCATTGTCGACGACACCCCCGAGGCAGTGACCATTTCCTGCTTCGACCCGGTGCGGCGGGAGGTAGCCCGGCGGGCGCTGGCCCGGCTGATCCTGGATGGCCGCATTCACCCGGCGCACATCGAGAAAGTCCTGGATGACGAGCAAAAGGCGGTGGATAAAACCATCGTCGAAGCCGGCGAGCAGGCAGCCTTCGACGCCGGAGTACCCGGCCTGCACTCCGAAATCATCCGCATGATGGGCCGGCTCAAATACCGCACCTCGTATGGGCAGAATCAACTGGCTCATGCAGTGGAGGTCGCCAAGCTGTCCGGCATTCTGGCGGCTGAACTTGGGGCGAACATGGAGCTTGCCAAGGCAAGTGGATTCCTGCACGACCTGGGCAAGGCCATGGACCACAACCAGGAAGGCACCCATGCCCTTCTGGGCGCTGAATTTGCCAAGCGGTACGGCGTTAACCAGCAGGTAGTCAATGCCATCGCCTCCCATCACCACGAAGTGGAACAGGAGAGCGTGGAAGCCGTCATCGCCGAATCCGCGGATGCCATTTCTGGAGCGCGCCCGGGCGCCCGGCGTGAAGATCTGGAAGCCTACATCAAGCGCATCCGCACCCTGGAGGAAATGGCCACCTCGTTCAAGGGCGTCGGCCAGGCTTACGCCATCCAGGCCGGACGGGAAGTGCGCATCATCGTCCGACCGGAGGAAATCGACGACCTGGAAGCCACGCGTCTGGCACGGGACATTGCGAAGAAGATCGAAGAAACCATGCAGTACCCCGGCCAGATCCGGGTGACGGTCATCCGCGAGACGCGGGCGATCGATTACGCAAAGTAAAAAAATCAGGAGCGAGCAGCAGCTCGCTCCTGAAATAAATATGAACAGTGCCGGGCCGAGGGCTAAAGTTTCCTGCGCATCAAAAGAATTCAACGCCCATCATCTCCGGAAGGGATCATGATCGCGAAAACACGAAAACAGGAATTCTGGAGCGGGGCGAGGGATGAAACCCCGATTTTACTGGGGGTGGTTCCTTTCGGGTTGATATATGGTGCTCTGGCGATGAGCGCGCATCTGACCACAGCAGCGGCCCAGGCGATGTCCTCAGTCATTTTTGCTGGCTCGGCCCAGTTCATCGCCACCCAACTGGTTGCCACGGGTGCTGCAGGGATCGTCATCCTGATTGTCGTGTTCGTCGTCAACCTGCGCCACGCCCTGTACAGTGCCTCGGTGGCACCCCATGTCAAACACTTGAACCCGGCCTGGAAAACCCTGCTGGCTTATCTCCTAACCGACGAAGCCTATGCCGTCACCATCACCCATTACAACCAGGAAGGGGACCCAGTCAACCGGCACTGGTATTTCCTGGGAGCGGGGCTGACGCTGTGGAGTTCGTGGCAGGTCAGCACAGCGCTGGGCATCTTCATCGGCGCCCGCATCCCCCAGACCTGGCCGCTGGATTTCATCCTGCCGCTCACCTTCATCGCCCTGGTGATCCCGGCTCTCAAGGATCGCGCCAGCGTTGCTGCAGCCTTTGTCGCCGGCCTGGCAGGTGTATTGACCATGAATTTCCCTTATAAGACCGGCCTATTAATGGCGGCTTTGATCGGCATCGTTACCGGAATGGGGCTGGAAGGAAAGAAGAAATGACCCTTTGGCTGATCATGCTGGCGGCAGGCTTCATTACCTTCGCTACCCGGCTTTCGTTCATTTTCCTTTTCGATCGGATCAAAGTTCCGGACTGGTTTCAGCGCAGCCTGCGCTTCGTGCCCGCTGCAGTCCTGTCGGCGATCATCCTGCCGGGACTGGTCAGCCGAGATGGGCGAACGGATTTTTCCTTTCACAACCCACAAATCATCGCGGGCGCCCTGGCGGTCCTGGTCGCCTGGCGTACGAAAAACGTCATCCTGACCATCCTTGCCGGCATGGCTGCCCTGCTGATGCTCAGGCTCTTCCTAGGGTAGGGACCGCGATTCCCGTTGTCATCGTTTCCAACACCAACATAATCGTTTTAACAGTGGATGTCCAGACATGTCCTGTTACGGACGCATCCATTACAACCTGTCAGGGTTATCGTATAAAGCTTTCTCGAAAGTGATAAGGAGGAAAGGTTGAAAAGCGAGTTACTGTTTAAAAATGGGCACACGACACCAGGGCTGTCCTGGCAGGGAAGCAGGGAGGGTGTGCTTTTTACGATTGAAGACATCCAGCGGGCACTTTTAGAGCTGGAGAAATCCATCTGGGCGGTGGAGCTGGATGGAAGTATCGGCATCGTTTTTGCCGGGGCGGTGCAGTCTGGGGCCGATGGGCTGAAAGTCCTTGGCATAGTGCCTGCCCAGCCGCTGGAACTGCTCGGTGACGCGAATTTTTGTAAAACATACGGGACAAAATTCGCGTATTACACCGGGGCCATGGCCAATGGGATTGCCACCGAAGACCTGGTGATTGCCCTGGGCCGTGCCGGGTTCATGGGCTCATTTGGGGCTGGTGGTCTCGGTCCTGCGCGTATCGAAGGCGCCATCCAGAAGATTAAAGCAGCCCTGCCAGCAGGACCGTACGTCTTCAACCTGCTGAACAGCCCGAACGAGCCTGCCCTCGAGGGGCGGGTCGTTGACCTTTACCTCAAATATCAGGTGCGCACTGTTGAGGCTTCAGCCTACCTGGCCTTGACACCTCCTTTGGTATATTACCGGGTCGCGGGTCTTTCCCAGGCAGCAGGCGGTGAAATTGTGATCGGCAACCGGATCATTGCTAAAATCTCCCGGCTGGAAATGGCCCAAAAATTTCTGGAACCCGCACCAGCCGATTTGTTGAACGAATTGCTTCAGCAAAAGAAAATCACCCCCCAGCAAGCCGAGCTTGCCAAGCACGTCCCAATGGCGGACGATATCACCGTGGAAGCTGATTCCGGCGGTCACACCGACAACCGTCCCCTGGTTTGCATGATTCCGGCCTTCCTGGCGGCGCGCGACCGGGCCCAGGAAAAATATCACTACCCACAACCGGTCCGCATTGGCGCGGCAGGGGGGATTGGGACTCCCTCCGCAGCAGCAGCCGCCCTGATGCTTGGGGCTGCTTTCATCGAAACTGGTTCGATCAACCAGGGCTGCGTCGAAGCCGGAACCTCGGAACACACCCGCAACCTGCTTGGGCAGATGGACATGGCCGATGTGGCCATGGCCCCGGCCGGAGACATGTTTGAGATGGGTGTCAAGGTACAGGTGCTCAAACGAGGCACGATGTTCTCGATGCGGGCCCAAAAGCTCTACGAACTCTACACCCGCTATAACGCCTGGGAGGAAGTCCCCGCCGCGGAACGCGAGCGGCTGGAAAAGACCATCTTTAAGAGGGATTTCGTCTCGATCTGGAATGAATGTGTCAAATTCTTCCAGGAGCGCGACCCACGCCAGCTGGAGCGCGCCAATGCCAACCCCAAGGACAAGATGGCACTGGTCTTCCGCTGGTACCTGGGGCTGTCCTCCCGCTGGTCGATCAATGGTGAAAAAGGGCGGGAGATCGATTACCAGGTGTGGTGCGGCCCGGCCATGGGCGCATTCAACGACTGGGTGAAAGGGACCTATTTGGAAGCACCGCAAAACCGCCATGTGGTCGACGTGGCTTGGCATATCCTGCGCGGCTGCGCCTATCTCACCCGGGTCCGTTCTTTGGAAATGCAGGGGGTGGTCCTCCCGGCCTGCCTCCAGCGCTACACTCCGGAGAAGCCGCTTTCCTGACCGTCGATACAAATATCGGAGCTTTCCCCTGGCGTAGCAGCTGCCCTCGCTTGCGCTTTCACCCAAAACTATTCTGAATGAGTCAAGCGGATCATGCCTCATTCCAACTGGTTTAGTGGTGCCCGGTAAAGTAGAGGATGGCCGACAGGACCAGCAGCCCGACCAACACGGCCAGTGCGATCTTGATGGCGCTGTAGGGACGCTCCCCCTGCACTTCACCGGTGCGGGCGTTCATCACAAAGTGGTATACCTTGCTCCCGTAACGGTAAACGCTCAGCCATACCGGCAACAGGATGTATTTATAGGTCGTTGCCGCATATTTGGTTTGAACGTCATTGATTTGCTGTTCATCCCCTCCAATGTCCTTCTTAATGTCCCCCCAGATGGATACCGCCATTATCTGCTTGGCTTCTTCGAATCCGTCCCGGATGCCCACCTGGCTGACCTCGGCTTTAAAGCCGGTCAAATAGCGCTCGTCGAACGGAACCAGGTTGGCCAGGTCCCAAGGCTCGAGCCGGTCCAGGTATTTTTCCGGGAGGGCGCGGCTGGCCGTTATCAGGATGTCGTTGAAGGCGCGCCGGATCACTCCGCTCACGGCCGACCAGCGCGTCTTGATCTCTGTATGGGTTTCCTCCCTATTGCCGGCCACGCGCCGGACAGTCTCCGTATAATGTATGCCGCGCTCGCCCCGGTAGGCGGTTTCGGTATCCGCGTCGAAGGTCCAGAAAGGGAGGTACACCCCATTGAAGCGGTCGCTGGAGGCGGCTTTCTTCAGGTCGCTGGGAGCAAACCACAGCCTGCGCAGCCATTTATTGAAATCAGCCGAGGCGATCTCCTTATCGAACCTGAATGGTAAAACCGCCTGGGGATGGGCGAGTGAGCGCTTGTCTGGTGCGACCGATATGGGCGTACCGCAAAAGGCACAGGCAGAGGAAAAAATGTTCTTATCCAGCGCAGTCTCCGCACCACAAGCAGGGCATTTCACTACATACGTCTGCACCCGAGGCTGGGCAGCCTGCCAGTCGCCGGTCAGTGCGGAGGAGAGGTCGTTCTCCTTCTGCGCATCTGCCTGGGTGGCGTTATGGATCTTGATCTCAAACGAAGCGCCGCAGTGCTCGCAGACCAGGCTGGTCGTGCCAGGTTTATAGGCCAGGCTGGCGCCGCAGTTCGGGCAGGTGACATCTTCCTTGTCGCTGACGGGGGTCGAGGCCTCCATACAATTTCCACCTTTCACAGGGATTTACCGAAAACCAGGATGAAGAAAACAATTGAGGCGATACTCAATTCTACCAAGATTTCGGGCCAGGAGAAGAGTTTGAAAGCAGCGAAAGGACGGCTGAAGGCCAGCAGGCTTGCCAGCATTGGGGATGGGGAAGTTGTGATGGGCAGCAGGGTACTCGGGATGCTGAATTGGATCGTACGCGCACAGGTTGTCTAAACCAATTGACAACCAATCCGGATTGGGGCATAATATTTTCAAGTTTCCCCGCGGGGAAAATAATCCGGCATATGGAGGAGGTAAACATGCCAGACTCAACTCATCCTTCCAGGATCATGAGCCAGACCCAGGCAAGCCTTGAGGTCAGCAATAACGGCAGCCCGCACCTCCAGATCGGAAGCAGGGAGCTGTCGATGTTGTGCGCCGATCCATTGGAGTCCGATTGGTGTCTTCATTCTCACCCGCATTAACGGGAACACCTTCAATTTTCGCTTTCGGGTCAGACGAATACCTTTGTGCATTCCGCGGCAAATCACACTGGGTTCTTCACACCTTTCCAGGGAAAAAGAGCGAGAATCCAGTGTCAGCCTCGTCCAGCACCGAGCAGGTATAGCACCAGAAATTCCAGGATCACCATTGACCATCCCTCCTTTGGTCAAATAGCCGAAGAAACCATTTCATCGGTTTGCTGAGAGGACATGTTCCCTCAAAAAGTTTTTTGTTTCTGACGCTGGTGGGCAGGCACGGTTAAATCCGAAATCATTGGAGGCAAAGATTCACGATGCAATCTATCCACAAAGGAGAAAAATGATATGAAAAAGAAGCGGATCCTTACTCATTTTGTTTTATCCCTATTGCTGTTTTTTGTCAGCATGAGCTGCAGTATCGCCAGTAATCTTTCGAATTACGCCGCAGCCAATGGCAAACCTCAACCGGGAGATTGGAAAGGGTCTCTACAGTTCAAAAATAATGGCGGCTATGATCAAACGTGGATTTTGGTTTTTACAGTAAATAAGGACAGCAATCAGATAACACAAGCTGAAGCTACGCACTATTTCGGTGATCTAACCCCCGATACCCAGGTCTCCGTTTTGTTTGACACAAATAGCCCGGAAGTATTAAAAAATAATTCTTTCGAATTCTCGTTTTCAGAAATGAATGGATTTTCAATGGACTCATATACATTCGACGGCACCTTCACATCGTCCACCAAGGTAAAAGGTACACTGAAACTGGGAAATACGATTTATGAATGGACCGCAAGCCCAACATCGCTATCCGGTGCAGCCGCGCCCACGGCGACAGCTCCTTAAGTCGATATCGCTGACGAGCACAGCGAGAAACAAAACCTAAGCCCAGTAATCAAGTCGAGAGGGTTCCAGAGCTCCGTCACCTGACCAAGCGGTATGGCAAAACCATCGCTGCCTACGATCGCACCTATTAAGAGAGCTAATATATTTTGCATAAATTGACATTCCGCGCATCCTAAAGACGGCAGCTTGATTATCGCAAACGGGATCGGGGCAGGAACCTCGCGATGCATTGATTAAAATAGGTCTGCAGAACAGCCTGACCGTAAAAAAATTCCCGCTTGAACAATTTTCCTAGCCATTCGGCAGGATCATCACCTTGCGAACCCCCTCTAGCCCATTTTCGATAACTTCGATGCCGTGCTGCAGCTGGTCCAGGGGCAGGCGGTGCGAGATGAGCCCTTCGGGTGACAAGCGCCCGCTTTTCAGCAGGCCGAGCGCCTGGTAGGAATTCCGCAGCGAAGTGAAGGACGAAAGAATGGTCAATCCCTTGCGAAAAATGGGGAATGCCTCGAGTGTCATGGTCTCGCCGGAAGGGGGCACGCCAAACAGCAGGATTTTCCCGCCATGCCGGACGAATTCAGGCGTCCGGCCCATCACTGCCACGGCTCCGGTGGCGTCCACCACTGCATCGTAGGTGTCCCGCTCGAGATCATCCAGGCTGGTCAGGCTGCGCCCGGCCCCCTGCTCCCGGGCAAACGCCGCCCGAACAGGATTTTTGTCAACGACCGTCACCTCGGCCGCGCCGCGCAGCCGGATGGCTTGCAAGAGTAATATTCCGATCGGTCCGCCTCCCAGGATGGCGACCCTGGAAGCCACAGCCGGATCGAGGCCCTCCAGCCCATGCAATACGCACGACAGTGGCTCCATGAACGCCGCCCGCTCGAAGGGCATATCCCCAATGTCGAAAACCGACTTTTCCGGCGCACTCACCACTTGGGCCATCCCGCCCGGCCTCGTCACCCCCACCGCCTGCCAGTTAAGACAGAAGTTTTGGCGGTTGTTGAGACAGTTGACGCAGTTATCGCAGGGGATATTCGGCTCAACCGCCACCCGGTCGCCAGGTTTGAAACGCGTGACGGCTTCCCCAACCTTTTCTACCACCCCTGCAAACTCATGGCCGGGTATGATCGGATAGCTGCCCATATATTCGCCGCGGAAGATGTGGATATCCGTCCCACAAATGCCGCTGGCCATCACCCGGATCAGCAGTTCGCCTGAAGTAGGCTCGGGGATGGGCAGCTCCCGGGCCTCGATTTGACCCGCATGAAGGATGACAGCAGCCTGCATACATGCCTCCTTTTCGGCTTGCTCATTATAGTTCACGAAAGGTTCATAAAACCCACATTCCGCACCAGGAAATAGACATGAGGGGAAATTATGGGAAATTGCGCGATAATAATTTACCAATCGAATAAATTTTTCTTCTCAAAGTGGGATGTAAAAAATGGTCGGGTTTAGATTTCTTACATTGACTCTGGCGATCTGCTTATTGGGTGCCTGCGCGCCGTCAGCGATCGCAGTGCAGACTGCTATCGCCCAGACACAGGCGGCTATCACCCAGACACAGGCAGCTATCCCCACCCTTACGCCAACGGCAACTGGGATTCCAACACCAACCGCTATCCTGTTTCCAAATGAGTACATCGTCATCAGTCAGTTAAACTTGTGGTATATCGGTCCCGGCTGTTATGGAGGCTGGGAACAGTTCAACTGCAGTGGCAAGCTTAGCACCCAACTCACTCCAGCTCTGGGGTTATACTACAACAGCGCTAACCCATCCGTGATTCGGCAGCAGATCGACTGGGCCGCTGCTTCTGGGGTTGATGCATTTTCTATCGAGTGGACTACCCCGCCCGGAGTGGGCGCTTCAGTGGAGAACACTCTGGACGATGACTTCCTGAAAGCCCCAAATCTCAATAAAATTCGTTGGTGCATCTTCTATGATCTCGTGTCGCGAATAACAGGGACACCCGGCCTAAATGTTGATCTAAGCAAGGGAATGGATTTCGATAACCCGAATGTCTATAATACCTTTGTCGCAGATTTCGACCGTTTTGCCCAGAAATATTTTAACCAGCCACAGTATCTCAAAATCGACGGCCGGCCAGTCATCTATGTCTGGGGAACCTGGAACGCAATTGGCAATTTTGCCGGGGCATTCCAGGAGGCGCGCAAAAAAGCTGCCGACCGGGGTTATGATGTGTTCATTGTAGGAGATGTTATTCGCACAGATGTGTTTAATTCAAAATTAGCTGCTTCCTATGACGCCAACACTAACTTCACCTTCCTCATCTCGGGTGTGGCAATTTACAAGGATGTGGGTGCAACTGTTCCAGGAGTCGACCATGCCCTTGCTACATGGCAGAATGAAATCAAGGGTCTGATGGTGACTGGACGCCAGGACCCGGTGAATCTGGAGCCCGGTTTCACGCCTCAATTTGATAACCGCCAATTCTGTCCAGGGATAGCCAACACGAATTGTATTTACGTCCCTGCCACTAGCAGGGATCAGGTTACTGCAATGGCTGAAGTTGCTAGAAAATATGCCCAGCCAGTAGGCAGCCAGGGCTGGAAACTGATCTGGCAAAATACCTGGAATGACTGGCAAGAGACGACAACCATTGAGCCAACGATCAACCAAGGTCCCAAATACCCTGCCGGAAATTACGGTTTTGATATGCTGGAGGTCATTCGTGAGGTCTTTGGCCCCGAAGTGTTTCCACCGAACTAAGTGAAACCCACATTCTGGACCTCAAATTGACATAAAGCAACAATTTTGGACCTGCGGGCCAAGCAGCCTGTTCGATCAGCTCCATCTCCCAGTATATCCCGGCAACGGTCCCTAAATGATCAATCCGACGTGTATCATATCGTTCCATTCCCCAATGGGTACCTCATAATTCCTTTCCTGATCATTTCCAGGTGCGGAATATGGGATAAAAGATGACCCTCACATGTTTTATTCCTTTGGCAAAACGAGTATAACCGGGAGAACTAGGCGCACTCTATCCCCCCTTCTTCGAACGCACGAAGGACTTCTTTTTCGCAAAATATTGTTCGGTCCTGGCCGGCCCGCGACTGTAAAAGTCGCCCTTTGGAGAACACACAGTGAGAGCAGCTCCAGGACGCCTGACGGGAGTCGCAGGGCCAGCTGCTTTCCCTATTTATGAGGCCATGGAAAATCCTTGATTTCTTTGCTACTGCCAAGGCCCTCTGCCCTAAATGGGCTGAGGAGTAACTATCAGATCCTGATCCCCTTCTCAACCAGCCGGACCGACCCCGGGTCGGGACGATCTTTGGTGAAACCCGCAATGGTCAGAACGAAATCGCCCCGACGCTGCCACCAGGCCGCCCAGCTGCGGTCTTTCCGTTCGTGGTCGTCCACCTGGATCTCACGCCAAGGGTGATGGCCGTTGGGGGCGAACAAATCATCCGTATCAGCGATCTCCACCTGGCGGGTATCCCAGCGCAGGCCGACCCCCAAGGCCTTGAGCATGGCCTCCTTGAGGCTCCACACCAGGGTGGCGACCAGGTCGCGAACTTCCAGCGGGTAGGCGTGGACCATCTCCCGCTCCGCGGGGGTAAAGTAATCTTCGACGAAGCCCTCCGAACGCGGCTCGACCTTTTCCAGGTCGACACCAAACTTCAACGCCGGGCCAAGCGAAAAGGCGCACATGGCGTGCCGGTCACAGTGGCTGATGGAAAGGCAGTCCTGTGAAGCGCTGCCCGAAGGCAGGCGGAGGTAGGGCGCGCCCTCCGGGGTAGTCTGGATTTCCATCTCGTCTGGGGAGAAATGCTGGTAGTTGGGGATGCTCCTCACCAGCAACTTCGCCGCCGAGCGGCCCAGCAGCCAGTCGTCCCTGCGCTTGGGGAAGCGCAGGGAGCACAGTTTATTCATCTCAGAAGGGGATAAAAGCTGCCCGCCTCTCTCCGAGAGGTTTTCCGGTCTGCTGATAAGCGCCCAATAGATCGTATCCGTCATCTGCGCTCCCTTACACGCAAGCCGGATGGTCGATCCGGCCTGCAAAAAATAGCCATGCGGGTCAGGAGTCTTCGACCAATCCCTTCAAAGGCACCAGCAGTTCCTTCTGCGCAGAGAACGGCAGAGGCGTGGTGCGGTAATCCTTCAGCTCAAGGTACAGCCGGCCTTCCGCATCCACCACACGTGCATTGAAGGACAGGCTCCCATCGGTAGCCTTCAGCGGCTTCACTTCAGCATATACGGCAGCACCGTCCACATCGCGGCGGTACAGGGTCAGACTTCGAACCGAGCGCGGCAGGGCCAGGGAGCCGGTCCTGCTGATCTCCCAAATACCGGCCGTCTGGAAACACAGCTCTACCAGGGTCGGTGTAGACAGCAGGTCGTGCGGCTCGCCTGTAATCGACGGCAGGCTCTTGTTGAGCTTGCCCAGCACACCATCCCCGCTGCGCTGGACTCCATCCAGCACCTGGAAAGCCGGCCCGTGGAAAAACAACTTGTAGATGTCTTCCTTCTTCACCGTAAATGCCCCATTCCAGATTGGCGCATCGGTTCGGGCTTCCTCAAGCCCGGCGGAATGTGGTTTCAGGTAGACCTTCCCGGTAAAATGCTGAAGATGTTCGACTTTTTGGGTCTTCAGCGTACGGGTGGACTCGAGTGTCACATGGACGACCAGCCCTGCGGCTTCGCGCACGGCCAGCACGATCCAGGTGACCCGCCGCGGCTCGTTGCGGTAGAACTTGAAGGGGGTCAAGAACTGGATGTCCTCCAACCGGCTTACATCCAAAGCACCCTTGCTGGAAGCCAGCACGGTGCTGATGTGCTTGGCCGCCACGGAGAAGCCCTCGATGCCCATCACGCCCGGCAGGATCGGCACGCCGTCCATGGCGTGGTCACGTAGGAACGGCTGGGTGGCCGGGTCGAGCTCGGCTTCCAGGACGAGGCCGCGGTTGAGGTCATAACCGGCCACATGGCTGAGCATGGTATGGATCGGTTTACCCGCCCGCAAGGCCTCGTCGGCGCGGATCAAGTCGGCGCCGCCGTCCTTGGCCAGGGCGTCCATCAAAATGCCCAGAGAGCCGGCCAGGACGACCTCGCCGCTCCCGGCGGTCAGTTCACTACGCACCAGCGGGGCAGCCTGCACCGCCTCAACCATATCGATGCCAGCCAGCTTCATCAGTTCAGGGATATTGCCGCGGCTGGCCATGCCAACCCCGGCCCAGGCGCTCCAATCCAGAGCCAGGGTCTTGATTTCCGGGTGCTGGTCCCGCATGGCTGAGGCGACCCGGCAAAGCAGATCGTTGGCCGCGCTGTAATCGGTCTGGCCAGAATTTCCGAAGCGCCCGGCAATCGAGCAGAAAAAGACCATGGCGCGCGGCAGCTTCCCGGCACTTTCCAGGGCCTTGAACAGGTTAAAGAAGCCGTCCGCTTTGACGGAGACGACCAGGTGAAACTCGTCGAAGGGCTTGCTGGCCAGCTTGCGGGAGCGTTCCAGCCCGGCGGCATGGATAAAGACATCGAGCGCTTTCTCGGTTTCCAGGACCTTCCGGACCGCCTCCCCAATCCCAACCGGGTCGGTGACATCGCAGGTCAGGTAATGAGCCCTCCCGCCCGCCTGTTCGATGGTTTTCAGCGTGTTCAGGATGGTCGCCGAGCGTTCCAGGGAAAGCAGTTCCTGTTCTATCTGGACCGGCGTGGCCTTTTTACCGCTGCGCCCGAAGCGGGCGATTAGGTCGGCTTTCAAGCCTTCCCGGTCAGTCTCCAGCCGAGTGAGGTCTGGGTCTCCAGCGTTCGGCACGGGAGCCCGATCGAGCAAGTAGAAGGTGCCGCGCGTGGCGCTCACCAGGTCGGCGACAATCGGGCGGATGATGGCACTGGCTCCGCCGCTGATCAGGAAAACGCTGCCGGGCTTCAGCTCGAAGTTCACCTCCACCGGGCGCGGCTGCTCGACCAGGGCAATGCCGTAGCGCAGGCCTTGCTCCCAGCCCACCTCGAGTGAACCGGGGTCATACAGGGTCTCGTCGACCAGTCGTGTGGCAATGGCAGCCGCAGTTGCATCCCTTTCGAAATCGACCACCTTGACGAATGCCCCGGTGCGTTCCCGGGCAACCGCCTTGGCGAAGCCGCCGACCGCCCCGCCGAACGGAGCAATGGCTCCCTCGGCGGAATAGCCGTGCAGCCCCCCGGTGCGCGTGGCGCAGACGAGGAAGACGTCCTCGGGCAAAGTCTTCATGATCGTGAACAGGCTGTACAGCCGCTGGTCGAGGCCAGCCTGCCATTCCTGCAGGTTCATCCCGGTCAGTTTGGGTTCCACATCCAAGGCAGGCAGGAAATACACTCCGTGGATCGGACCTTCTGCCAGCCAGGTGGACAGGGTAACGGTTATTTCCTCCCGGCTGGTCGCCGCGCCCAGGCGCAGGACCTGGATATTACGTGTTCGCAGCTTGCGGACGAGGGACTCCCCGTTCTTGCCTGTCCCTTCCACAACAAGGATTCGGCTGCCCTCGGCCAGGGACACCGAGGTCGGCAGGCAGAGATCCAAACGCGGGCGCAGCACGGGCCTGGGGACGCGCCGGACGACAGCACCAGGTGCGCTTTCGGCTTCGGCAGCGGCCTCCACGGCAGGCGCCATGGCCGCAGGAGCTGCAGCCATTTTCGCCTGGAGGGATTCCTGAACGAAGCCGATGACCTTGGCCAGGGTGTTGTAATCCGAAAGGCGCAAATCCTCACGCCTAGGAATGTCATACCTGCTCCGGATCGAAGCAAACAGCTCGGCCTGTTTGACCGTGTCAATGCCTAAATCTGCTTCCAGGTCGAGGTCCAGGTCGAGCACTTCCGGTGGATAGCCGGTCTTTTCGCTGACCGCCGCGAGCAGGGCAGACTTGATCTCCTCAGGGCTTACCTCCACGATTGCAGGAGAGGCTGCAGCAGGGACGGATGAGGGTCTGGGCGTCTCAGGTAATGCCGGCACGGTGTCTGAGAGGACAGCCTGGGCGGGTGAGGAAAGATCAGCCTGTAAGACCGAAACTGCAGCCGGAGCCGCGGCTGAGGCTGAAATCGCGGCCTCCGCAGCAGGCTGTTTCAGCGAGTCTTCTACAAAGGCGATGACCTTGGCCAGCGTGTTATAGTCCGATAGGCGCAGGTCTTCACGCCGGGGGATGTTGTACTGGGTACGAATGGCCAGGAACAGCTCAGCCTGCTTGACCGTGTCGATGCCCAGATCTGCTTCAAGGTCGAGGTCCAGGTCAAGCACTTCAGTGGGGTAGCCGGTCTTCTCGCTGACCGCCGCCAGCAGGTAGGTCTTGATTTCTTCGGGGCTGGCAGCGACCGGGGCTGGAACAGCAGCAGGTGCAGCGGGTGAAAGGATTGGAGTTTCCGCAGGGGCAGAGACAGCCAGGATGGTTTGCGGTTGGGTGGGCGCGATCGGCGGCAGCGGGACCATGGCAGCAGTCTCCGGTGCAGGCTGCTTCAGCGAGTCTTCTACAAAGGAGATGACCTTGGCCAGCGTGTTGTAGTCCGATAGGCGCAGGTCTTCACGCCGGGGGATGTTGTACTGGGTACGAATGGCCAGGAACAGCTCAGCCTGCTTGACCGTGTCGATGCCCAGATCTGCTTCAAGGTCGAGGTCCAGGTCAAGCACTTCAGTGGGGTAGCCGGTCTTCTCACTGACCGCCGCCAGCAAGTAGGTCTTGATTTCTTCGGGGCTGGCAGCGACCGGGGCCGGTGCAGCCGGAACGGGCTGCGGAGCCGAAGCGACGGCCGCTTGAACCGCTGCGGGAACCGTGGACCCGTCTGACGCAACCGCTGCCCAGGCGGTCGGACCACATCCATACTGCCAGTGGGAGCGGGCCGGTGGTTTAACCGGCATGCCCTGGTCCAGGATGCGTAGTGTGCGCTGCACCACTTCCAACTCTGCTTCCGGGTAACCGGAGACGTCCGCGAGCCAGCGCTGGTAAGCCGGCCTGTCGACGCGCTCACCCTGGCCGGGGATCTTGCGCAGCAGGTTCATGGCGATCTGCGATCCGAAGCCGGCGCCCAGGCGCAGAGCGTACTGGACGTTATACTTACCCCCGTGCGACAGATTCAGGTCCCCCAGCTCCGGGTCAGGCTCGAAGCCGGCGTCGAAATTGGCGATGGGAGGAACGATGCCGTTCTCCAGGGCCTTGACGGCAAGGACATCCTCAACGCCGACACCCATGGTATGACCGGTAAAGCCCTTGGTGTTGGCGATGACCACTTTGTTGGCTGCTTCACCAAATGAACGCCGCAGGGCATGGATCTCGGCTGCTGCGCTGCCGCCGCGCGCCGGGGTGTAGGTTTCGTGGGAGACGAACACGGTCTCGGGGGCGATCTGGCTGCGCGAGATGCCGAAGCGCTGCTCAGCGGTTGTCAGCAGGGTTTCCATTATCTGACTGACGTGGTCGACGTTCAAGCGGGTGCCGTGAAAGGCGCTGTTGGCAGTGTGCGTCGCCAGGACTTCGACAATACCGCGCATACCGCGCTCGCGCACGGCGTCCTCGGATTCGATCACCAACGCTGCAGCAGCCATGCCGATGATCATGCCGTTGCGGCGGCGGTCGAAGGGCAGAGCGGCCAGGCGCAGATCGCCTTCGGTGGTGGCTGCGCCGCTTGCCATCAGGGAGGTGGCAACCCACTGTGAGAGCGGGCCGCTGATGACATCGTCGCCGGCGACTACGATCACCCTGCGGGCGCGCCCGGAGCGAATCCAATCCTCAGCAATGGAGACGGCGTGGGTAGTAGTGGCGCAGGCAGCGTTAACATGCGTATTCGGCCCGCGCGCCCCGATGTACTCGGCGAACTGGGAATGGCCCATGGCCAGGATGCGGAAGATGAAGCGCCGGTCGAAGTGGTAATCTTTGCGGCTGGCTTCGATCTCCAAATCGGCGATGCGCCTCTTGAAGGCCTCGCGCAGTTCGATCTGGCTGGTAGGCACCAGGGAGATCATCCCTCGCAGCTCTTCGAGTTGTTTCTCCACGATGCGACTTTCATAATACTTTTCCGCCTCGTCGGCCATGCGGTCCAAGCCGGGAAAGGCCGAGCCAAAAATCACGCCGGTCTCGTCCGCCAGGGCCTCAGGCAGCTTCCAGCGGTCGGACAGGAAGGAGCCCGTACTGGTCTTGCGGTAGGCCATCACCAGCGGGATGCCGGCGTCGCGCAGTGCCTCGATCCCGGCAGCAATCGCCAGCTGGGTGGAAATGTCGATCGATTCGAAGCGCTCCTGGGGAATACCAAACTCGTTGACCGGGTCGAACACGCCGCGCTGGCCGGCCAACTTCAGAGTTTGATCCATGTCATCGATGGTTTGCATCTCGGCCCCGGCTTCGCTCTTCACCAGGCGGATGGGTTTTTTGTCAAGCATCGACTGGCGCGTCTTGTCGGGGAGGGGCTGGATGCGCATCTCCCCTTTCAGCAGATCCATGATATTGGCATCATCGAAAACGTGCCTGTCCCTGCCAGGCAAGCCGAGGCCGGCACCGCTGATGACCACCGATCCGGTCAGGGGTGCCCGGCCGTCGCCCGAGGGCTGCGGATTGGGGATTGGAGACTGCTGCGCTTCGCTGCCCCGTGGTTCAAGAACGACTGCCGGCGCGGCAGGTTCTGCCTGGCGCGTGCCGGTCACGCCTGCGGCGTACATCCGGCACAGGGCTTCCTGGAAACTGCCCAGCCCACCCTTGCGCGGGTGGTTGGTGGAAAAGATGGAGACGTCGGTTTTATCGGTCAGATTGTCAGTGGCAAGCGAGCTCAGCACCCGCTTGGGGCCGATCTCGACGAAAACCCGGGCGCCTTCCTGGTAGAGGGTCTTCATTCCCTTGACGAACTGCACCGGAGAGGCCACCTGCTCGGCCAGAATGTCCAGGATTTCTTCACGAGTGACAGGGTAAAGCAGACCGGTGACATTGGCGACGATCTTGATCTTCGGCGCCTTCACATTCATGCCGGCGATCACCCCGCGTAAGGGGTGGCTGGCCGGAGCGACGATCTTGGTATGGAAGGCGTGGGAGACCGGGATCTTGGTAGCCTGGAAGCCGGCAGCGAGAAAAGCCGCGATGGCTGCCTCTACGGCGCTGGTGACCCCGCCGACGACACACTGCAGCGGGCTGTTGATATTGGCAATGACCACGTACCCGTCGATGGTCGCGATGATTCGCTCGACCTCCGCCAGCGGAGCCGAAACGGCTGCCATGCAGCCGTTGTCGTCCGCGGCGACTTTGGCCATCTCCTGGCCGCGGGCGCTGACCACCCTGAGGGCCTCCGAAAGGGTCAAGACTTCGGCTGCGACCAGGGCAGCATACTCGCCAAGGCTGTGCCCAATGACCAGATCCGGGCTGAAACCGTACCTGGCCATCAAGCGCAGCAGGGCGGTGTTAACGGTCAGGATGGCAGGCTGGGTGATGGTTGTATCGCGCAACGCCAGCTCTGCCTGGGCCTGGGCGGCCTCGTCCCCATCGACGAACACATAGCTGGATAGCGGGCGGCCCAGGATGGGGGTCATGACCGCATCCGCTTCGCGGAAGGTCTCGGCGACGATCGGCTCGACATCCTTCAGGTCGCGCAGCATGTTGATATACTGCGAACCCTGCCCTGGAAAGAGGAAAGCCAGCTTGCCGGGAGTACCGCTGCCGCGGTAGACCCCGCGCATGGCCAGAGACTGCCAGGCGCTGGCGGATCCATTGTCCAGGGTCTTAAGCGCCATCTCGCCGCGTGCAAGCAGCTCGTCTGTGTTCCTGTAATCGATGACCAGGCGTTCGCGCATGCCGAGCTGTGAGGGAGTCGGGCATTCGCTCTGAGGAACAACACCGCGTTTGACCTGCTCGAGCTGTTCGTTCAACCGCTTGCGCAGCTCGGCAATTGAATCTGTGCCAACGAAAAGCAGGCCCTGATAGGGCTGGGGCACGGAGGAAACCTCCGCACTGACCGGCTGGGGAATTTCGGCCGTCATCGGCCTGGCGATGGAAGTCATATCTGCTCCGGGGAAAAGATTGCTTTCTTTGGTGAGCACACCGGGTAAATATTCCTCGACTACAACGTGGAAGTTGGTGCCGCCGAAGCCAAAGGCGCTGACACCGGCGCGGCGAACTTCACCCGGGCGAACATCCCAGGAATGAGCCTGGGTGTTGACGTAGAACGGCAGGTGGGAGAAATCGATGTTGGAATTGGGCTTCTCGAAATTTACCGAAGGGGGCAGCACATGGTTGTACAGCGCCAGGACGGTCTTGAGAAAGCCCGCTCCACCCGCCGAGCTCTTGAGATGCCCGAAATTCGATTTGACCGATCCGAGGGCGACAGACCCGGGCTTCAGGCCTGCCTGCCCGAGTACGGCGATGAGGCTGTTGACCTCAGCCACGTCCCCGACCGGAGTGGAGGTGCCGTGCCCTTCGATGAGGCCGGCGCTAGCTGGAGACAGGCCGGCATTTTTCCATGAGCGCTCAATGGCACGCTGCTGGCCAACCGGGTTGGGGGCGGTGATGCCTTTCCCTTTCCCGTCACTGCTGGCGCCTACACCGCGCAGGACTGCGTAGATCTTGTCGCCGTCCCGCTCGGCGTCGGCCAGCCGTTTGAGCAGGAAGATGGTCGCCCCCTCACCCATGACGAATCCGTTTGCGCCTTCGGCGTAGGGACGCGAGCCGTCCGGGCTGAGAGCGCGAATCTTGCTGAACTTGACGAAGGCCTCGGGTCCCATGTTGCGGTCCACGCCGCCGCTCAGGACGGCATCGAACTTGTTGGAAAGCAGGCCTTCCATGGCACTTTGCAGCGCGGCCAGGGAGGAAGCACAAGCTGCGTCTGTGGTGTAGTTGGGTCCCGAGAAGTTGAACACATTGGCAACCCGGCCGGCAATGATGTTCGTCAGTTCACCGGGCATCGTATCCTCGGTGATCGCCGGGGTCGTTGCGCGCAGGCCCTGGGTCAGGCCCTGGGCCAGGGCTGCTCGAACCTCCTGAGAAAGATTCTGGTATGAGGGCAGGGAAGCCAGGATATCCAGGTATTCTGGCAGGTGGATGCGGATGGTAGAGCGGTAGTGGTTCTCGCCGCCCAGGGCACTGCCCAGGATGACTGCAATGCGTTCCGGGTTGATCGGGCGCTGAGGGTATCCGTAATCCCGGAGCGCCTGGAAGGAGGCGCTGATCGCCCACTGCTGCGACTCGTCGATCACATCCAGGGTGCGCGGCGGGATGGCAATGCCCATCTGCTTCGCATCGAATTTGAAACCCTTGACCCAGCCGCCGATCTTGCTGTAAGTCTTATCCGGAGCAGACGGGTCAGGGTCGTAATAAAGCTCAGGTTTCCAGCGTTCCGGGGGTACTTCCGTCACCGAGTAGCGGCCGGCCTGGATGTTTTTCCAAAAAGTCTGCACGTCGAGAGCGTCCGGGAGGATCGCTCCGAGGCCGACCACTGCAATCGCAATAGGATCATTCATCACTTCCACCTCCAAGATTTATTCTTCAAATTGAACCAGTAAAGCCCCCTTTTCAACCTGGCTGCCGGCCTGCACGTTGACCTTGTCCAGCCTGCCGGCACGCGGGGAGCGGAGCTGCATCTGCATTTTCATCGACTCGAGCACCACCAGCGTCTGGCCTTTCTCAACCTCATCCCCGATGTGGACCGGGACATCGACCACCAGCCCATGCATGGGCGCCAGCAGGGCATTCCCGTGGTCGGCATTGGAAGCTGACTGGGTGCGCCTGCGAGTTCTGGCTGGTAACACGGGTGACAATGCGGCGCCCGCCGAGCATGGTCATCTGGTAGACATCGTCCTCGTGGGCGCTGAGGAACACCTCGAAGGACTGCCCCCCCCGGCGCATCAGCTGCAGCCCGTTCTCGTTCAGCGGGACGATCTTCGCATTCACCACCTCGCCATTCACCGTCCAGCGGCCTTCCGAAATATTGACCTGATACTCGCGGTCGTCGATCACTACATTGTAGAGCGACATGGGCACCTTCTCCTAATTGCTGTTCATCTGTTCTTTCCAGGCGACCATCTGCCAGTAGCTCCCATTGCGGCTGTTATGGCCGTTATGGTTGTTCGAGGCCTGCTCGAGGCTGCGCTGCTGATGGGCAAACATGGCAGCCGCCAGGGCCAGGTCCCGCTCCAGCTCCGGTTCGATGCATTGGGGAACAGGTTGGAAGGTCTCCAGGTAGGTCGTGGTGATGTCGCCGCTTTGGAACTGCGGACTTTCGATGATCTGCAGGATAAAATCGATATCAGTGCTCAAGCCGCCGATCTGATATTCGTTCAGGGCGCGGCGCAGGCGCTGGATCGCGACCGCGCGGTTCTCTCCCCAGGCGATAACCTTGGAAAGCAGCGAATCATATTCCGCGCCGACGGTCATGCCCTGGTACAGGGCGCTGTCAACCCGCACGCCGGGTCCACCCGGCTCCTTCAGGTACAGGATTTGCCCGGTGGAAGGCAGGAAGCCCACCTGGGTATCTTCGGCCAGGATGCGGGCTTCGATGGCGGCGCCGCGCGGGGCGATATCTTTCAGCGACATATCCATTGGCTCACCGAGGGCAATGGCAAGCTGCGCCTTGACCAGGTCTATGCCAGTGACGATCTCGGTGACCGGGTGCTCCACCTGGATGCGCGGGTTGACCTCGATGAAAAAGAATTTGTTCTTCTGATCGAGCAGGAACTCAACGGTACCCAGGCTGCGGTAGCGCAGCGCCTTCCCCAGTGCCATCGCGGCGGTGTGGATCTGGTCTCTGAGCTCCGAGGAAAGGCCGTTTGCGGGGGCTTCCTCGATCAGCTTCTGGCGGCGGCGCTGAATGGAGCATTCCCGCTCGCCCAGGCAGACGACGTTCCCTTCCCCATCCCCTATGATCTGGACCTCGATGTGGCGTGCCTGCTGTACGAGCGATTCAAGGAAGACCGTATCATCCTTGAAGGCCGCCTTGGCCTCCCGCCGCGCCGCTTCAACCGTGGCTGGAAGCTCCTCCGCGGTGCGAGCCAGGCGGATGCCCCGCCCGCCGCCGCCCGCCGCGGCTTTGACCAGGACGGGGTACTGCACCTTCCTGGCCATCTCGAGCGGGAACTGCTGGGGCAGCGGTTCGTCTGTCCCGGCAATGACAGGCAGGCCCGCTTTGCGCGAGAAGCGCCGGGCAGCCAGCTTGTCACCCATCATGGCCACTGTCTCCGGACGCGGGCCGATGAAGGTGAGTCCTTTGGCTTCTACAGCCCGGGCAAAGTCCGCGTTCTCGGCCAGGAAGCCGTAACCGGGATGGATTGCCGTCGCCCCGCTCGAGCTGGCCGCCTCGAGGATTTTTTCGATGTCGAGATAATTCTGTTTTTCACCGATGAAGACCGCTTCATCTGCAAGGCGTACGTGAAGGGCGGATTCGTCCACATCGGTGAACACTGCGACGGAGGGCAGGCCCAGTTCCCGGCAGGCTCTCAGGATGCGGACGGCGATCTCGCCGCGGTTGGCAATCAGGACTTTAGTCTTTGTCATTCCATCACCTAAAGGGGGATGTTCCCGTGCTTTCGCGAAGGCGTCAGCTGGCGCTTTTCACGAAGCGTTTCGAGGGCAGAGATCAGCCGAGCGCGGCTTTCGGATGGGTCGAGAATGTCGTCCAGGTAGCCGCGGCTGGCAGCAATCAAGGGGCTGGCCAGCTCGGAACGGTACTCCTGGATCAATTCAGCCCTGCGGGCAGTGGGGTCCTCAGCGGCCTGGATCTCCTTTGAAAAGATGATGTTCACCGCGCCGTCCGGACCCATCACCGCGATCTCGGCATTCGACCAGGCAAAATTCACGTCGCCGCCCAGGTGTTTTGAACCCATAACGATGTAGGCGCCGCCGTAGGCTTTTCGCAGGATCAGGGTGACTTTGGGGACGGTGGCTTCAGCGTAAGCATAGGCCAGTTTGGCGCCGTGGCGGATCACGCCGCCGTGCTCCTGCTCGGTGCCCGGAAGAAAGCCGGGCGTGTCCACCAGGGTGACCAGCGGGATGTGGAAAGCGTCGCAAAAGCGGATAAATCGGGCGCCTTTATCAGACGAGTTGATGTCCAGCACTCCTGCCAGGTGCAGGGGCTGGTTGGCGACGATCCCGACCGGATACCCATCCATGCGGGCGAAACCGATCACCAGACTGGGAGCGTATTCTCGCTGCACTTCCAGAAATTCCTTGTCGTCTACGATCAGCTCGATCACGCTGCGCACGTCGTAGGGCTGCTGGGGATCGGGGGCAACGATATCCGAAAGTTCAGGGGTCGCCCGGTGAGGATCATCCTCGGAAGGGATCCGGGTGGGAGGGGTCAGATTGTTGGGCGGAAGGAACGAAAGCAGCCAGCGAACATTGGAAAGCAAGGTTTCCTCGTCCGGGGCGGTGAAGTGGGCCACTCCGCTCTGTTCGCGATGAACGGCGGCGCCGCCCAGTTCGTCAAAGCTGACATCCTGGTGGGTAACGGCTTTGACCACTTCCGGGCCGGTGATGAACATGTGAGCGGTTTTCTCGACCATGAAGACAAAATCGGTGATTGCCGGGGAATATACTGCGCCGCCGGCGCAGGGTCCCAGGATGACGGAGATCTGCGGGATCACTCCGGAAGCGTGCACGTTGCGGTAAAAAATCTGCCCATAACCAGCCAGGGAGTCCACACCTTCCTGGATGCGGGCCCCCCCGGAGTCGTTCAGACCGATCACCGGGGCGCCGTTACGCTGCGCCGTTTCGAGCAGGGAGGCGATCTTCCTGGCGTGCGCCTCGCCCACCGAGCCGCCCATGATGGTGAAATCCTGGGCAAATACATACACCAGTCTGTTATCGACCTTCCCCCAGCCGGTAACCACTCCATCTGTATAGGGGTGGGATTTCTCCATACCGAACCCGTTGGCACGGTGGGTCACGAACATGCCCAGCTCCTCAAAGGTGCCTGGGTCAAGCAGCTGCTCGATCCGCTCCCGGGCGGTCAATTTCCCTTTGGAATGCTGGGTCTCGATGCGCGCTTCACCGCCGCCAAGACTGGCTGCGGAACGGATTTGTTCAAGGGAGTTAGTTTCTTTCGGCATAAGGTTGTATTTGTAAGCCCGATCTTTCATTAAAAGTGATGTTTTCCATCCGAACGCTTGCAGCTTTAAAAATGAAACAATAAACGGCCAGCTCTATCAATTTCAGCCGTCCGGGTAAACCGCCCCTGATAAACTATTTATTCTTTGTTCAGGGCTTCAGACGTCCTCTTTCTTTTTGGCTCCATAAAAAGGACCTCTTGTATAGACATACCTGCGGGAGTTCGTGAAATAAAACACTCATTGTAAGGGCTGGTTACGAGATCAGACCTCTTTCGGGGGTCCAGCCAAGATAACGGTTGCTTGTCCGTATTCATTATCCAGTGAGACCAGCGCTCAAATTTATGGCCCCGGGTTATTTGACCAGCTTCCAGGCTGCCGGTAAAGCCAGTGCTGCCGCGATCAATTTGAGGGCATCGCCGATTAAAAAGGGAAACAACCCGGCCACGAGTGCTTTCTGAATCCCGATGGAAGCACTCAACCAGCCCACCCCGAATAGATAGATGATGCCTTCCCCCGCCAGGAAGATAGGCAGCGCGCTCGAGGAAGCGACGGTCCAGGCCGCTCTCGGCAAGCCGGCCGATGATATATGCCGCAAAAACGAAGCCAATCAGGTAACCCCCGGTCGGGCCAACCAGGACGGCCAGGCCGCTCGTGCCGCCGGCAAATGCCGGCAGGCCAGCTGCTCCCTCGGCCAAGTACACGAGCAGGCTGGCTGCCCCCCGTTCTGACCCGAGCGCCGCACCGATCAGCAGCACTGCAAAGGTCTGCCCGGTAATCGGGACCGGGGTAAACGGCAGCGGGATCCTTACCTGAGCCATTAAGGCAATGAAAATACTGCTCACAAAGACAAGCAGGACGTCACGGGCACGGCGGTCGAGGCGAGGCAGGTAGCGTGTCAACAGCGTGGGCGCCAGGGCAGTATTCATATAGGGCAGAGCCTCCTAAGCAAGATTGATCTTGAACCATATAACCCTAATCCAGGCGGCTGGGTTACGGGTTAATTATTAGAGTATTCAAGATATAGTTGACATTTATTATATGAAAAGAAAATTCCCGCAGCGGTGTAGAAAAATCGTTGCACAGGCTCCTTGCCGGTATAATCATACAGAGCGGAGGTTAATGAGCTGCTGATTCGCTCCCGGGCTTCGCAATAATTTCCGCAGCAGGTGGATCACCTCATGGACATTCAAACTCTCCTTGACGAAACCATCGACCAGGTAAAAACCGTGGAAGGCGTCCGCGCGGTCGTTCTCGGGGGATCACGTGCCAGAGGCACACACACCCCAAAGTCGGATGTCGATTTATGCCTTTATTACCATCCTGACCAGCCGCTGGACTTGCACGCCCTCGGCCGCGTCGCATCCGATCTCGACGATCGCCACCAGGAAGGCCTGCTGACGCCGATCGGGGGCTGGGGGCCGTGGATCAATGGCGGCGGCTGGCTGAGTATTCATTCCCAGCCGGTAGACTTTTTGTACCGTGACCTGAGCCGGGTGGCTGCTGTGATCGATGCGTGCCAGGCAGGCCAGGTGGAAATTGCCTACCAGCCAGGGCATCCGCATGGCTTCATTTCCTCGATCTACATGGCTGAGATGGCCGTCTGCCAGCCGCTGTGGGAAGCAGACGGCAGCCTGCTTGAACAAAAAAAGCGGACGCAGCCTTACCCGGAGGCCCTGAAAAAGGCGCTCATCGATAAGTTTGCCTGGGAGATCGATTTTTCGCTCGCCATCGCCAAAAAAGGCATCGACCGGACGGACGTCACTTATGCTGCAGGCTGCTGTTTTCGATGTGTGGCCTGCCTTCTCCAGGTCCTATTTGCTCTTAATGAGCAGTATTTTCTTAATGAAAAAGGCGCACTGGCTCTGGCGCACACCTTTCACTATTGTCCTTCCATGCTCCGACCGCGGGTTGAAGAAGCTTTCAAGCATTTGGCTCCAGATAGCAATTCAATCCAACAGGCGATTACCATCCTGGAAGAGATCAGGCAGGATGTTGTCCGGCTGTTGGAGCTCGAAGCCCACTAGAGCTCAACAAAATTAGTCAACCGGACGAGGAGGCTCCATGAAAGTGCACTGGAATAAGGTCATTGGAATAGTCATCACCACCCTCAGCACCTTGGAAATTTGCCTGCTTTTATCTATAATCAGTTCAAATATTAAACCCGATTTGCTGTCTTTATTCGTCGGATTGGTGGGCCTCGTGCTGGGGATAGGTTTCCTGCGGGGAACGTATTTCGAAGCCACTCCGGACAGGCTGATCTTGAGAGGCTTGATCGGACCGGCGCGGAGAACCTACCCGCTCACTTCAGGTAAAACTATATCCATCGTCGGCGCTAGGCTCTTTTTCACCGAGGGTGAAAAACGTCAGAGGCTGCCCATCTATGCATGGATGGCCAACAAAAAGGACTGGGAAGCTTTTATCCGCTGGCTGCAGACCAAAAACTGATCGAGGAAACGCTCTCTGCCGCCCGCCGACGCGCCCGGGGTAAAAACAGCGGTCTCGCCGCAGAGATCTTTCATAGAAGGATGCAAGGATGAAAGCGATATGCCTGAGCGCCAGCCTGAAGTACATCGAGCTAATTCGAAACACAATCCAATAACTCAATAAAATCAGGATCCTGGCATTATTCCCCAATTTAGAATCTGGGCTGGATAAGGATGCTCTCGACCTGAAAATAATGCAGAGGGTTTGCTGGGATCATTTTGGTGCCATTGACAGTGCAGAAGCGCTGTATGTCCTCGACCCGGGCGGTTATGTCGGAACGTTGGTGAAAGTTGAAATTGGATATGCGTTGGGGAAAAGAAAGGCGGTTTACTTCTCTGAGAAAACAGGTTCGCTTGACCTGGACTCTCTGCCGAAAGATGTCATCTCCCTTGACAGAATAGATCAGTTTCTCGAGATGAGAAAAAGCAGCGGGTAAGCGATTGATTGTCGAGAATTAACAAATTAAACAAGGAACGGGTTCTGCTTTCTTTCCTCCCCCACCGTCGTCTCCGGGCCATGACCGGGCAGGATGCGCGTATCATCCGGCAGACTGAGCACCTGCCTCTGGATGCTCGAGCGGAGCGCATTCCAGTCGCCGCCCGGGAGATCCGTCCTCCCGACTGTTCCCTGGAAGATCAAGTCCCCGCTGAATAGCACAGCTGCAGCAGCACAGTAAAAAACGACGCTGCCGGGCGTATGTCCCGGCGTGAGGCGCACTTCAAAAACCGAATCACCCAGGCGCAAGGTTTTAAATGCATCCAGGTCGATGGAGGGTTCGGGGCCGGGATCCAAAGAGTAGCCAAAGGCGCCTCCCCCGCCGCCCGTTTGCCACAGGCCGTGATCAGCCGGATGCATGGCAACCTGCGGGAGGGGATTGAGCGCATCCGCTATGGCCGCCGCGCCGCCGATGTGATCAAAGTGGGCATGGGTATACCACAGGTGGCCGATCCGCCAGCCGCGCTTTAGCGCCTCGGCCAGAATCGTTTGCCCATCCCAGGCAGGATCGATGACCGCCGCCTGGCTGGTCTTCGCATCGGCAACCAGATAGCAGTTGGTCTGAACAGGTCCAAGCGTGAGGGTCAGGATCTCCAGCATTATCGCTCGGGTAGATAGGCCACAGCCGGGGGACGATTTACGGGTAGGAATCGTGAATATACCCCGCTGACCAGCAGTGCGACGGCGGTCAGCCCCAAGCTGATCGGATAGACTACCGCCGGCTGGCGCGTGTACAGGACGCCCGCCAGCAGCGGAGCCAGGACGACTGCCAGCGAGCTGAAGGTCTCGGCCACACCGTAGGCAAGCCCCATCTGGACCGAGTGGACGAGGGGCTGCACCTGGGCATAGATCAGTGCCCGGGTGGCACGATACCCACCAAGCATAAAATAGCCAAGCGCATACCAGGGCAACCCATTGCCCTTCCAGAGCAGCAGGGAAAACATTCCCACCGAGACCTGCGCCAGCAGGAACCCGGTCCGGGCGGCAAACTGGCCCAGGCCCAGGTTCAAGAGGGCATTTCCGAAGCCGCCCACCGAGCCAAGCAGCCCGATGGATTCCAGAGATAGATGGCGCTCGCTTTGCAGGAACTTCGGCGTCAGCGGCTGCGGCAGGTACATGACGAACACTACAAAAAAGGCCACGCTGACGAAAGTGATGAAACGGCCGTTGGCCAGCAATTTCAGCGGAGATGCGTCAGGGTTATGAACCTCGCGCGGCTGGGGCCGGACAAAAAGCAGAATGACCGTTGAGAGGACGAAAATGCAGGCTGATATCAGATAGACGCTGCGCAGGCTGGAATGTTCGCCGATCCAGCCTCCGGTGACCGGGCCTACTACCGATCCCAGGTTGTAGGCGGCAGAGACCAGGGTCATGGCGCGCACCGGGGAAAGCTTTCCGCTGGCGGCGGTCACGTAGCTGTTCATCGGGGAGGCAACGAAGGCCGTCAGCCCGTAGAGCAGCATGCCGGTCACAAATACAGGCAGGGAGCGGGCCAGGGCCATCACGCCGGTCGCCAGCACTCCGGCAACCCAGGCCACGACCAGAAGAGGACGGCGCCCAATGCGGTCGGCCAGGAAACCCGCCGGGATGTGGGCGATCATCATGGCAGCCCCGAAGGCGCTGAACACCGAGGCAACCACCATCGTGGAGGCTCCCAGCTGTTGAAGATAAATTGGCTGGAAATAAATGAACATTCCCTCCCCGAACCCCCAGGTGAAGAGGGAAGCGGACAGCAGGACCAGGTCGCTGCTCATGCCTACACTGCCGTGTTTCCTGAGGTCAGAGAAGGAGATTGGGGCTCCCCGCGCTCCACCCGCCTAATGAAGTCGGCGGCCGCCTTGAAGACTGATTCCCGTTGAGGCTCCTCGGTGATGACGTGACCGCTGCCCTCGATCCACATCAATTGTTTGTCGAGGCTGCCGAGGGAGGTATAGATTTTTTCGCCGCTGTCACGGATCATGTGGCTGTCGTCGCGCGAGGTGATGAGCAGGACCGGGAGGCGGAGTTCAGACAGCGCAGCACGCATTACCCCCAGCAGGGTGTTCAACTCGCCAATGGAACGCAGCGGGTACTGCGGATAAGAGACATGCTGTTTCCAGGCTCCTCCGAACCAGCCCGAGCCGGGTTCCCCGTCGTTCTTAGCAGTATATGGCCTCAGCCTGCCGAGCAGATTGATGTACTTCAAGCGCCAGTCATCCGGCAAGGCATACGGCGTGGACATGGCGACCACGCCGCGCAGGCTTTCCCCCACAGGGGTAGCCCCCGCCCCGGCGGCAAAAGTCAGGGAAAGCACGCCGCCCATCGAAAGGCCAGCCAGAAAAATCCGCTCCGTACAGGAATGCAGCAGGGCCACACCGTCCTCGACCGAGGCCAGCCAGTCCTGCCAGCGGGAGCGGATCATATCCTCGGGACGCGTGGCATGCCCTGCCAGGCGGATGCCCAGGACGGTGTAGCCCTGACGGTTCAGGAACTCCCCCATCCAGCGCATTTCTTTCGGTGCGCCGGTGAAACCATGGATGAGGAGAATACCAGTTTTATTGCCTGGGAAAAAGAATGGCTCAGCAGTGGGGATGATCTGGAGCATAGCAGTCAGGGATGAGCGAATTAGAGTCTTATCCAGGGACGGCCGAAATCGAACGGCCAGGGAATAGCGATCAGGAGGAAAAGAATTGAGAGGCCATAAAAAATGCCGGCAGTGCGAAATTTCTTGGCATCCTCAGGCTGTTTCCGGGAGAGGCTGCGGCCCATATGCGCCAGGGCAACTGCAACCAGGATCAACAGCTCATGGAAGAGGGTGAAAAAGCCCAGGGAAAGATTGGCCAGGGCGCTGCTCAGGCTGGTCCAGGCGCTGTGGATCAGCGGGCTGGTGATGTAAAGGAGGATGCCAATCAGCACCTGGATATCCATCAGGACCGTAAAAATAAGTCCCAGGCGGTCATCCAGCCTGGTCCAGCCCTGCTTTCCGAACCAGCCGGTGAATGCCTTGATGCCCGCGGCCAGAGCAGCAGCCACCACCAGCCAGCGGAAAAGGTCATGCACGACAAGGATAAAATTAAACATAGCATTTCCTTTCCGGGATCATTTCTGCGGATATTTCATCCAGGGCGGATGGAGCTTCGCAATCTTCGCTCTCACCGGGCAGTCCGGGTCGTGCGCGCCCGGCAGGTAGCCGGTGCTGACCAGGAACTCCCGGACGATCTCCCCGCCGGTGAAAACAAAAGCCTTTCGGAACAGCTCCGTCCACGCCTCCAGGGAACGCGGATGATGGACATCCAGCCAGTTCTTGAACGATCCGTATTCGTTCCGCAACGATTGGATGCGGCGAGCGTTTTCGATAGCAGAGCGCACCTTGAGCCGATTGCGGATGATGCCAGCATCGGACAGCAGCCGGGCAATGTCTTTCTCGCGATAAGCGGCAACAGTATCTATGTCAAAACCGTCATAAGCACGGTGAAAATTGTCCTTGCGCTTCAAGATCAGGATCCAGGAGAGTCCGGCCTGGTTGATCTCAAGGACCAGCCGCTCCAACAGGGCATCATCGTCCCGGAGTGGGAACCCGTATTCCGTGTCGTGGTAGCCTCGGTTCAGCCCATCTTCGGGATGCTGGCCCACATACTCGCAGTAGCTGGTCATGCCCTCATTCCACGTACCTCGCCCATGGGCCGTTCGGATAAATGTATTCCGGCCCCAGCGGGTCCACCTTCAGCGAGATCTCCCTGCCTTCTTCAACATACTCAAGCCCTTCCTGCTCAACCAACCAGGTGGTCTTGGCAAGATAGGATGGCGAGCCGGGTGTATGGACTTCAAGCTGCATCTCGACGCGCACGCGGTTGGCGGAATCTTCCGGCCCGAAATTGGCGCTGATGATCTTGGCCCACGACCAGACCGCGCGTTCCTGGCGGGTGTGGTGGTCGGCTTTTTCGGGTTTTGGCTTGCGCGGTCGGCGCGTGCGCAGGAAGAACCAGAGCAGGACGCCCCCCGCGAGCAGCGGTAAAAAAAAGAGAACATCCATGGAGATACGCCTTTCCGAAAAACGGTTAACCTGCTCCATCAAACAGGCGGGCAAATCCATCATAGGCAACGAGCGGCAGCAGATCAAATACGATCAACCCCGCCCCAACCAGCGGCAGCCCGGAAAGCATTTGCTGCGCCTCTTCCAGATCGGCGCATTCCAGGATCAGGACGGCGGTATGCCGGTCTGCACGGAAATAGACCTCGCGCAGCAGGCCGGACTGGACCAGATCCCAAACCTTTTTTGCCTCTGCCTTGAGCAGAGGCTGGAATTTTTCTGGAGTCGCTCCGGGTAGTTCTTTTTCAAGTGCCAGGATTTTCATTTTTTGGTGTTTCGCGAAAAGGAATTGGAATTGCGATTCCAATCCCCAGACCCGGATTGAAATCATTATTCCCAATCAACTCTGTGTTCATTATAGCAACTTTTTGTTCGGTGGCGCAGCGACGATTTCTTCCAGCTTCGCCAGAGCCTGGGGCATGTTCCGGCGCGCAAAGCCCAAGCGGAAGTGATTCCCGGGATGATCGTACATCGTCCCGGGCAGGAGCAACACTCCAGAGGCAGTCACCAGCTCATGGCAGAACTGCTCGATGTCCCCACCGATCAGGTGCGGGAAGCCAATCGGCCCAGCCTTCGGACGCACCCACTCAAACCGGTCTGCATGCCGGACAAAGAAGCCATCCAGCAGGGACAGGTTGTCCCGGATGATCGCCAGGTTCCGTCCGGCAATCCGGTCGCGGTGGCGCAGGGCCAGTTCTGCCAGGACCTCGCTCGGCGCGCTCGTGCAGATGGTGGTGTAGTCCTTGAGGGCGGCCATGCGTTCATAGACCTGGGAATTCCGGGTTGCGATCCAGCCCAGGCGCAGCCCGGCCAACCCGTAGGTCTTTGACATCACCCCCAGCGATACAGCAGAAGGGTTGATGTCGCTGGCCGAGGGAAGGCGGTCAGCGGGATTGTACTCAAGGCCACGGTAGACCTCGTCGGAGAAGAGCAACACACCGCTCTCCTGCACAAGCTCGTTGAGTGCCCGGAAATCGGAGTCCGGCATCAGATAGCCGGTAGGGTTGTGGGGGGTGTTCAGGATGACGGCCCGCGTATTCTGGCGCAGAATCCGCTTGAGCTCACCAGTGTCGAGAGCCCACCCGTTTTCCGGGCGGGCTTCCCAGAAGGTCACTTCGCAGCCGATCGACCGGGCGATCTCGAAAAGGGACTGGTAGCACGGCCAGTGGACAATAACGTGGTCGCCGGGCTGAAGCACCGCATGCATGAATAGGAAGATGGCCTCCTCCGCCCCGCTGTGGACCAGCACCTGCTCAGGCGGGATCTGGGTGTAGAGGCGGCTGATCTCGCGCAGCAGGGTGGGCGCACCAGAAGATTCGGTATACCCCAACCAGAGGCTCTCCAGGCTTTCCCTGGCGCCGGGCTCAAGGGCCAGCAGGTCCGCCACAGAAAGTGATTCGCAGTCCGACGCACACAACAGGTATTCCACGTTGAACTCGTAGCGGGCAAAGTAGCGTTCAAGTTTGAATGAGGGAATTTGCATCGCAGGCGCTCCATACCCTTCGTCGGACTAGTGAACTACCGGATGTTCAGGATCCTCCCAGCACCCGCAACTCGCGCGGCATGTCGCTCAAACACTCTGCCCCCCGCTCGGTGATGACGAGGTTATCTTCGATGCGTACCCCATTTCGACCCGGCAGGTAAATCCCTGGCTCAACGGTGAAGACCATGCCCGGTTCCAGCAGCTGTTGGTTATCACTGCGCAGGTAGGGCTCCTCATGGGCTTCCATGCCGATGCCGTGTCCGGTGCGATGGGTGAAGTATTCCCCATAGCCAGCCTTTTCGATCACTGCCCGGGCAGCCTGATCCACTCTAGCACAGGGGATTCCGGGCCTGGCGGAAGCCCGTCCAGCACTATTGGCCTCCAGCACAGTTTGGTGAATCTTCCTGCATTCCATGTCCACATCACCCACGGCAAAGGTGCGAGTCAAATCGGAAATATAGCCGGCAAAGGTTGCCCCCCAATCCACCACCAGCAAATCGCCGTTCTGCAGTCTCCGTTCAGAGGGGACGGCGTGCGGGTTGGCCCCATTGGGTCCGCTGGAGACGATCGGGGCAAAAGGCAGATCGGACTGAGAGCCCTGGTGCAGGAGCTGCACAACCAGCTCGGCAGCCAGCTCTTTCTCGGTCATGCCGATCTTGACCTGCGAGAGGGTCGCTTCCAGCGCCTCCTGGGCGATCTCGACCGCTCTTTTCACCGCGGACACCTCATCCGCGTCCTTGCGGGCCCGCAACCGGCTGATCAGCAGCGAGCCATCCGGATATTCCGCCTCGGGCGCACAGGCCTGCAGGTAGCGAAATTCCATAAGGCGCATGCCGAGCGGTTCCACTGCGATGCGCCTGCCATCCAGTTCGAGGGCGGCCACCGCCTTGCGGAAAACGCCTTCCCACTCGCCCGGGTTCTCCGGGTACGGGAAGGCTTTGACTTCGATAGACAGCTCCGCCAGCTTGAGCATTTCCAGCTCAGGCAGGACAATGGTCGGAGCCTTCTCCGCTGAGAAGAAAGCCACCACTGGGCGCTCGCTCAGGTGGAAATGGAGCCCGGTCAGGTAAACCAGGCTGGGACCGGCATTGAGCGCCAAAGCGTCCAGGCCGGAGGTCCTCAGGAGAGTGGATAGGCTGACAATCCGAGTATTATTCATGATCCTCCATTGACGAACCGATAGGGATGGGACGGATTTGACGAACCCGGCGGTTATCCCATGCTCCGCGGTGGGTCCTCATCTGCCAATCGGTGAAAGCGGCGCACAAAAGCCATTTTCAAGAACCAATCGACCAAGCCGGGAAAAAGGTAATCGAACACCAGGATCGGATGGAACCACCCTGGTATGACCAGCGATCGGCGCGGATGCTTCGCCAGGCCAACCACACGGCGGGCTACGTACCCGGAGGTCATATACAGCGGATCAAACACACTTAGATTTCGTTTGATTGGATTATCGCCCGAATGCTGACCAAACTCGGTGTTCGCCGGGCCGGGATAGATGCCGCACACGTGAATGCCGAAGGGCTCCAGCTCTATGTACAGGGCATCGGTAAAACCACGCACACCGTACTTGGTGGCGGCATAAACAGTATAAAGCGGTGCTGCGATCCGCCCGGCGACAGAGGACATGTTAATAATCGTTCCGGCGCGGCGGGACAGCATGGACGGCAGGACGGCACGCGCCATTTGGATCACACCGCGCAGGTTCACGTCGATCTGGGCATCGATATCCTCCAACGGGTCGAGGCGCTCGAACCAGTCCAGGCGGCCGAAACCGGCGTTGTTGAAAAGGACATCCACTCGCCCGAATCGGTCCAGAACGGTTTGTACAGCCTCCTCGATCTGGGAGGGCTCAGTCACATCCAGCGGGATTGCGAAGGCTTCCCCGCCAGAGGCGCGGATTTCCTCGGCCAGGGCGGTAAGCCGGTCCATGCGCCGAGCAGCCAGGACGATGATGCAGCCTTCCCTGGCAAATTGTCTGGCGGCATCCGCCCCGAAACCCGAGGAGGCGCCGGTGATCAATACGACTTGGCCGCTGAGTGAGTTATGCATCAAAGTTAGCCTGTCGAGAATAAATTATTGGATTCAATAAATGGGGTCAGTCATTCAAGGAATCAGGGTGGTTCTGAATGCGAAATCCTTCATCCTGTGCCTCCGATTCGCTGAGCTCTGAACAATTATTCCTCGGCGTCACCCTGTCCGTCTTGAGCTTCCCTCCGGCGCGGGCGGGGTGCTTCCGCCATTGCCTCATCCGACAGGGCAATTTCCAGGACCTCATCCATATGGTTCACGGAGACGATCTTCAGATCCTCGCGCACCTTTTTGGGAACATCCACCAGGTCCTTTTCATTCTTTTCGGGGATGAGCACAACCTTCAGCCCGGACCGGTGGGCGGCGAGCACCTTTTCGCGTAAGCCTCCGATGGGTAGGACGCGCCCGCGCAGGGTGATCTCGCCGGTCATGCCGACTTCCTTGTGCACCGGTCGCCCGGTCAGGGCGGAGACGAGCGCCGTCGCCAGGGTGATGCCAGCCGAAGGACCATCCTTGGGGATGGCGCCCTCCGGCATGTGGACGTGGATGTCCATACGCTCGAAAACGTCGTAGTCGATGCCGAGGAGTTCGGCGCGCGACTTGACGTAGGTCAATGCGGCCTGGCCGGATTCCTGCATCACGTCACCAATCTGGCCGGTCATCTGCAGGTTACCCTTGCCGTCCAGCACGGCTACTTCGATGGCCATTATCTCGCCACCGGTTTCAGTCCAAGCCAGGCTGGTAGCCACCCCGATCTCGTCCTGGCGCTCGGCTTCGGTCTGGAAGAACTGCTGCGGGCCAAGGAACTTCTCGATGATGGCGGGGGTGATGACCGTCGGGTAGCGCCTGCCTTCCGCCTTCCAGCGCGCAACCTTACGGCAAATTCGCCCGATCTCGCGTTCCAGGTTGCGCACTCCAGCCTCATACGTGTACTCCCGGATGATTCGCTGCAGCGCCTGCGGGTTGAAATGCAGGCCTACGCTCTCGATGCCGGTTTCGGCGATCTGACGGGGTATCAGGAAACGATTGGCGATGGTCAGCTTTTCTTCCTCGATGTAGCCGGGGAACTCGATCACTTCCAGCCGGTCCAGCAGGGCTGGCGGAATGCTCATCAAGGTGTTTGCCGTGGTGATGAACATGACCTTGGAAAGGTCGAAGTCCAGCTCGAGGTAATGGTCGGAGAAAGCGTGGTTCTGCTCAGGATCAAGCACCTCGAGGAGTGCCGAGGACGGATCGCCGCGGAAATCCGTCCCGAGTTTGTCGATCTCGTCGAGCATGAATAGAGGGTTGGCTGTTCCGGCGCGTTTCATGGTCTGGATGATGCGACCAGGCAGCGCGCCGATGTAGGTGCGCCGGTGGCCGCGAATTTCGGCCTCGTCACGCACCCCTCCGAGGGAAACTCGCACGAACTTGCGCCCCAGCGCCTCGGCAATGGATTGGCCGAGGGAGGTCTTCCCTGTGCCGGGCGGGCCGACAAAGCATAGGATCGGCTGGCGCTCCTTCTTGGGCTTGAGCGAGCGCACGGCGATGTACTCCAGAATACGCTCCTTGGCTTTCTTCAGACCGTAGTGATCGCGCTCCAGGACGCGGCCGGCGTGCTTGACATCCAAGTTATCCTGGGTGGAGGAGGACCAGGGCAGGTCAAGAATCCAATCCACGTAAGTGCGGATGATGCCCACTTCGGGAGCCATCGGCGGCATCTGCGTCAAGCGCTCGATCTCCTTCAACACAACTGCCTTGGCCTGCTCGGGAAGCTTGGCAGCCTCCACTTTCTGGCGCAGGTCGTTGACGTCCCGCGTCCAGACATCGCCCTCGCCTAGCTCGGTCTGGATCTGCTTCATTTGCTCGCGCAGGTAGAACTCGCGCTGGCTCTTGTCCACCTCGTTTTGCACCCGGTTGTGGATCTCATCCTCCAGCTCAAGTACATCCACTTCCTGGGCAAGGAGCTTGTTGATGCGCTGCAGGCGCAGACGCGGCTCGGTCATCAGCAGCAGCTGCTGGCGTTCGGTCAGGTTGAACGACACCGACGTGGCAATCATGTCCGAAAGCCAGCCCGGCTCGGAGATGTTCAGAGCAAAGAGGTGGGCCTCTTCGGGGATTGAACGATCAAGCTCGACACAGCGGTCGAACAGGTCCAGGACGGAGCGCATCAGCGCCTGGGTTTGCCGGTCGGCGGTCTGCTGCTCGAAAATCACCCGCGCCCTCACCTTGATCACCGGCGTCAGGCGGGTGAACTCGACGATCTCAACCCGCCGGCGCCCCTGCACCAGTGCTGAACTTGAGCCGTCCGGCATTGAGAGTAGCCGGCCCACCGCCAGCTCCACGCCGATGGGCATGAAATCCTGCTGGCCTGGCTCCTCGATATCCGGATCGCGCTGGCCCAGACCGATCACGGTCTGGTTATGGTCATGGGCGTCCTGAATCGCGAGCAGGGAACCTTCCCGTGACACGAACACCGGGGTGACCATATGCGGGAAAATAACAATGTCGCGCAGCGGCAGGACCAGCGCCTCGATGAGGCCGGTCTCGTCCGGGGTGGTATTCGGGACGCGATAAAGCTCCTCGGTGCGCTGGGTCAGCGCCACATTGAAGGAATCTTCTTCCTGAAAAGACCAATCGTATTGGGTCATTGCTGTTCCAATTCTACAAGGAAAACGTGAATTCTAACCAATCCGGCGGGTAAACGCTGAGGAAAAATCGTTTTCCATATAAATCCGCACAAACCGCATCAGCTGCGGTTTAATCCTTCCCAAGCGGTCTTCATCTCGCCGGCAAAGGCGACACTGCCCGCCACGAGGACCAGCCTCCGCCCGCCTGCCAGGTCGAGCGCACGCTCCAACGCAGCAGCGGCCGGCTTTACTGCTTCCACCGGGACTCCAGCCTGTTGCGCCAGCCCGACGAGTTTCTCGGCCTCGAAGGCGCGTGGATGGTGAGCTTGCGTGGCGATGACGTGCACCAGGTGCGGTGCCAGCTCCGCCAGAATGCCCTGCGCGTCTTTGTCCTCCAAGACGGCAAAAATCAAGATAACTGGCCAGCTGGGAAAATAATCCTCCACTGCCTTGCGCAGCTGCCTGGCAGAATCGACATTATGTGCCGAGTCTAACACAACCGGCGGCTCGCGGCGGACGACTTCGAAGCGGCACGGCCAGGAAACCTGCTCGAAACCTGCCCGGATGGCTGCCTCAGGGACTTTCATCCCGCTCATCTGGAGTGCAGTATAGGCAGTGGCCGCATTAACCACCTGGTGCGCGCCGAGAAGGGGGATGCGCAGGATCACCGGAGCAGCAGTGGAGATTTGGCGACTGGGACGTATTCCTGAACCAGGATAGACAATGCTGAACGTCTGACCGTCTAAGGAGTGCTCCCTGGCTGCGTAGAGCACGTCCCTGCCGACGAGGGCCATTGGGGCATGGCGCTCGAGGGCAATCCTTTCCAGGACAGCCAGGGCTTCATCCTTTTGCGGAGAGGTGACCACCGGAATACCTTCCTTAATGATGCCGGCCTTTTCGCCGGCGATGGCCTTCAATGTGCTGCCGAGTACTGCCATATGGTCATAGGAGAGCGAAGTAATCACGCTGACGCATGGATTGACCACGTTGGTGGCATCCAGCCGCCCGCCGAGGCCAACCTCCACCACCGCTGCGTCGACCTTCTTGCGGGCAAAATAGAGAAACCCCAACGCGGTGGTGATCTCGAAGGTGGTCAGCTGCGGGACACGCACCACAAACGGTTTGATTTCTTCCACCAGAGCCACTAAGTCAGCGTGCGGGATCGGAACCCCGTCGACCTGAATGCGTTCAGCGTAATCTTGCAGGTGCGGGGATATGTTCAGGCCCGTGGGATGCCCGGCGGCGCGCAGAGCAGAGGCGGCCAGAGCAGAGGTGGAGCCTTTCCCTTTGGTCCCGGCCACGTGGATGATCGGATAAGAATCCTGGGGATTGCCGAGCAAAGCCAGCAAGTCACGCATGCGGCCCAGGTCGAAATGGGCCCGGGCGAGTTCAGCGGTTTTTTTCAGGCTATAATCGATGAAAGAATATAGATAGTCAAGAGTCTCGTTGTAGGCAGTTTCGGTGTCCATGGTGGAAGCATTGTAAATCGTTATTCACGTTTCGTAAATTGTATTTCTATAAGGACATCCATATGAAGCTAACAGCTGAGGTCGTCAAGGTGTCCGGGAAATGCTATGCTGCATTTCAGCAAGGTGATGCTTTTGCTGTTGCCGATTTCAACATCATCCCCCTGGATCATTCGAGATCGTGCGTCCTCCTGTGCTCGACGATCATCCAGAATGCCGGCCGGCTGCGGTTTGAAAAGAAGCCGCTTTTCATCTCCTGCCAGGACCCGGGCACCGGGGAGGGCGGCAATGTCATGGTCAAGATATCCACGGGGGAATCATAAATCTTATTAGCGTCAAACCCGTCGAGATCCTCGGCACCTGTCCGGCCAACCTCTCCCTGGAAGATGAGTTCCGGATCCAAGGGATGAACCTGGTCCGGATGGAAAAGGGATGCTTCCTGGCAGTCAGTCATTTTCCAGTCAGCATCTGGCAGCTGCAGCATAACGACCAATTCTTCGCTCACGTCTCCTGCCCGGGCTGTACGACAGAATTGGAAAACGAGAACCGTATTATCTTTTTACTTGGTCATGCCGACAAATGGGAGCTCGCCCAGCTGATTTCCGAATACCGCCGCCTCACCCGGAAGACGACTGAGCCGGGAATGGCAATACGGTTGCGGCTGGAAGCCATGCAAGCCCAAACTGAAGGCGATTTTTCGCGGGCAGCGTATAAAATGAAATTGGCTTTGAATGAAGTCAAGCGGTAAAAATGATCGGCCTGCTCACCCTCCACCTCGACATTCCCGGCTGCTGTTCGCTGAAAGAAAAGCGCGGACGGCTCAAGCCGCTGCTGGCGCGCCTGCACCGCCAGTTCAACATCTCAGCCGCGGAAATGGACCTGCAAGACAAATGGCAGTCGGCGGTCATCGCCTGCGGGATGGTTGGCAATGATGGTGCCTACCTGCAGAAATCCCTGCAATCCGTCGCCAGGTGGATTGAGACGAACTGGCTGGACATCACCGTGGTCGAGGATCATATTGAAATCATCTAGAACCAACATGATCAGCCTGTGAAGAGGGCGGAAACCATGCAGCGGATTGGGTTTTAGAAAAATGATGGATCTTTTATTTATCCCGCCTTATAGCCCCGAGCGTTAGCTATAAGGATATAAGGCGGCGGTACACATATCGAAAGGAAAGGGAATATGGATCTTGGATTAAAAGGCAAGCGTGCCCTGGTCACAGGTGCTTCGAAAGGCCTGGGCTATGCCACCGCATTGAGCCTTGCCCGCGAGGGCTGCCAGGTGGCCATCAACAGCCGCGACGAAGCCCGTATCTCCACCGCAGCAAAATCTATCGCCAAGGAGACCGGGGTGAAAGTCGTCGGCCTGCCCGGAGACCTGGGTGACCCGGATATCCCCGAACGCGTCCTCGGTGAGGCCGTTCATGCGCTCGGCGGCTTGGACATCCTGGTCACCAACGCAGGCGGGCCGGCCTCAGGCCTGTTCGAAGACCTGGACGAGGTCGCCTGGCAGAAAGCCATCGACCTGTCGCTGCTTAGCCACGTGCGCCTGATTCGCGCTGCCCTGCCGGTCCTGAAGCAGTCGACGGCCGCCAGCGTGCTGACGGTGACGTCGGTCTCCGTCAAACAGCCCATCCCCAGCCTGGTACTCTCCAACAGCGTGCGCGCTGCCACCGTCGGCCTGACCAAGACCCTGGCCCTGGAACTCGGCTCACTCGGCATCCGCTTCAACTCCATCCTGCCTTCCTGGACCGACACCGAACGCGTGGTAGAGTTGATGGCCGCCCGGGCAAAGCAAAATAAGACCACGGTTGAGGAGGAGTCCGCCAAACAGTCCAAGGAAAGCCCCCTCGGACGCATGGGCACACCGCAGGAGTTCGCCAACGCGGCTGTCTTCCTGGTCTCGCCAGCTGCCTCCTATATCACCGGCGTGATGTTGAGCGTGGACGGCGGAATGTACAAAGGAACCTTATAAGGTTTCCAAAGCTCGTGCTTGTCATTTATGGGCAAGTTATGCTTTAATATAAGTGGAAGACACTTTAAGCGTCTTAGTGGAGTAAAGTGCCTGACCCGGAGAACCGATGTCAGAAATATTCTTTGAGGCCATCCGAAAAGGTGACAAGAACGCGGTCGAAGCCATGCTGGCAGCTGACCCGAAGCTGGCCAATGCCCGCGACGAGAACGGCCTCTCCCCTATCCTGGCCGCTGCGTATTTTCAGCAGCCGGATATTGCGTCCCAGCTCATCGACCAGGCGGTGACGATTACCGTCTTTGAGGCGGCTGCCACCGGCAGGCTTCAGATATTGACACACCTGGTGGCCAAGGATCCCAGCCTGGTCAATGCGTATGCCGAGGATGGCTTTCAACCTTTGGGCCTGGCGACCCTCTTCGGCCATACAGAACTGGTCGAGTTCCTGCTTAAGACTGGCGCGTGGCCCAACGCTGCCTCGAGGAACAAGCTGCATGCCTCGCCGCTCAACTCCGCGGCAGCCCGAGGCTATGTGGACATCGCCTACAAACTGCTGGAAGCCGGCGCGGACCCCAACGCCAAGCAGGACGGAGATATCACCCCGATCCACTCTGCAGCCATCAACGGCCAAATCGATATGATCCGGCTGCTGCTCAACTACGGTGCCAACCTGAATGTAAAGAACAAAGCCGGCAAAACCCCCCTGGATCTTGCGATGGAAAGGGACCATCAGCCTGCGGTCATGCTGTTGAGAGCCGGGATCACCCGGCGCTTCCGCAAGACCAAGCTATCCTGACCCGGATGAGGGTTGAGCCTTGAGCGACCTCAGAAGAACCTGGCATATCTGTGAGATATGCCAGGTCTTTATTTCCTCCCTTCTACAAATAGAACATATGTACTATAATGTTCCTCCCTGCCAGGCGGGGAAAATCTTTGTGTTGGAGGTGACACGTGAGTACCCTGATTGCTGCTTGTGGCCTCGACTGCGCCCAATGTGAAGCCTATCTTGCTACCCAAGCGGAAGACCTGCTCGCCCTCGAATGGCTCGCCAAAAAATGGAGCGAGGAGTTCAATGCCCCAGGCCTGACAGCTGACAATATCCAATGTGACGGCTGTATGGCCGATGGACGCAAGATAGGCCACTGCACTGAATGCCAGTTCCGCCTGTGTGCAATCGAGCGCGGGCTGAACAGCTGCGCCGCTTGCTCCGACTACCCTTGTGAAAACCTGGCCGGCTTCCTGCAGAACGTTCCAAAAGCGAAGGCCAACCTGGACGCACTGTGCAGGAGCTCAACTTCCAGCTGACATGCTGCGTCCGCCGTCTATAACCGAAGTGGTATTCGTGAATTCGCTGCCGAGTGCACGGAGAAGGCAGTATGCTTTTTCCCCTCCCCGATCTTTCAGTGCTCGTCCGGAGATCCTTTCCATTTGGGATCGACATCATTTCCACCACTCGGGAACACGCATTCTAGATGATCTCCGCAGTGCAAAATAGCCTGTGCATGAAAAACACATTCGAGGGAAAACGTCCAGGTTTGGGCGGGGGTCTCGTTTGGGTTAAAAACCTTACATCAAGACCATAAATCAGACTGATTCAGGTATAATTTCAGCTATGTTAACTCCTGAACAGATCGAGGCTCGCCTCGAACGTATTCTTTTAAAGGTACAAAAACCGGGCCGCTATGTCGGCGGTGAACTGAACATGGTGGTGAAGGACTGGTCGGCCGTTCAAACGAAGGTTGCTTTCATCTTCCCGGATATCTACGACATCGGCGTCTCGAACATCGGGTTGAAAATTCTCTACGACCAGGTCAACCAGCGCAGCGACGCCCTGGCCGAGCGTGCTTATTCTCCCTGGGTGGACATGGAAGAGCTGATGCGCGCTAGCGGCATCCCGCTCTACTCGCTTGAAAGCAAACACCCTCTGGCCGATTTCGACATCCTCGGCTTCAGTATCCCCTACGAGACTCTCTACACCAATGTCCTGAACGTGCTCGACCTGGCAGGCATCCCCGTCCGCTCGGAAGAGCGCCGCAGCACCGATCCGCTGGTGATCGCCGGAGGGCACAGTTGCTTTAATCCGGAGCCGATGAACGCCTTCATAGATGCGTTTGTGATCGGCGAGGGCGAGGAAGCCATCCACGACTTTCTCGACGCCGATCAGGCCTGGAAGAATAGCGGCGGGTCGCGTGCGGAGCTCCTGCGGGCGCTGGCACGGATCCGGGGCGTATACGTCCCAAGCCTGTACGAGGCACACTACCTGCACGACGGTACGCTTGCAGGGACAGTGCCCTCGAGCCAGACGCGCCCAGGGTGGTCATGAAGCGTATGGTGGCGAAGCTCCCGCCTCCCCCGACGAACTTCATCGTGCCGAATATCGAGATCGTCCACAACCGCGTTTCCGTGGAGATCATGCGCGGCTGTACACGCGGCTGCCGCTTCTGCCAGGCGGGCATGATCACCCGCCCGGTCCGCGAACGCAGCGTGGACGAGGTCGTCGCGGCTGCCGAAGAGGCCGTGCGCGCCACCGGATTCGAGGAGCTGGCCCTGCTTTCCCTTTCTTCATCTGACTACTCCCAAATTGTAGATCTGGTTGGCGCCATCAGCGAGAGATTCAACGGGCGGCACCTAACCATTTCCTTGCCCTCGCTGCGCATCGAAACTGTTTCTGTGGAATTGATGGATAAGCTGCGCGGCCGCCGCGCCGGAGGGTTCACCCTCGCCCCGGAGGCCGCCACCGAGCGCATGCGCCGTATCATCAACAAGTTCATCCCCGACGAGCAGATCCTGGCCACAGCGCGGGAAATCTACGCTCATGGCTGGCCGACCATCAAGCTCTACTTCATGATCGGCCACCCCGCTGAGACTTTGGAGGACGTGCAGGCCATCGCCGACCTATGCAAACGCGTCCAGGCCGAGGGACGCAAGATCATGGGCGGTCGGGCCAAGGTGCATGCGGGGGTCAGCACCTTTATCCCCAAGCCGCACACCCCCTTCCAGTGGGTGGCAGTGGACACTCCGGAGCAGATCAAGGCCAAGCAGGATCTGCTGATGCGGGAACTGCGCGGAGGAGCCTTCAAGCTTTCCTGGACGCCTCCGGAGGATACCCAGCTCGAAGCCTGGCTGTCGCGCGGCGATCGCCGTCTGGCTGAGGTCATCTATACGGCCTGGAAGAAAGGCGCCAGGTTCGACGCCTGGCAGGAACACCGCCGCTACGAGGCCTGGATGGCTGCCTTCGCTGAACATGACCTCGACCCTGCCTTCTACACCCACCGCCCGCGTCGTACGGACGAGATCTTCCCCTGGGATCATATATCCGATGCTGTGCGCAAGAAATTCCTGTTCGACGATTTCCGCCAGTCATTGGAAGGTCTGATCCGGGTGGACTGCCGATTGCAGTGCTTTGCCTGCGGCATCCTGCCGACATTCGCCAATGTGCGCCGCGAGAACCGCGGTTCTTACTGGAAGTGTCCTGAAGTAAAAAGCCCAGCCACAAAACCGATCGAACTGGAAATGATCTCCCAGGGGTAACCGTGCGCCTGCGCATCACTTTTTCCAAAACCGGCTCGCTACGCTACATAGGGCACCTCGACCTTCATAAAATCTGGGAGCGGACCGTACGGCGCGCCGGGCTGAGCCTGGTCTACAGCCAGGGCTTCCATCCCGGGCCAAAAATCCAGCTGGCCTGCGCCCTGCCTCTCGGTTTTGCTTCACGGGCCGAACTGGTGGATATCTGGCTGGAGCAGGCTGCGCCGGGGACAGCCGCGGAATCTCCTGCGGAGATTTCGCGGGAGATTATTCCCTACCGGGAGCTTCTACAGGCTGCCGCGCCTCCCGGGCTCGGCATTGCCTCTGTCGATCAAGTCGACCCCTCCATTCCTCCGCTGCAGACCCAGGTAACTTCCGCCGAATACGAGGCAACCCTGCTCGACCCGGTGGACGAAGCCCACCTGGCCAAAAACATTTCTTCCACCCTTGAGGCAGCCTCCTTGCCGCGCAAGCGGCGCGGCAAAACCTACGACTTGCGGCCCTTGATCGAGACACTGAAAATTGCTCGGAACGACGGGGAGCCATTGCAAATGCCGGAGCAGTCTCCTACCATCCTGATTTTTATGCGTCTGGCAGCCCGCGAGGGCGCCACCGGCCGCCCCGAGGAGGTCCTCGACGTTCTGGGCATCCCCATTGAAGCGGCCCGCATCGAACGCACTCGCTTGATTCTCAAAACCGGTTTAGAATAGAGCAATTCGTCCATCAGGGAATCTTATGGGCCTCATTGCTTCTTTCATGATCAGTTTCGGTGCCGCATTGGTTTTTAGCGCCGTCCTGTACTGGCTGGACCGCTATGAAAAGGAGCCTCTCCTCCTCTTAGGGGGAGTTTTTCTATGGGGGGCAGTGGTCGCAGCGGGTAGCGCCTTTATCATCAACACGATTCTCGGAGTGGGCATCCAGGTCTTCACCGGATCGGATACCGCCACCAACCTGGCAACCTCTTCCTTCATCGCTCCCCTGGTAGAGGAGACGCTCAAAGGGCTGGCTGTCCTGGGCATTTTCCTGATCTTCCACCGGGAATTTGATTCGATCCTGGACGGGATCATCTATGCTGGCGTCGCTGCCTTGGGTTTTGCTGCCACTGAAAATACTTATTATATTTACAACTACGGCTACCTGCAGACCGGCTGGAGTGGCCTGTTCTCACTGTCCTTCATCCGGGTCATCTTGGTCGGGTGGCAGCATCCTTTCTACACAAGCTTCATCGGCATTGGGCTGGCGTTGGCTCGCCTGTATCGCATTCAATTAGTAAAGATCTTCGCACCGCTCCTGGGACTAGGTCTGGCCATGTTCACCCATGCCTTCCACAATACGCTGGCCGACATCCTGACTGGTTCTGTCGGACTGGTCCTCGGCACTGTGTTCGACTGGGGAGGCTGGCTGATCATGTTTGCCATTCTTATCTGGGCGACTTCTCGCGAACAACACAACCTTAAAAAATACCTCGCAGAGGAAGTCCAGGCGGGGACCATCTCTCCGGTCCATTACCACACCGCATCGTCCGCCTGGCTCCAAATGTTCGCCCGCCTGAATGCCGTCTTTACCGGGCGTTATCTCAAAACGGCCCGTTTCTACCAGGTGTGCGGCGAGTACGCACACAAACGCTACCAGCTGGCTACCCTGGGGGATGAGTCGGGAAACCTCGCCATTCTCCAGCAGCTTCGTGCGGAACTGGCCAGCCTGGCACCCGAAGCAAGCGCCTAATGGTCCAAGATCAGACTTTTTGAGAGCCCTGGTATTTGAATTATGCTGAAACTTCCCCATCGCAAAAGCTGGGGGGTTCCTGGAGGTGCTTGATCGGTGGTTCCCTGTTCCAGGATTTTTCCTCGCGCTACCAACGGTTGAGCAGCAGCCTTCCGGCTCAGGTTTCCCGGGGCTGCCCTCCCGCCGTAGTCTCTGGCGAGCCACTTCCAGCGGGACCGGCGGATGCGTTTATGGGTGCGGACCATATCGTTCCACAGCCTGGCCATCGAGCCTCGCTCCCGGTCGGAGGACTGCATGATCGCAACCGTCCGGTGAAAGTGGATGCGCATCACCCGGCAGGAGGCTCTTTCCTGCTCAACACCCAAAGTAGAACTTATGTTCTGTGTTATACACCCTGGACCACGACCGGCGAGCCCTTTCGGCGCTGCGCGCCGCCGCCTTTCGTCTCCACGCCTGAAGGCGGTAGCCTTACGGCGGATGTGGTAAAATTTCTGCGCCCGCCCCTGTAGCTCAGTGGATAGAGCGTCGGCCCCCGGAGCCGAAAGCGGCAGTTCGAGCCTGCCCAGGGGCGCTGGTTGGGGATAGTCTCCCGCCCCTCCAAATCGAGGGGCTGGTGTTTTTAGGGATGGAATTCTTGGTCAGGGAGATCGTTTGCTGGCAAGGAGGCCAATTTGTTTATAATTGAAGCGCTGCTCGGTGCAGGTCTGCTCGCATTTGGACGCAAGCTGTTCTGGCTCTTCGTCGCCGGGGTTGGTTTCGCGACCGGCCTGGCCCTGGCAGCATCCCTGTTCAAAGAGTCCCCGGCCTGGGTGACCTTCCTGATTGCGCTTGGCGCTGGTCTGGTCGGGGCCCTGCTGGCGGTTTTCCTTGAACGGCTGGCGATCGGTGTGGTCGGGTTTGTCGGCGGCGGATACATCCTGACCAGTCTGATGAACCTCGTGGGGGTCCATCCAGGCCTGCCGGAGTGGGTCTTTTACCTGGCCGGCGGGATTCTCGGTGCGCTGCTCATCTTCGCCCTCCTTGACTGGATGCTGATCATTCTCTCCTCCCTGGCTGGCGCGTCCATGGTCACGGAAGCTTTCCGCTTCCACGGCTTGACCGGGGTGGTAGTGTACGCAATCCTGCTGGTGGCGGGGATCCTGGCCCAGGACAGTGGTCTCCGCCAGGAAAAACGGCACTCACGACGATGACGCCGCCCGGGCTGAGGCCGCCACCCAATGGTTCCGGTTTTGATCGATGACGGAATCTGACGATTATATGCTAGAATATTCTTAGCTTATCCCACCCCCAGAAGGAGAAAAACCATGCAAATGACAGATTTCCCACCGCTCGAAACGCCTCCGCCGCCTCCGCCGCCCCAGCCAGCAGGCAACCGTCGATTGGTTTATATCGGTCTCGGTGTTCTGGTCCTGCTCCTGGTCTGCGGCGGCTTGGGTGCCATTGCGTGGTTTGAGCGAGATTCGATATCTCGCTTGCTCTCCACCGGGGTGTCCTATTCGAATTCATCCATGGGGATCAGTTTGAAATACCCTCAAGGTTGGATATATGAAGAGGGTACCAGCGGCGTGGCCTTCGCTTCCTCCGCGGATGCCCTGAACGCAAACACCAATCTCAATGGGGCCATCCTGGAACTTGGTAAAATTCCGATCGCCAGTACAGGCCTCCCGACGGGTGTAGATCCCGGATCGCCTGCAAGCATCTTGAACGCGGTTGTCAGCCAGAATTTTGGGACCGGCGTAATCACCCTGGAAAAAGTCAGCTCCTCTAAAATGGGGCAGTATCCAACAGCATCGACTGTCCTGATTGTCGATACAGGGGGAGGCGTCCAGGTCGTCACCTACGTCACCGTGTTCGTTTGGAAGAAAAATTTGGTGATGGCCATCGGCATCAGCCCAGAAAATGACTGGAAGCAGTACCGCCCGACTTTTGATCAAATCCTGCATTCCATGATCTTCACTTACTGACGCCCTGAATGGTGCGACTTTCCCATTCGCTGTGCCTGCTGGCTTTGCTCCTTGCAGCCTGCGCTGTACCGGCCAAGGAAGTCACGCCGACCGTAGCCTCCAGCCCGGCCCCCAGCGAAACGCCGCTTCCCGGCGGAACGACTCCATCTCCCCTGCCATCCGCGACGCCGTCTGCCACAGCGACGCCTGTCCTCGGGACCACACAAGTCCTGGTCTATGTGCGCAGCGGACCGGGAACGAGCTACTCTTCGCTCGGCCTGATCTACCCGGGTAAGCAGGTTCAGATCCTCAGCCAGGAGGCGGATGGCAAATGGTTTATCATCCTTTACCCGGGCGGGCCGGGCGGTCAGGGCTGGGTATCTTCAGCCTACATCAAAACCACCCCTCCCGCGGATATCCCCACGGTAACGCCGAATTACACCCCTACGGCCAGCGGCCCTGTAGGGCTCGTGATGCAGAAGCTCAACGTCCGCTCCGGTCCAGGCACGAGCTTCGGAAGCCTGGGCGTGCTCCCGGCGCAATCCGTCGTCGTACTGACCGGAAAGGATACTACTGCTTCCTGGCTGCAGATTGAGTATGCTTCCGCCCCCGGTGGGCACGGCTGGGTCAATGCAGGATTTATCCAGGCGGCAGATACGAGCGGATTGCCGGTCCTGGATGCATACGGCAACCGCGTCGTGAGCACACTGGCCATCACCGTCGGCCCGTTTGTCACACTTACCCCAACCCCCGGGCTGGCCCTGGATGATCACGACTCCGCCGGGCAGCCGGCCTACCAGGTGACTTTCTCCCCCTCGGGAATACGCCAGTTTTCCTACTCAGGCCAGGTATCCGCACCCCAGGGCGACAGCGAAGACTGGATCGGTTTCACACCGTATGCCGCCTCCGGAATTTCCGCATCCCTGACCGTCAGCCTGAACTGTTCCGGTAACGGGAGCATTGCAGTGGAATTGATCCAGGATGGGGTCCCGCTCTCCAGTTGGGGTACCCTCCAGTGTGGGGATGCAAACAAGGTCATTACCCTTGCCGCTGAAGTGAACTATGAGTTCCATCTGAGTGCTGTCCCCAACGGCAGCGAGCAGTCCCTGGTCGCCTATACACTGAAAGTCCGCAACGGACAATAGGCAGGCCCTTTTTTCTTTGAACTAAATCCTCCCCTCCTCATCGGATTTTCGAGAGGCGAAAAAAGCGAATGGTACAATATTTTTCGCGCCTGTCCATGAAACATTTCGTTGCCTGGACCGCATTTATATTCCTGCTGGTTGCGCCTGCCTCCTGCGCCGTGCCTCCCTCAGCAGACCGGTCCTGGGCGTACGCCGACCTGCGCTTGCTCGTTCCACCCAGGGACGGCCTTGATCCTGCGGAGGATCTGCTGGCGGTCTACACCCGCGATGCCGGCTTCGATGTGCAAATCCGCATGGACTTTCTCGATCTGGACACGACTCCCACCAACGATATCTACATCGCCCTGAATACGAAACCGGGCGGACCGGATTCAGTGTTTTTGTCTCCCACGCCCTTCGCGGCTGCAGCACCGGCGGACCTCACTCCGACCGCTTTGCAATGGGATACGCTGCTGGTCATCCCAGCTGTGGGGCAGCCGCAGGCTTTCTCCGCCGGCGAGCAGACTCCCTTAAAGACACTCCTCCCACGGGTGGTGCGCGACCCGGGGCTGGATACTGTCACCATCAGTCTGAACAGCACCTACCTCCCGGAGCCATTCAAGCTGCAGATTTTCATCACCCCACACTGCAACCCACAGGCCGGTCCCTGCGACCCGCATCCTGTCAACCAGACTCCCTCTGTCTCAAGCGATGCTCCACCGCCGCAGGCACGTGCCGCCGTGTTGCTGGCTCTTTGGGACAGCCTTCCCGCCTACACGCCCGCCCAGGCCCTGCGCCGCTGGAACGGCGCCCATACTGGTCCCAATGGCGGGCGGCATGGCCTGGAGCTGGTGCTCGACGCGGCCGAGCAGGAGCGCGTACCCCTGGCTCTGCTTGACTTAAAAACTCCTGCCAGCCTGGCTGCCTTGAATATCCTCGGCGGCATCCCTCAGGTCCGCCGCATGGCCGAGCGCGGCCTGCTGATCCTGCCCGATGCTGCCTTCGCCGACCCGCCGGATATCTCGATCAATTTCAGCCGGCGCGCCGCAAGTGGGTTCGATCTTCCAGAAAGTCAGTTCGTCTACGCGGCTTCCTCCAGCCTCCAGCCCGGTTTCCTGGCACAATTCATCCCCTTGACCGATGCAACGCATATCAGCCGCGCCGGAGGAACACGCCTCATCCCCCTCCCGGCACCCGGCAGCGTCCAGGCTACTGCGGACGGTCCCACGCTCGACCTTCGCCGCGTCTTAATCGATACTGCGCTATCCGGCGACCCCTCCAGGCTGGTCGTGCTGGGCGGAGACCTGCCCTCCTCCACCTGGGGCAATGCGGATGCCGCTGCAGCTACTTTTTCCTGGATTGCCTCCCACCCGTGGATCCAGCCATTGAACGGAGATGATCTGTTCACCTTCCCCACCGCAGAGGCCGCGCCTCTTCTTTCCCAGATATCCCCGACTGCCGCGCTCCCCGTCTACACATCCGGTGGAACGCCTTCCGGTTTGGATTCCACACAAGTACAAAACCTTCTCCGATCGTCCCTGCCTGTCAATCCCCAAAACCCAGTCGAGTTCTCCGCCTGGCAGGCTTACCTGACCCTGACCGCACCCGGTGCAGATGCCCCCCTGCGGGCTCTTCGCTCCCAGTATCTCTGGCAGGTCCATGCGCTGGAGGATGCAAGCGTTTGGTCAAGACATCCGTTCACACAAGCCGGATGCTTTGCATATCCGAACTATACCCAACAATCCGAATGCATCCTGGCCAACGACCGGGTCTATGCCGTCTTCGAGCCGGAAGGCGCTCGCCTGACCCAGCTTTTCTCCATCGACCAGAACGGCCTTCACCAGCTGGTCGCGCCGTCCAGCCAGTTCGTCGTTGGGTTGAGCGACCCGTCCGAATGGCACCCGGAACTCGGCGAAGGCGCCGACCCGAGTGTCATCCCTGGTGCATTCACTGACAGTATGGAGACCTGGACCTCCTATCAGGTTTCGGCGAGCAAGGACAGCCTGACTTTCACCAGCCCAGACGGGAACCAGATTAAAACGTTTCGATTGACTGGAAATGGCCTTGAGGTGAGCTACCATCTCACAGGTCCCATCACGACGAGCGTGCCCCTGGCCGTCGACCCGTGGGCTTTTTTTTCCGGTCCGAGCAGCTACTCGGGCACGGCCGCTCCCGGCTCCTGGACCTGGGGCCTGGAAAACGGATCCCGGGTCGAAGTACGAAGCGACGCCTCCCTGTCTGCGGTAGGGTTCACAGATTCGCTCCCCTTGCTCACCCAGCCCGAAAACCCTGAACAGGATTATCCACCAGGGCATTATCTCCCCTTTCCCCTTTCGGTAGTCACTTTGTCCGCGGATGGGGATTTCAATGTCTGGATCAGTATCAAATGACTATTTGCACAAATACGTCTTTTATGGTACATTTTGTATAGAAACTGACTTTACGAGGGTAAGATATGAACAATAAAGAAACCCCAGACATTATCATCGGCCGGCTGCCAATCTATCTGCGCGCGCTCCACTACATGGAGACTCAGGGTGCGCACACCACTTCATCCCAGGAGCTAGGCGAACAAGTGGGTATCTCCGCCGCCCAGATCCGCAAGGATTTATCCCATTTTGGTGAATTCGGCAAGCAAGGAACGGGTTACAACATTGCCTTCCTGATGGGTAAACTGCGTGAAATCCTGAAAGTGGACCGGGTCTGGGATGTGGCGGTGATCGGGATGGGCGACATCGGCCATGCCATCGCCCGTTATCAGGGCTTCACCGACCAGGGCTTCCGCATCACCATGGTTTTCGACAACGACCCTGACAAGATCGGCAAGCAGGTTGACAAGTTCATCGTTCAGGATACCAAAGACATCACCTCCGTGATCCGCAGGGCCGGCCTTAAGGTCGCCATGCTGTGCGTCCCGGCAGCCTATGCCCAGCAGGTAACCAATCAACTCGTTGGAGCAGGGATAAAAGCCATTCTGAATTACGCGCCGATCAGCCTGAATGTGCCCAAGGGAGTATGGGTCCAATACCTGGACCCCTCCGTCGGCCTGCAGCGCATGACCTATTACCTGGAATAAAAAACCGTGGCGACCGCTTGAATGGTCGCCTAAAATATTTCCAGGGTTTTAAAGAAAAACTGCAAAAGGCTGCTTGAGGAGAGCGCTGCAGGTTTCAGCCTGCTCAACTTTCCCAATACCCATTTCGAGACTGGCCCAAGAGGCCTGCTTGCCAGCTCTAAGCCGCTTTAATCCCCACAATTTGGTCGACAATACTAAGCAAGACCCGCAGGTTGGGAATAGTCGATGCGGCTGCTCTCGCCCCGCTGAATAAGCCCCCGTCTCTCTTCGAAACCCGCAGGATGCCTCGCTGGATCGAAACTTGTTTGACATCATTCCACGGGTACATCTTACTGCCGATCTGGATTCCTATCTTGTTCAGGACCACTGGTCCGAAGGTCAGGCTCTCCCCGGCGTTATAGCACCCAATGGCGCGATCGTACAGGATTGGGAAGATGCCTTCCTCGATGGCTCTCGACAATTCCTCGATCTGGTTAATTACATCCCCCAGCACCAGCCGTCCATTTTTGCGGTCGATCAGGGTATAGCGGTGTGTCGTCCCAGTGTAGACCCCGTTGGTGTAGTGGCGGGTAACTGCGGCGGTTAAGGAAATTAAATCCTCCCAGCGCCAGGTGCGGATGCCCTTGCGGTCTCGATAGGCAAAACCTTTTTCGTAAACCACTGCACCCATTTTCCAATGGTGGTAGGCGGATACAGTTGGTAGAAAGGCGATCAGGAACAGCAGCAAGGCAATGATCGCCGGGCCAGTCAGCTTGTCCATGAACATCACCAGACCGTTGCGCTGGGTCCACCAGTAGGCATCATATACGCCGTAAGCGGCAACTGCGGCCGCACAGGCCAGGAGAAAAAGCGCCAGGATCACGTTACCCCCGCGGCTGAATTTCTTGACCGCAAAATAACGCTTGAATGGCCCCAGGCCGAGAACCGATCGAAATGCTTCTGGAAGAAGCTGCTTATTTATCAACGCCATCTTCGAGAACCGCATCGTCGGAAATTAAGACATGGCAGGTGAAGCCTTTACACTGGTGGGAGGTTGCGCTTCAGGATTGCGTACATCCCCAGTCCCTTGACCGCGCCTTCCACCACGCACGTTGTGGGATTATCGACCAGGTACGCCGGAATGCCCAGTGACTTGGTCAGAAGTTTGTCCATGCCGCGCAGGAGTGCTCCGCCGCCGCACAGCGCCATGCCGCGGTCGATGATATCGGAGACCAATTCGGGTGGGGTTTTTTCGAGCACACGCCGGCAGGTCTCAATAATCTGCTTGAGGGGATCCTGTAGCGCTTCGACCACCTCCCCGGTAGTCAGCGTGACTGGCCGCGGCAGGCCGCTGACCTGGTCCTGTCCCTGGACCTCCAGGCTGTCCTCTTTATCCTGAGGGATGGCGGCGCCGATCTTGATCTTCAACTGCTCCGCCGTTGCAGAGCCGATGACAATCCCGTATTTCCTGCGCACATAGGTTGCAATGGCCTCATCCAGCTGCAATCCGCCGGCGCGGAGCGTCCCCGCGGCCACGATCCCGTACATCGAAATGACTGCAGCCTGCGTGGCGCCTCCGCCCAAGCAGATGATCATGTTCCCCGAAGGTGAACCAATCGGCAAGTCCACACCGATGACCGCCGCCAGAGGCTGCTGGATGAGGGAGGCATCCCGGCAGCCGGCCTGGAGCACAGCCTCATGGACGGCGCGCGATTCAACACTAGTCACGCCGTAAGGAACCGTGATCATAACCCGCGGGCGGAATATCCGCAGCGGTCCGCTCACCTGCCGGAGCAGGTGAAAAAGCAAACGCTCGGTAATCTCATAGTCGGCGACAACGCCGTTCTGCAGCGGGCTGGTCACTTCAATCGTTTCCTCTGCCACACGGCCGGACATCTCCCTGGCTTCCTTGCCCAGGGCAACGATCTTCTGCTCTTCAATGATTATGGCGACGATGGTCGGTTCATCCACGAGGATGCCATTTGCATCCGCAATGCGGGTCTGAATCGTGCCCAGGTCGATCCCCAGGTCTTTGGAAAGGGAGAACGCGGGGGGCATAAGTTACCTCGATTCGTTAGAACTTCTAGACAGCTTGGCGGTCCTGCTACGATAACGTTTGACCGCGTCCAGTCGCAGGTTGGATTTACGTAATGAAGCTTCAATTCTAAGATAAGTATCCTCGTCTGCAGGGGGAATTTTTCCCAGCATTTCTTCTGCACGCTGCCGGGCTGCCTCCGCCCGGGCGATATCAATCTCCTCGACATTCTCTGCCGCATCTGCCAGGACAGTGACCCGGTCGGGTTGAACTTCAGCGACGCCACCCGCTACAGTAAAGAACAACTCGTTTTCATGCAGGTGCACCTTGATTATGCCAAATTTCAGGGTGGTCAACAGCGGTGCATGGTGCGGCAGAATACCCATCTCCCCGTCAGCGCCGGGAAGGAGTACCCTGTCTGCTTCACCTTCGTAGACCATGCGGTCCTGAGATACGATTTCGCAACGAATTGACATTCCTTGTCCCTTACAATTTGCCTATTGCCCGCTGGATAAAACCGGAATGGGACCTTATTTCAATGCCGGTGTTCTCACACCGATTTGGTGAGCCGTTCCGCTTTTTCGCGGGCGTCGTCGATCGTGCCGACCATCATGAAAGCCTGTTCGGGGAGGGCGTCACATTTGCCGTCCAGGATTTCGCGAAAGCCGCGCACCGTTTCGACGATGGGCACGTACTTCCCGGGTAGTCCGGTGAAGACCTCAGCGACGAAAAACGGCTGCGAGAAAAAGCGCTCGATTTTGCGCGCCCGCGCCACTACCAGTTTATCGTCTTCGGACAATTCGTCAATCCCCAGGATGGCAATGATGTCCTGCAAATCCTTGTAGCGCTGGAGCACGCGCTGGCATTCCCGTGCGGTTTGATAGTGATCCGGGCCGACGATGTTCACGTCAAGGATGCGGCTGGTGGATGCCAGCGGGTCGACGGCCGGGTAGATGCCCTTTTCGACGATGGAGCGCTCCAGGGCAATGGTGGCATCCAGGTGGGTAAAGGTGGCCACCGGCGCCGGGTCGGAGTAATCATCCGCCGGGACGTAGACGGCCTGCATTGAGGTGATTGAACCATGGCGGGTGGAGGTGATTCGTTCCTGCAGTTCGCCCATCTCTGTGGCCAGCGTGGGCTGGTATCCCACCGCCGAAGGCATGCGCCCGAGCAGGGCGGATACTTCCGAGCCTGACATGGTGAAACGGAAGATGTTGTCGATGAACAGCAGCACGTCGCGGCCCTGGTCACGGAAGTATTCCGCCATGGAAAGCGCGGTTAGCGCCACGCGCAGGCGTACGCCAGGCGGCTCGTTCATCTGGCCGAAGACCATGACGGTATCCTTCATGACGCCCAATTCGAGCATTTCGCGGTAGAGCTGAGTGCCTTCCCGGCTGCGTTCGCCCACCCCGGCAAAGACCGAGTTGCCTTTATGGACTGTGGCCACGGACCGGATGAGCTCCTGGATAATGACGGTCTTGCCGACCCCGGCGCCGCCGAAGATGCCGGTCTTACCGCCCTTGGTAAAAGGGGCGATCAGGTCGATCACCTTGATGCCGGTTTCGAAAACCTCCACGCGTGTGGACTGGTCGGCATAAGGCGGAGCCGGGCGGTGAATCGGGTAACGCAGGTCGGCCTCGACCGGACCTTTCTGGTCCACCGGTCGACCGAGCACGTCGAAAATGCGTCCCAGCGTTGAAGCCCCGACCGGCACTGAGATCGGAGCACCGGTTGCCTCGGCCAGCAGGCCGCGCCGCAGACCGTCGGTGGTGTCCATGGCAACACAGCGCACCTGGTTGTCCACCAGCTGCTTTTCGACTTCGAGGATCAACGGAGCACCGTCTGCGCGTGCGATCTCCAGCGCCTCGTAGATGCTCGGGAGAGCGCCCTCGGGGAACTCCACATCCACTACACTCCCCTGGATCTGGACCACGCGCCCTGTTGATTTAGCCATGCATGCCCCCGGTCGAACCGGAAGAGGCCATGCTTTTGGCGAGCGCCTCTGCACCGCCGGCGATGTCCAGCAGGTTGCTGGTGATGGTCTGCTGGCGCAGATTGTTGTACTCCAGCTGCAGCTGGCCGACCAGCTCAATGGCATTGTCGGTCGCGTTGCTCATGGCCACCATACGGGCGGCATGTTCAGAAGCCAGGGATTCCAGGATCGCCTGATAGACCTGCAGGGCGGTGAAACGCGGGATGATCTCGTCCAGGATTTCCCTCTCGGCAGGCTCGTAGATATAGGCAGCCGACAGGTGCTGCTGGGCATAATTCTGAACCCGCCCGGCCGCATCGGCAACCTCTACCGGCAGCAGCTTCTTGACCTGCGGTTCCTGTTTAATCATATTGATAAAGCTGGTATACACCAGATGCACCTCGTCCACTTCGCCTTTGAGGAACATATCCACCGCCATCCGGCCGATCGCGGATACATCTGAAAAGGAAGGCGCGGCTGGAAGGTTGCTAAAATCCGCAATGACCTGTTTGCGCTTGCGCAGGAGCAGGTCGCGTCCCTTGCGGCCAATGGCGATATAAAATACCTGAGCCTTCGAGCCGTCGAAGGTGTTCAGGGAAAAACGGACCACATTACTGTTATAGGCACCCGCCAGGCCCCGATCACCGCTGATGACCATAACCAGCACGTTGCGCACTTTGGGGCGGAAGGTAAGCAGCGGGTGCAGGGTCTCGCGCCCCGGCTGGCCGGCGATATGGGTCAGCACCTGCCAGGCCTTTGTCGCATAGGCGCGCGTCGCAGAAAGCGCCGTGACCGCCTTGCGCACCTTGCTGGCGCTAACCGCCTCCAGGGCCCGCGTCACCTGGGAGATATTTTTGACACTCTGGATGCGGAGCCGCATCTCGCGTGCTGAAGCCATATCACCTCAAGTCCCTTACTGCCAGGATGTCTGGAAAACCGAAAGTGCTTCGCGCAGCTTCTTCTCCGTCTCGTCGCTGATGCGTGCTTTGGAGGCAATATCCGCGCCGATTTCAGGGTAGGAAATCGCCATGGTCCTCATCAGCTCCGTCTCCCAGCGCTTCATTCTTTCCAATGGAACTTTGTCGGCATAGCCGTTGGTTCCGGCGAAGATGACCATGACCTGGTTTTCCAGGGACATCGGTTCATACTGCGGCTGTTTAAGGATTTCCTGCATGCGTTGGCCGCGGGTCAGCTGCGTCTGAGTGGACTTATCCAGATCGGAGCTCATCAGGGCGAAAGCGGCCAGCTCGCGATAAGCCGCCATGTCCAGGCGGAGTTTTCCGGCCACCTGGCGCATGGCGCGCACCTGCGCCGATCCGCCCACCCGCGAGACCGATATGCCCACGTCAACCGCCGGGCGGATGCCGGCATTGAACAGGTTGCTCACCAGGTAGATCTGCCCGTCGGTAATGGAAATGACATTGGTCGGGATGTACGCAGAGACATCGCCCAGAAGCGTTTCGATGATCGGCAGTGCGGTCAGAGAGCCGCCGGATCCTGCCAGCCGGACCACCTTGTAGTTGTCAGGCTCCTTCATGGCCTTGCGGGCCTCCTCGCAGTTGTAAGCCGAGCGCGGCCCGGTAAAGACCCGCCCGTCCACGGCGTCTCTCTCCAAAGCAAAATCCTCTTTGAAGCCCTTCTTGGTCAGGACATATTTGTTCGCCAGGCGGGCGGAACGCTCGAGCAGCCGGGAATGGAGGTAGAAGATGTCTCCCGGGTAGGCTTCGCGTCCTGGCGGGCGGCGCAGGAGCAGGGAAACCTGGCGGTAAGCCCAGGCGTGTTTGGAAAGATCGTCGTAGATGACCAGCGCATCGCGGCCGGCCTCCATAAACTCCTCACCGATGGCGCAGCCGCTGTAAGGGGCGATGTACTGCAGGGCGGCAGAATCATCCGCAGGGCGCGAACACCACGATGGTGTGTTCCATGGCCCCATAGCGTTCCAACAGGGCCACGGTACGCGCCACCGCGGCCTTCTTCTGGCCGATGGCGACATAGATGCAAACCAGATTCTTGCCTTTCTGGTTGATGATCGTATCGATGGCAATTGCGGTTTTACCGGTCTGGCGGTCGCCGATGATCAGCTCGCGCTGGCCGCGGCCGATGGGGATCATCGAATCTGATTGCCTTGATGCCGGTCTGCACCGGTGTATCCACGTCCTGACGCTCAACCACACCTGGGGCGATGCGCTCGATGGGCCGGTAACCGCTAGACGAAATTCCACCCTTCCCGTCAATCGGCTCTCCCAGGGCGTTGACCACCCGCCCGATCGGGCCGTTGCCGACCGGGATGGAGGCGATCCGCCCAGTGGCGCGCACGGTCATGCCTTCAGAGATTCCCGAATAATCACCCAGGATGATGATGCCCACGGAATCCTTTTCCAGGTTGAAGGCAATGCCCATGACGCCGCCCTGGAACTGGACCAGTTCCTGCGAGCGGATGTCCGCCAAACCGCTGACACGGGCGATGCCATCCCCGGCTTCCAGCACCGTACCGACGTCGCTGATGCTGATCGCCGGCTGGTACGCAGAAATTTGTTTTTGAAGGTCATGGGCGATTTGCTTGGCAAGATCTTCCATTCCATTCAATCTCCAATATGCTTTATACCGTCGTGCCCTCCCCTGGGCGATTTCAGTCCTGGGGAATCCTTTGAAGTCGGCTGTGAATCGTATCCGAAGGGGGAAGGAGCCCCTTGAGGCTTCACGATTGCTTCGCCCCCTTCGGGGAGGCGCACAACGTCCCCGCAGGGGTAATGACTCTATGCCGTGAGTGCCTCCACCTGTTTCTTGTCCAGGTGGATGAGCAATTCGACCAGGAGTTTCACCGCATCCTCGAAATCCTTGCGGTGGACGATGGAGCTGTGCGAGTGGATGTGACGGGCCGGGACGCAGATCACTACGGTCGGCACGCCGGTCTTGAAGAGGTGGATCGTCCCGCCGTCGGTTGCCCCTCCTTCGATGGCGGATAGCTGCAGATTGACTTCGACTTCCCTGGCGACCCCGATCACCAGGTCACGGAGTTTCAAATTCGGGATCATGCGGGCATCATAAACCACCAGGCTCGGACCGGCGCCCAGCTTGATGGAAGATTCTTCCGGCTTGATCCCAGGTACGTCCCCGGCGATGTCCGCTTCGAGGATGATCGCCACATCCGGCTGGATTGCTTCCACGCTGGTGGTTGCCCCGCGCAGGCCAACCTCCTCCATTACAGTAGCTGCCGCGTAGACCGTATTGGGGTGCGGGCGATCTTTCAAAATCTGCAGAGCCGAGACCAGCAATGCCACTCCAATGCGATCGTCAAACGCCTTGGAAAGGTAGGTCTTCCCATTTGCCAGCACCTGAAAATCGGCGCGCGGCACAACCGGATCACCGACGCTGACGCCAGCCTCCTGCACTTCGGCCAGGCTCGTCGCGCCGATGTCGATATACATGTCCTTGCGCAGAACCACCTTGCTGCGTTCATCCGCAGGCAGCAGGTGCGGCGGTTTGGCACCGATCACGCCGGTCACGTCGCCCTTGGCGGTCTTGACCAGCACGCGCTCTCCGAGCAGCACCTGGTCGAACCAGCCGCCCAGCGGGAGGAACTTGAGGAAGCCTTCCGGGGTAATCTGCTTGACCATGAAGCCGATCTCGTCCATATGGCCGGCCAGCATCACGCGCGGTTTGTCCTCGCTGCCAATTTGTTTGCAGATGACGCTGCCCAGCTTGTCCTGGGTGAGCTCGCCCAGCGGCTTGAGGTAATTACGCACGACTGCCCGGATCGGGGTTTCATATCCGGGCACGCCATGGGCTTCAGTCAAATCCTTGAGAAGCTGTTCAATTGAATCCATGAAAGGCATCCATCTCCTGGATCGTTCATTTCACATCTGGAGGGTGCAAAGCGCACTAATCATACCTGAAAGGAATTGGATTGTCTAGTTCGATAAATGGAGGCGTAAATTATATGCAAGACCCAAGAAAAGAAGAAGGCCGGAGAACTTTACCAGAACCTTAAAAAATCATTCCCTTACAAAATTGGTGTGATTTACCCCTTGCATTTTATGTATAATGATATATACTTCAAAACGAAAAATATTTTTTTAACCGAGGAAAAATGATCGCCACGTTGCAAGAAAAGGATAACGAAAAGCCTCCCAGTTCTCACCCGCGCCCGGCGCGTCCGTGGCGGGTGGCAGTGCTCGCCAACATCAAGGAGCACGGTAAACCCCTCCCACCGGACGTACCACCAGACGCCGGCGCGGACTACGATTATATCGAAACCATCAACACAATACGGGCAGCTATTGAGTCCGACGGCCACTGGACCATGTTCATCCCGGCCGACAGCAACCTGCCGTATGCACTGAAATCCGCCCAACCCGACATCTGTTTCAATATCTCTGAAGGCCTAGGGGGCGATGCTCGTGAAGCCCAGACGCCAGCACTGCTGGAAATGCTCAAAATTCCCTATACCGGCTCCCGTGTCCAGACCAACGCGATTTCGCTGGATAAGACGCTGACCAAGCGCATCTGGCGTGACCGCCGCCTGCCGGTAGCCCCCTTCCAGGAATTTTATACCGGCGATGAACCGCTGCGTCCGGACATGCGTTTCCCGTTGTTCGTCAAGCCGGCGCGTGAAGGGACCGGCATGGGCGTGGACGCCAAAGCGATTGTAAATAATGAGCAGGAACTGCGCGAGCGAACCAAGTACATCATATGCATGTACAAACAGCCAGCTCTGGTCGAGACTTTCCTCAGCGGGCGCGAGTTCACCGTTGCGGTGATGGGCCGCCCGGATGCGATGCTATATTCCCGCCACCCGGAATGGTACGATCCCGACGGATTCCACCGCTTCCCCATCCTGGAGCTGGACAGTAGCCGCTCGATCACGCCCGGGATCTACGGTATCGAGGCCAAGGCCCAGACGGTCGGTTCGGAAGGTGCACCCGGTTACATCTGCCCCACGAACATCGAACAGGATCTCGCCAAAAAGTTACAGCACTACGCATGGCGCGCCCACAACATCCTCGGCGCCCTGGACGTATCCCGTGTCGATATCCGCCTGGACGGCGAAGGCCAGCCCACCCTGCTTGAAATTAATCCACTGCCCGGCCTGACACCCGGCTACAGCGACCTGTGTTTGATCGCCAAGGCCGATGGAATTACCTATGAAGACCTGATCCTGGAAATCCTGTACCTGGGAGCTTCACGTTGGGATATGGTCGAACCACGGGCAATCCCGCTGATGCAGGTGATGCAAAAGAAGCATATCCTTCCGGTGAATGGTAAAACCGTGGAAAAGAAAAGTCTTGAATTTGCAACCCACGTTTGACCCACCCTCTCACCCTGCTCCAGTCCAATTCAGATATGCGGCGCACCTTAGGGTGCGCCGCACTTTTTGGTATAATACCCCCGCCTTGAAAAGGCAGCCTGGAGAGGTCGCGTAGCCTGGCTTAGCGCGCACGCTTGGAAAGCGTGTAACCTGCAAGGGTTCGCGGGTTCAAATCCCGCCCTCTCCGCCATAAAAGACTCCTGCGTCATGCGGGAGTCTTCAAGTTTCTCCCATGATATACTTACGGCAGGCGTCGCAGACCATGAAACCCGACCGAATCAACCCCTCCCCGGTCCTCCTGCTGGTTATCGTTCTGGCGATTGTGGCAGCCAGTGCTTACCCCGCTCTTTACGTAGCTGCGCAGGGCAGCCTCCAGCCCGAGTTGCTGCAAGCCGATCAAGCCCACATCACGGACGGGATCATCGCAATGGGCATTGTTTTGGTCATCATTGTCATCGGCGGGGTATTATGGGGAAGCCGCGGAAAGGGCAGGACGCGGCCCCCAAAAAAGAAAAACGAATGAATGAGCCGTGCGACCGATCAGGTCGCCTTTTTTTAGAGAACGATTAACCCATGCTGTGTGCCGATCCGCACGGCTTCCGTCCGGTTCGTGGCGCCCAGTTTGGAGTACAGCGAGGACAGGTGGAATTTAACAGTATGCTCGCTGATCCCAAGTGAGAGTGCGATTTGTTTATTCGAGAGCCCACGGGCAATGGCTTGCAGCACGTCCATTTCACGCTGTGTGACCGGCTCGATCAACGCCTCGCCTGTCGATAGTTGCACCCGCGGCTGCCGTTGGAGCATTTCCCGAACAAGCACTGGCGACCCGACCCACAGCCCCTCGCCCAAAGCCCGCACCGCAACCAGGATTTCCTCCGCGGTGGCGTTAAGAGGAAGGACTCCCCATGCCCGCAATCCGGACTCGACAGCCGGATGAAACTCTACTGCGTGATCCGTCAGCAGCAGAAAGGCCGCCTCCGGATTCAGGTCATGCCAGTCGAAATCGTGAAGAGACGCCAGCACCAGCACTTCCGCACTCAACGCAGGCGCCTCGAGTTCCTCCAGACTGCCGGCCTCCCCGACGATGGACAGCTCCGGGTCGGTTCCCAAAATCTCCTGCAAGCCGACCCGCAGTGCCGGACTTGGTGTGACCACAGCGACCCGGATCAAAGCACTCCCTCTGCTTCAGATGGGATGGACCGGCCGGATATGACCTGTCGGACGAACTCGCGGGCGACAGAGGCAGGGATCGATATGCTTTGGTCACCTCCTACGATCATGGCGTTAACCCCGACCACTTCACCCGCTCCATTGACCAGCGGGCCGCCTGAGTTGCCGGGCGCCAGGGGAACGTCGGTGCGGATGACTGGAAGGCTGCCGCGCTGAGTGCGGGTTTGGACCGTGCCTACGGCACTGACAATTCCACTGGAGACGAAGCCGCGTTGTCCCCAGGGGTGCCCAAATGCAAACACCAGTTCGCCGACCTGGGGCAGAGCCTCAGCCACGGGCAGGGCCGGAAGGTTCCTGGCGTCAATCTCAATCAACGCCAGGTCGACCTCCTCATCGCGATCGACCAGGCGCGCCTCAAACTCGCGGTCGTCGTGCAGGAGTACACGCGGCGCGCGCCGCCCGACGACATGGGCATTGGTCAGCACCAGCCCGTCCGGACGCAAAATGATCCCCGCCTCGGCGCCGTTGTGCCGGCCATGCACTACCACCAGTCCTGATTCCACTTTCCGGACGAGATCGTCCAACGCTCCATTCAACACACCCGAAAATATTTCGATGGTCTGCATCTTCACATCCTGCTAGCGCTCTCCGATGGTAATCTTAAACACCTGAGGCTGACCGCCGCGCAGGATTTCAATCGAAGCGGCCTTCCCGACGGCCTCCCCGGCTAGGTGGGTGAACAGCTCGTCAGGGTCGACGACCGGGGAGCCCTCCATCCCCACCAGGATGTCACCGACCAGGAGACCGCCGCTGTCTGCCGGGCTGTCGGCCTCCACGCCTATGATCAACAAGCCGGAGGCCTGCTCCCGTTTTAAGGCTTTTTGCGCGGCCGCCGAAACTTCCACCCTTTGGCTGCGGATGCCCAGGTAACCATACTTGACATGGCCATGTTTGGCCAGCGCGTCCGCCACCCGCCAGGCCAAGTCGGCAGGGATGGCCAGAGGCACCCCGCGCGCCAGGCCGGAAGTGTTGACACCCAGCACCTTGCCGGAAACATTCACCAGCGGGCCGCCTGAAAAACCGGGATAGGAGATCGCATCCGTGCGGATATAACGCTCCAGCATACCGCCGTGTCCGGTGCGAACCGGGCCGCTGATCGCGCTGACCACTCCCAGGCTTGCCTGGATCCCTTCAGCCGTCGGCCGGCCGACGACGAGTGCAATCTCACCCACCCGCGCCGGGTTCTTGGCTGGTTCGGCGGAGGGTGCGGCAGACCCTTCAAGCTTCAACAAGGCCAGGTCGCTGCCTGGGTCGCGCCCGGCCAGCTTGGCGCTCAATCGACTCCCGTCGGGAAGCACGACCCAGATATCCTCCTCGCGTTCGATAATATGATCTGCCGTAAGGATCTTGTCGGCGGCATAGACGATCCCGCTGGCCGGGAAGCGGCGGCGGGCATCCACTGTCACGGTCGCCTTGCCGGAGAGTTCGGCGGCAGAGGCAAGCGCATCCGAAAGTTCCACGAGTACATTCTGTGCCATTTTCGACTCCTTGAACAATGCAATACATGATTGGTTTGCTTTTGTTCAGTATACCTGGGCGGGCTGTGAGTCGCATCCGCTAAATGGGTGGATGCTACCTAGAAGAACGGCCAGGGGAAAATAAATGAGACGACCCGCGGGTCGTCTCAGGCACTGTTTCAAGTGGACTTCCACTCTTCAGCCATTTTGATCCGTCTCCCAATCGGCGGGTGGTCATAGAACATGAATACCACCCAGGGCTCCGGATCGGTTTCGGACAGATTCTGGTTGGCAAGACGGGTAAACGCGGAGACAAAAGCTGCGTTCTTGCCTGTGGTCGTCAGAGAGTACTCATCCGCGAGGCCCTCCCGCCAGCGTGATAGCGCATTACTGATTGGCTGGGTGATCAGACCGAACGCACCCAGCATCAAGCCCAGGGCCGGCAGGCCAGCCACGTCTGCCGGGCCAGAAAAACCGAAATATCCGGCAGACCAGGTGATCGCCAGCGATGCCAGGTACAGTCCACCCAGCGTCAGAATCGTGCTCGTGGCGATTAAAAAGGGAATGTCCTTGTGGACGTGGTGACCCAGCTCATGCGCCAGGACAGTCTCAATTTCATCCGGCGTGAACTCGTTGATCAGGGTGTCGCCCAGCACGATGCGGCGCGTGTTACCGATACCGGTCAAAGCCGCATTGGCCGCTTTCGTCCGTTTGGACATATCGAACTTGAACACACCGCGCACCTTCGTCCTGGAATCTTCGGCCAGCTTCATCAGACGTGCAGCCAGTTCGGCGTGTTCCTCATCCAGCGGGACAAATTTATTGAACAGCGGCATGATCAGGACCGGCGCGAGGTTCGCAAGCAGGACGGTGAAGAACAACATGCCGATGCCCGTCACCAGCCACCACCACCCGCCGGTGACACGCAGGGCCAGATAAATCAGCTCCAGGATGATGAGGATCAGCGGCACACTGACCAGCAGGTTTTTGAGCTGGTCGACGACCCATCCCTTGAACCCCTGCGTGGACTGGCCGAAACGGTGAGGCAGAACATAACTGCCATAATAATCCAGCGGCAGGTCAAGCAGAAAATAAATGCCACCAAATATAACCGCAAAGCACAGCACCAGCAGCCAGTCATTCAAGGTGAATGTTTTCAGCCAGGCCGTCAAATCCTTTGCCCAGCCGAGGAACAACCAGGCGAGCAAGAAGACAGCGTTGAACAGCAGATCCACCAGCCACAGCCGGCGCTTTAAGCGGGCGTAGTGTTTAGCCTGGGCCTGCTTTTCAGGATCAAGGGCGATCATGTTTACCTCCATAGTCAAGGATGTTTTCAACCATTAAATCGGACCCGTGCATCGAAATTTAGCAAAGGAAGGGGTCAATCCCAGAATGATATAATTCCACAAATGTGAGGCATTCAAAGGACTGCCATGCTGCTTATTTTACCTCTCCTGACGTTTATCCTCGTCTTCCTGGACCTGCTCGGATTGCAAAGCCGCCGTGAGGGGAACCCTGCCGGAATGCGGGCAGTTATTCTGGAAACCACTGCCGTCCTCGGTGGATACATGGTGGTCTTTTCGGAAGGGTTGAGCCTCTTCCGCTGGCTCGCGACGCCCGGTATAGCCATCTTTTGGGGCATCGCCCTGATTACAGCCGGCCTGCTCGGCTGGAAAAAGGGATGGATAACAGCAGGAGTAAGTTCCCTGCGGTCCATCCAGCTGAAGCTGGATGGTTTCGAGCTGACCGCGGGGGCAATGCTCGCCATTGTCCTCGCCCTGCTCTTTCTGATCGCGGTCATCTCACCCTCGAATAACAACAACTCCCTGCTCTATCATATGAGCCGGGTCATGCACTGGGCACAGGACCGCAGCCTGGCTCACTACCCCACCGGTTACGAGCACCAGTTGTATAACCCGATTTTTGCCGAGCTTTCAATCTTGAATGCACGCCTGTTGTGGGGAACCGACCGGCTGGCAAACCTGATTCAGTGGTTTAGCCTGGTCATTGGCATTCTCGGGGCATCGGCCATGGCCAAACTGCTCGGTGCGGGGAGAGGCGGGCAATGGGCTGCCGCAGTTTTTATGGCCAGCCTGCCAATGGCTATCCTCCAATCCACCAGCACCCAGAACGACCTGGTGACTGCAGCCTGGCTGATCTGCCTGCTCTATTTCATCATGCTCGCCAGACAGCGGAACCTGTTCGTGGAGGAGTTGATCACGCTGGCTCTCGCCTTGGGACTGGGACTGCTGACCAAAGGAACTTTCTACCCGTATGCCGTACCGCCGCTGGTTTATCTCGCCTTCCTGCTGTTCAGAAAAACTGGTCTGCGCAAGGCCCTGATCACACTGGCAATAATCGGGGGAACCGTCGTGGTCCTCAATCTGGGCTACTGGTCGAGGAACTTAGTTACCTTTGGCACGCCGCTGGGCTCTTCCGAGTTTGTCAGCACGCATGCGGATGTCAGGCCGAATGTAGGAACCTACCTCGGCAGCCTGGTAAGCAATGTGGTCGAAAATTTCGCCACCCCGTCAAATCCCCTCAACCTCAACACGAAGATCATCAATGGAATGAAGGCGGCCTTCCAACGTATTGACCCGGCGATGGCGAATTTTGATCTCTTATGGGCGTGGAATCAGGAAGATTATGCTGGTGATCCGCTGCACATGCTCCTGGTGCCGGTAACCCTGGTTCTTTTGTTCTTATTTCGCCGCAGGCTGAAAAAGGACAACCTGCCTTATGTCCTGGTCACCTCCGCCCTGTTCGTGGCGCTGGCGGTTGTTGTGAACTATATGCTATCCGGCACCCGCTTCCAGATCGCGTTCTTCGCTGCCTGGGCGCCGTTGTTCGGAGTGGCTGTCGGGGCTTTCCGCTGGAAATGGCTTCCAAAAGCTGCGGCGCTGCTCCTGCTGGTCGCAGCCCTGCCCTGGGTGATGTTCAACCGCTCCCGTCCACTTATTGCCATGCGCAACTCGAGCGACCCCTTCACTATCCCCTGCCTGGCAGGCTGCACTTCGGGCAGCGTATTGAATGAACCGCCTGTGCGCGTGCTCTTCGCCAACTGGATCGACCTGCAGGGTCCTTACTCCCAGGCAACCCAGGCCATCCGCGCCTCATCCTGCCAGTCTGTGGGACTCCAGCTCGATTCCCACACCATGGAATATCCCTTCTGGTGGCTGCTGGACGCTCCCCAAAGCGGAATCCGGCTTGAGAGCATCTACACCTACCCCGAGCTGGAGAGGTACGTCGATCCTGCTTTTAAGCCTTGCGCCATCGTGTGCACAATTTGCAGCAACAAGCCCCGCTTGCATGGCCTGGACCTGGTAAGTGATTACAGCGGTCAAGTACAGCTCTATATGGGGCCGGATTATCAAACTCTGCCCTGACTCTGACTGCTTCCCGCCCATCAAGGTCGGTGGGGCGGGGCCGATCGGCCAGCGATCTCACCATTGCCTGAGGTTCAACAGGACGAGCCTGAGTTGCACGCCCTCCTATAGGCAGGCAGAGTCACAGGATCCAAAACTGGATCATTAAAAGTCTGATCTGCGAAGTCACATGAAGGACACAAAAACGCATGGAAAATTTGGAACCCGGAATGACAGCCGAACTCGAAATTCTTGTAGGTGAGGCGGATACCGCCACCCGCTGGGGCAGCGGGCTGGTGCCGGTTTTTTCAACCCCCGCACTGGTCGGACTGATGGAAAGCGCCTCCGTCCGGGCTTTGAGCGGGCACCTGTCCCCCGGCCAGACGACCGTCGGCGGGCACATCGATGTGCATCATCTGGCGGCCACGCCGGTCGGGATGAAAGTGCGCGCGCGGGCCGAGCTCACTGCCGTGGAGGGGCGCAAGCTGACCTTTCACATCCAGGCCTGGGATGAAGTCGAAGCAATCGGCGAGGCGACCCACGAGCGTTTCGTCATCGACGAGGCCAAATTCGTCGCCCGGGCGCAGGCGAAAGAAACGAAATAAAAGGCAAGTTCACCGTGCCTCTGATTCAGGGGACGAGGCTTGGGGAGAGCTGTGTCCAGGTCAGGCCACCGTCCGCCGTTTTCCAAAGTGTGGAAACCGCTCCATCCGTTGTGATCGCCCAGCCTGCGGTAGCACTGGCAAAATCGTAATGGAACACATATGTCCCTGTCCCTGAGGAATTGAAGTCCAGTTGTTGAGGCAGCTTCTGCCAGGTCTGGGCAGCATCGTGGGTGGCGCACAGGCTGCTCCCACAGCGGGCAAATGCATCCTGCGGGGAGACGAAATCGACTAGGTCGAATGCAGAGACATCCTCCAACACTGCCGCACCAGGTGTCCAGGTAACGCCGCCGTCGTGAGAAACATAGACGGCCAGGGCATTCGTGGAAGCATTTGCGGAAGTCATCTGGACTGGCAGCAGGCCGTCGCTCTGACTGAAAAAGGTTGGGGCATGCGGAGCGATCAGGTCATTCGCATACTGGCTGGAGGGCAGGGGCAGCTTCAGGGATTTCCAGGTTTTTCCAAGGTCCGTTGAAATGGACAGGTGCACAACCCCACTCGGGCTCGTGGCCAGATCGCCGGAGGTGATGATCAGACGCACTGGATCATAGTACAGGGTGTCGCCGCAGATGTTGCAGAGATGGATCGTGGCCGGCGGAAGGGATGGCTCGGGGGTAGGGGCAGTGACCTGGATCAGGTTCCAGGTCACACCACCGTCGCTCGTCCCATAGAGGCGGACATAGGCATTGCCCGCGCCGACATCGGCAGTCTCAGCCCAGCCATCGCTTTGACTGGTGAATGTGATCCCGGCATTGGCAAAAGGCAGGGATTTGTTAAGGATGCTCCAGGTTTTCCCACCATCGGTGCTGCTTGCCAGGCCGTTGGTATTATTCGTGGAATCGAAGAGTTGCACCCAAGCGGACGCGGCATCCAGGAAAAAGCTGCCGAATGAAACGATGGGCATGTTCTGCGGGGTAACATCGCTCCAGGTCGCTCCGCCATCGCTCGTATGCAGCAGGGAAAAGCTGTTGTCCGGTCTGGAGGCCCACGCCCAGCCGGCGTTGGCATCCTGCATGTGCACCTCGGTCAGGCCGGTGACCGGAGAGGAGGCCAAGGTTCCAGTAGGGGAGGCGGTCAGCGTCGGAATGGGCACCGCTGTGGAAGGCGGGGGGGTGATGGTCTGACTGACTGGCACCGGCCGGCTGCACGCCGCCAGGAGGCCCAACAAGAGGCCAGCAGAAATCAAAAACATGTTGTTCTTCATCGTTTATTGCCTCTAAGAAAATATCGCGGTTCACCAGGCTGCACAGCCCGGATCGAGCTACTTGAATTGCGGATTCAGGACTGTCCAGGTCTGGCCACCATCATCGGTCTTGATCAGTGAATTGTCTGTGGATCTGCCTATCAGGATCGACCAGCCGTGGGTAGCATCCACAAAGTCGGGGGGTGCCGCATCCCCTGCTGCATTTCCAAAAGCGAAATTTTGAGCGATTGCCTGCCAGGTTTGGGCGCCATCCCGTGTTACCCATAATTTTCCATCGCAGACTGCAAATCCATCCTGGAGGGAAACAAATTGGACCCAAGGAAATAGATCACTGCATTCTATGACCGATGAAAGCAGCCTCCAGGTTTTCCCTTCATCGCGCGTGATAAAAAAACGTAATTTCGCTCCTACCTGGACAGGGAGATATCCATCCTGGGCAGGAACAAATTGCGGCGCCTGGGTGTTCACCAGCGGTTGATTGTGCAAATCCACTGAAGGCAGCGGCGGATTAATCTCCTCCCAAATCTTACCGCCATCCCACGAAACGATCAAGCCGGCATAAGGCAGTAAAGAATAGCCCAAGGTATTCCAAATGGTTCCCGGTGGTCGGAGGATAAGCGAATCCCCGTTATTGATTCGGATAGTCCCCGGCCCAAACCCACCGGCTTGCCCGGTTTCCGGATCGGTCAGCATCAATCGTGTCCAGGTTTGACCGCCGTCATTGGTTTGAAAAACATCTAGAAAGACGCCGCCTGCCGCGCCCATGGTTTGGTACAACCAACCCAACTGGGGTGAGTAAAAATCCAGCGCAAGATTTGGGCCCTCCGGGCCAGGGAAGGCGTTCCAGGTCCGGCCGCCGTCGCTCGTCCGGTATATTAAATTATTAATCGAATTATTGGAAGTCATGCCCGAAGCGGCTACCAGCCAGGCATAATTTGCGTTAAGAAAAAATGCAGAGGTGGCGAGGACATTCTCATCCGGCAAGGAAACCTTCGCCCACGTCAGGCCGCCGTCTGAGGTATGCAGGAGGGGGGAACTGCCATCCGGAGAAGAAGCCCAGGCCCAGCCGGCGGCATCTGCAAACATGTGCAGGGATGTGAGGCTTCCGACTGTTGAGAGGGTCGGAGTCTCCGTCGCTGAAGCGGTACTCCCCGCAGGCGACGGCGTGTTTGTCGCCGGGACAGGGATGCCTGTGGGAGGCAGCGGCGTGGCGGTCCGGATCGGCACCGTGGGTGTGCCGCATGCGCTCAGCAGGCTTGACAGCATACAAAACACAACTAAGAAATAGGTTTTTTTCATCGTTACCCCATCCCACTCGACCAAGAAAACATGCTGAACCAGCGCCGGGCTCGTCTGAATTAACAAATGGTCAGGGGATCAGAGTGGCCCAAGTCGTCCCGCCGTCTGTAGTCTTATAAAAAGTATAGTGGGAGGCAGCATCGCCGGTCAGGGCCCAACCGGTAGTGGCATCGACAAACTGGAAAGTCACCAGTGTATCCGGGACATTGATGTTGGGGGTCACTGCTGTCCAGGTCGCGCCGAAATCGTGGCTGACCTGCATGGTCGTGCCGCCGTCCCAGACGAAGAAGTCCGACAGGGAGGCTACGGAAAAGCTGTGGCTGTTCATCGTCGGTGTCGTCGGTGTCCAGGTCGAGCCACCATCATGGCTCAGGTAGAAAACAGTCGCGGGCGTGTTGGCGAACACGCCGACATGCAGCACCCCATCCGTGGCGCCGAAGAATGCCGGTGCATCTGCGCCAGTCTCAGCGCCCGAGTAACCGGATGGCAGGCTCACGTTCTGGTGGGCCCAGGTATGGCCACCGTCCGTGCTCGCATAAACATAGATGAAGTCACTCACCGGCTCGGAACCGCTGACCCACCCATGGCTGGCATCCAGGAAGGTCATGCCGCTTTTCTGGCCTCCCAAAGGTAGTGTATTGCTTGACCCGGCGACGGTCGGGTCGTTTATGAAGGCCTGCGTCCAGGTATTCCCGGAATCCGTCGTGGTATCGATCTTCACAGCCTCTGACCCTGCAGCCGACCCCTGGGAAATCAGCGCCACCCCGTTCGAATTGTCCAGAAACTGCATGGAGGCCATGCCGAAGGAGACGGATGCCGAGGTCCAGGTGACGCCGCCGTCCGCCGTATGGTAGAGGCTATCCGGATTGCCGACGACCACACTGGGCACCAGCAGCCAGGCGCTGCTGGTATTTAAGTAAAATGTAGATGCCGCCTGCAGGGACCCGCTGGCAATGCCCGCCGGGGTGGTATTGACCCAGTTCGTGCCGCCATCGCGCGTACGCAGGACCAGATCCTTGGTCAGCGCCCAGCCGTTGTTTGCGTCCAACATATGGAAAGAAAGGAGCTGAGGCGAACTCACCACCGGTAAGGACGACGGCGTTGGTGTATTGGTAGCGACCGGGTTCGTGGGAGTCGTAGTGATCACGGATGGCGTCACCACCACCGGTGTGGGTGTAGGCGTGGGTGTGCCAGGTAGGCCGCAGGCCAGGATGGCCAGCAGCAGCATGATGGAAGCGAGCGCGGTTCCAAAGTCTTTCCTGGAAAGCATGGGGCACCTCCTCATATTTTTTATGGAATAAAATAACAGTTGATTTTAAGCCGCCTGCATCGTTCCGGACAGGGTGAAACTTAGTGATGTGCTTGATGGGGAGACGGCCTCCCCCTCACAGCCAGGGGGATTATTCCATGGAACACACCGGGTTGAGCACGGAAATCTTTCTCTACTTGACCACGAATGAGTCCAAAACAGTTCCAAGCTTTATTAGCAACATGTCGCGATCAAATTCGATTAATGTACCAGGAGGATAATTACCGATATCCGTCGAGCGGATCAGGAAAACCACTTCGAAGCATTGGTGATCAAACTCGGTGCGGTAGAAGGTTTCATCATATAAATTCCCGGCTGCTACGCTGCCGAACTCGCTGCGGTAGAAAACATCGCCATGGATGCTTCCCTGGCCAGTGACCGTCTCCACATTTCCCGGCCGGGTGCAGGTGGAGGCGAGAGCGGGGCCTTTCATGGGAATGCCCGCCCTGATTTCCCACCAGGGCAATTTAAAGACGATCAGCGGGAAAAAAGAATTCCCGCCAAGCGAGACCTCACCCCAGCCACTCGACGATGGTTGCTTCCCCCTGTCCCACACCCACACACAAGGTCGCCAGCCCATAAAACGGGTGCTTCACACCCGGGGCCCGGCGCTTCATTTCGTGCAGCAGGGTAGTCAGGATACGCGCCCCCGAGCAGCCCAGCGGATGACCCAGGGCAATCGCCCCGCCGTTGACATTGACGATCGCCGCATCGAGGCCCAGGTCCTCGATCACCGCCAGGGACTGGACAGCAAAGGCCTCATTCAGCTCGACCAGCCCAATATCCTTCAGGTCGAGGCCAGCGCGCGCCAAAGCCTTCTTCACCGCCGGAACAGGTCCCAACCCCATCAGGCGCGGCGCTACCCCTGCAGCGGCGGAGGATAGGACCCGGGCCATTGGCTTGAGGCCCAGTTCTTTTACATTGACATCGCTCATCAACAGCAGCGCCGCGGCGCCGTCGTTCAGCCCCGAGGAGTTCCCAGCCGTGACCGTGCCGTCCTGGCGGAAGGCAGGCTTGAGCTTGGCCAGCGATTCCATGGATGTGTCGCGGCGCGGACGCTCGTCCGTATCCACGCGCCTCGGCCCGCCCTTGCGCTGGGGGACTTCCACCGGGAGGATTTCATCGGCAAATCTCCCGGTATCAATCGCCGCAATCGCCCGCTGGTGCGAGCGCAGGGCGAAGGCGTCCTGCTTTTCCCGTGTCAAATGCGGGCGCTCGGCGGCAATGTTCTCGGCGGTCTCGCCCATCGACTCGGTGCCATACTTCACCTGCATCTGCGGATTGGGGTAGCGCCAGCCCAGGGCAGTGTCCCAGGCAGTCAGGTTGCCGAACGAAAACCCGGCCTCGGACTTGGGCAACGAGTACGGGGCGCGGCTCATCGATTCCACACCCCCGGCGAGGTAAGTCTCCCCCTCCCCGGTCTTGATCGCCCGCGCCGCCTGGTTGACCGCGTTCAGCCCGGAGGCGCACAGCCGGTTCACCGTCACTCCTCCAACATCAACCGGGAACCCGGCTAAGAGCAGAGCCATGCGGGCCACATTCCGATTGTCCTCCCCGGCCTGATTGGCACAGCCGAGGTAAACCTCCTCAACTTGCGCCGGGTCGAGGTTGTTCCTCTCGACAAGGGTTTTGAGCACGAGCGCAGCCAGATCATCCGGGCGGACAGCGGCCAGTGCCCCACCCAAGGCACCCACAGGTGTGCGAATGGCATCCACAATCCAGGCTTCAGGCATGGGGGTCTCCAGGGAAAATTGAATTCATCCTGATTCTACCACCCGGTAAATGGGGTTACAAATAAAACCAATTTCGCAACGACCACCACTTCTCAGTGTTTATGAAAACGGATTCAGTGCTGTTGCCTAGACAGGGACCTGGATAAAATATCAGGATGTTTGTCTGACATCTCCCATGACGCATGGCACTACCCGCGCGTCTGGGAAAAAGCCATAATCAAAATGTGAATATATCTGCCAAATCATGTCACATTTCTCATGAAGGAGGCCTGGTCCATGCCTGCCAGAGGTTGGATTGAAGTCAACGATCTTTACTGCAAAGGCTGCGAGCTGTGCATCCCAGCCTGTCCCCCCGCAGTCATGGCACTCGACAATGAGCGCCTGACCTCCAAGGGCTACCACCCGGCGCAAATCGTCAAGGACGGATGCACCGGGTGTGCTATCTGTGCCCTGGTCTGCCCGGACTCGGCGATCACGGTCTACCGTGTGGTCACCAAATCACCGGCCCAGGCTGCAGCGGTGGGAGGCTGACATGACCCGTGAACTTTGGGAAGGCAACCAGGCCATCGCCGAAACTGCTGTCCGCGTCGGGCTGGAAGCCTATTTCGGCTACCCGATCACGCCTCAGAACGAAATCCTGGAATGGATGTCCCGCCGCATGCCGGAGCTCGGGCGGGTCTTCATCCAGGCGGAGGCGGAACTGGGTGTCATCAACATGGTCTACGGCGCGGCCTGCACGGGAGCGCGGGTGATGTCTTCCTCTTCAAGCCCGGGCATCAGTCTGATGCAGGAGGGACTGTCGTACATCGCCGGGACGGAAATCCCGATGGTGCTGATCAACGTGATGCGCGGCGGACCGGGGCTGGGCAATATTGCCCCCTCGCAGGGCGATTACAACCAGATCTGCAAAGGCGGCGGTCACGGCGATTACCATCCCATCGTGCTGGCACCCGCCTCAGTCCAGGAAGCGGTCGACCTGGTCCCGCTGGCCTTTGACCTGGCGGAGAAATACCTGAACATTGCCTGTGTGCTGCTGGATGGATCGATCGGCCAGATGATGGAGCCGGTCGGGCTGCCGCCCATGCGTGAGGTTAAGCGCAGGGAATTTCCCTGGGCCGTCAGCGGGGCTCAAGGGCGCGAGCGGCGCTTCCTGACCTCCATCTACCTGGAACCCGCAGATGAGGAAAAGACCAACCTGCGCCTGCTCAGACGGTGGCAGGAAGTCCAGGAAAAGGAAATCCGTTTCAAGGAGTATTACCTCGACGACGCCGAGATTATCATCATCGGCTTCGGCACGGCAGGCCGCGTAGCGCTCTCAGCTGTCCGTACCGCCCGGGCGCAGGGGATCAAGGTCGGCCTGTTCCGCCCGGTGACGGTGAGCCCATACCCGTACGCCCGTGTAGCTGAGCTGGCCGCGCGGGCCAAGGTCCTGCTGGTGGTTGAGATGAACTCCGGCCAGATGCTGGAAGATGTACGCCTGGCTGTCAACGGACGCACACCGATTGAATTTTATGGCCGCCTGGGCGGCGTGGTACCGTTCCCAGATGAAATCCTGAGTGAGGTCCAGCGCCTGGCAAAAGAGACCCCTGCCGTGGTCGACGACCCGGCTCAGGTCTGGCTGCAGCGCATGAATTCGATGGTCAAATAGAGGTCCACATGGCAACCATGGCTATTCCTGAAAACCTGGTTTACGAACGCTCTGCAGCATTCACAGACGCCCCGACCCATTACTGCCCCGGCTGCACCCACGGCATCGCCCACCGACTGATCGCTGAGGTGCTGGAAGAAATGGACATCATCGGGCGGACGATCGGCGTGGCGCCGGTCGGCTGTGCAGTGTTCGCTTACAACTACTTCGACACCGATTTCGTCGAGGCTCCCCACGGGCGCGCCCCGGCAATGGCAACGGGCATTAAGCGCGTCCTGCCGGATAGGATCGTTTTCACCTATCAGGGTGACGGCGACCTGGCCTCCATCGGCACCGGCGAGATTGTCCATGCTGCGGCTCGCGGCGAGAACATCACCGTCATTTTCATCAACAACGCCAACTTCGGCATGACCGGCGGCCAGATGGCCCCCACCACCCTGCCCGGCATGAAGACCACCTCCTCGCCCAATGGCCGGGACGTGGAGACCCAGGGCTACCCGATCCGCATGGCCGAAATGCTGGCCACTCTGGAAGGGGCTGGCTATATCGTCCGGCGCAGCCTGCACGACCCCAAAAACATCCGCCTGGCCAAGAAGGCCATCCGCAGCGCCTTCGAGGTGCAAGTGCGCGGCCTGGGCTTTTCGCTGGTCGAGCTGCTCTCCACCTGCCCCTCCAACTGGAACCTGACACCGGTCGAGTCGCTCAAATTTGTTGAAGAGAAAATGGTCCCATATTTCCCGCTGGGCGATTTTAAGGTGGCACCATCCATATCGGCAGCAAAAATTTGAGTTCGAGACTCGCGACGAAGCAAGAGTCACGACCCTCGGACCTTTGCAAACGGAGTGAGCAAATGCAAACAGAGATCATTTTGGCTGGTTTCGGCGGACAAGGCATCATGTTCGCCGGTCAAATCCTTTCCTACGCGGCCATGGATGCCGGCAAGGAGGTCACCTGGATCCCCTCCTACGGCCCGGAAATGCGCGGCGGCACAGCCAACTGCACGGTCACCATAGCCGACGAGGAGATTGGCTCGCCGTTGGTACAGTACCCGCCCGCCGCTATGGTGATGAACCTGCCATCCCTGGACAAGTACGAACCCACGGTCAAGCCTGGCGGCGTGCTGGTGGTCAATTCGTCCATGGTGGACCGCACACCCACGCGCACGGATATCACCGCTATCTGCATCCCCTGCAATCAAATTGCCGAAGAGCTCGGCAGTCCCCGCCTGGCCAACATGGTTGCCATCGGTGCGCTTTTGACTGCCCTGCCCGTGCTCTCAGTGGCGGACGTCGAAGCTGCCCTCAATGCCCACATGCCCGGCCGACACAAAAATCTGCTGCCCAAGAACGTTGAGGCACTTCAAAAAGGGGCGGAATACGCCAGGAAAGAATTGGAAAAATGAATAACCGGCCCGCCTTTCCAAGAGGCGGGCTTTTTAGTTAAGGTTGATCGGAACGGGACGAATGTTTTTCTCGCGGGAGGATCGACGGGACTGGTGCGTGCCCCTTGGTGGATGCAGTCATCCTCATCCCCGGTGACCGGATCCAGGCCGCCGGCCCAGGCCGGGCAGTCAGGATCCCCAGGGCATCCAGGCGATCGATGTAGACGATACGACAGAATAACCGCGAATAGCCGCTCGTATGTGCATAAACCGACTTTTTTTGCCTGTGCTATAATCCTCCCGCTATGAATTTCCTGATTACCGGCGCAGCCGGCTTCCTCGGTTCAACCCTCGCCAACCAGCTTGCGCGGGAAGGCCACCAGGTGCGCGGCCTGGATGATTTGTCCACCGGCGACCCGCAGGCGCTTTCCCCGGACGTGCACTTTACCCGCGGCGACGTCAACGACCGCCCCAAGCTGTGGACCCTGCTGCAGGAAGTGGACTGTGTCTACCACCTGGCAGCCAGGGTTTCGGTCCCGGAATCAATCCTGTACCCTCGTGAATACAACGGTGTCAACGTGGGGGGGACCGTCAGCCTGATGGAAGCCATGCGGGATGTCGGCATCCGGCGTGTCGTTCTGGCCTCGTCCGGCGCGATCTATGGCGAGCAGGAGATCCAGCCGCTCGCCGAGACACAGACCCCCCTGCCGCGTTCCCCCTATGCCGTCTCAAAGCTGGCGGCGGAATACTATGTGCGCACCATCGGCGGTTTGTGGGGCATTGAGACGGTCAGCCTGCGCATCTTCAATGCCTATGGCCCTGGTCAGCACCTGCCGCCCTCCCACCCGCCAGTCGTGCCGTATTTTTTAAAGCAGTCTCTGCACCAGGGGACGCTGGTCGTTCACGGTGATGGAAATCAGACGCGCGATTACGTCTACGTGGACGATGTGGTGTCGGCTATGATCGCCGCCTCGACTGCGCCAAATATTAACGGGCTGGTGATCAACGTTGGCTCCGGGATGGAAACAAGCCTGCGCAGCCTGGCCCGGCTGGCACTCGAGGCCACAAGCAGCCAGGCCAATGTGGTTTACAGCGCCCAGACCTCCGGCGGGGTCTCGCGCCTGTGGGCCGACCTGACCCTGGCTGGCCAGAAACTCAACTACAAGCCCGCCATTCCTATCGAAACCGGCCTGCGCCTGACCCTGGAACGTGATCCCAGGTTCAAACAGAATTGATCGAATGCGGATTTGCACGGATGTTCTTTTGTTCACCGCGCAAGTCCTCCCTACCCGCCTCGTTTACATTCCGTTTTTGCCATGGCGCACCCTCCGCTCCCGAGAGAATTCTACAACCGCCCCACCCTCACCGTTGCCCGCCAGCTGCTTGGCACACGCCTGGTTCGGATATTGGACGGCCAACGCCTCTCCGGCTTAATCACCGAAGCCGAGGCGTACATCGGCGAAAAAGACCTGGCCTGCCACGCCAGGGCCGGGCGGACACCGCGTACTGCTGTCATGTACGGCCCGCCGGGTCACGCCTACGTATACTTCACCTACGGCATGCATTGGATGCTGAATGTCGTCACTGAAGCAGAAGGATCCCCAGCTGCGGTGCTCATCCGGGCCATCCAACCGATCGAAGGAACCAAAGTCATTTCCGCCCGGCGCAAGGGACGCGCTACGGACGGGCCTGCCAAATTGACCCAAGCCCTGGGTATCGATCGCCTCCTCAATGGGGTTGATTTGTGCAACCCGTCATCAGGTCTGTGGATCGAATCCGATGTCGCTGTGGACCAATCCCAGATAAAAATTGGTCCGCGCATCGGGCTGTACACTGTCCCGGAGCCCTGGAAGAGCAAACCCTGGCGGTTCAGGGTGCTGATACCCACACCCCCTGTCTCATCTCCGAAGATGATAAAATAAGGCCCGGGAGATCCTGGAACCCTCCAAGGAAAACTATGGCAAAACGTAATGATCCTTCCACCCCACCCGCGACCATCCAGGCCGTCGAGCGAATCACCTCGGTCCTCGCCGCGGGTGTTATCTGGCAGGGCAACATCTCCGGCTCCGGAGGCGTGCGTGTAGAAGGCACGTTTGAAGGACAGATCGCTCTGAAAGGCATGCTGGTCGTCGGGGAAACCGGAAAAGTCACCTGCGAGAACGTACGCGCCGTCAGCGTTATCGTTGCCGGAGCAGTCAAAGGCAATATCACCGCGCAAAGGGTGGAAATCCGCTCCACCGGGCGCATTTGGGGAGACATCGTCACGACCGCCTTCACCACCGAGGAAGGCGCCTTCCTGCGCGGCCAGATCCGCATGGAGGACGTGGTGGACCTGGGGCTGGACATCGCCCCCGAAGCCGTTTCCACCCAGGACATGACCCAACCCACACAGGTGAAACCTGCTTGAACAACAATCCATTCCCTAGAATCCCCATGTCCTCCCCAGATCTGACGGAGGCTGAGCGGCAGGCAGTTCTTGATGTGCTTGACACACCCAGCCTGAGCATGGGGCCGCGCCTCGAGGCTTTCGAGAAAGCCTTCCTGGAATTCTCCGGCTCCAAATATGCAATTGGCGTCAGTTCCGGAACCGCCGGGCTGCACCTGTGCGTACGCGCGGCGGGGATTGGGCCAGGCAACCTGGTGCTCACCCCACCTTTTTCGTTCGTCGCCACAGCCAACGTACTGCTGTTCGAAAACGCCATCCCGGTCTTTGTCGATGTGGACAGGCGCAGCGGCAATCTCGACCCGGCTCTGGTGCAACAGGCGGCGCGCGACCTGACCGCGGGAGGTGAAAAAGCCCGCCGGAGGTGGCTGCCGCGCACAGGGGCAAAGCACGCCTCGTCCATAAAAGCCCTTCTCCCAGTCGATGTGTTTGGTCAGCCTGCCGAATGGGACACGCTGCGGGAAACCGCTGCCGAATCCGGCCTGAAAATCATCGAAGATTCGTGCGAGGCGCTGGGAGCCGAGTACAAAGGCCGCAAGGCCGGGACGCTTGGCAATTACGGCGTCTTCGCCTTCTACCCCAACAAGCAGATCACCACCGGTGAAGGCGGCGTTATCATCACCGACGACGAACAAGCTGCGGACCTGATGCGGGCCCTGCGCAATCAGGGCCGCGCTCCCGGCGACGACTGGCTCCAGCACACCTTCCTGGGATACAACTACCGCCTGGATGAAATGTCGGCTGCTCTGGGTGTTGCACAGATGCTCCGACTGGATGAATTGATGCGCAAGCGCGAGCAGGTGGCACTCTGGTACGGCGACCGCCTGGCCGAGATCCCCGGCCTGGAGGCACCGATCGTCGAGCCTACCACCACGCGTATGTCCTGGTTCGTTTACGTCGTGCGTTTCGATGGCAAAATCGACCGCAATTCACTCGCCAGGCGGCTGACGGGACGCGGCATCCCGGTCCGCCCTTATTTCCTGCCAATTCACCTTCAGCCGTACATGATCGAGCGGTTCGGGTTTCGGGAAGGCGATTTCCCCGTAACCGAGGATCTGGGCCACCGTGGACTGGCTGTACCATTTTCAAGCGTGATGACCGAAGAACAAGTCGAAACCGTTTGCAATGCAATCCGGGAGGAGATCCAGCACCAGTGAGCCCGCTCTCCTTCCCTCCTCCTCGCCAGCGCGGCGTAACCGTCCATACCAGCCTGATTCTGGCTCTTTCTGCCATCACAGCAGTGGCCATCTGGCAAGCCTCGGTCACCCCGATCGGCCCGACCCTGGCTGCTTTTATTCTGGTGGCGGTTGTCGCATTCTTGCCCGTTCCATTTCTTGCCTACGGTTTGTACGCCCTGACGCGGGCCAATTACAGCCTCGACCGCGACAAGCTGACCCTGACCTGGGGGCTGCGGGTTGAGCAGATCCCGGTCGCAGATATAGAATGGGTGCGGCAGGCCAGCACCCTGGAGGATGGACTGTCGCTTCCGTTCATTCGTCTGCCAGGCACGGTATTGGGCACACGCCACCACCCGGACCTGGGGCTGGTGGAGTTTCTCGCCGCGGATGCCCGATCCCTTCTCCTGGTCGCTACCGCGCGGCGTGTCTTTGCAATTTCACCTGAGGACATGCCCGGCTTTATGGAAAACATGCAGCATGTGATCGAGATGGGCAGCCTGACGCCGGCTGCACCGCAATCAGTCTATCTATCCTTCGTCGTGGTCCAGGCATGGTCGAGCCTGCTGGCACGTTATCTCTGGCTGGCCGGCGCCTTCCTGAATGCCGGTTTGCTGGTCTGGGTCAGCCTGATGATCCCGGACCTGACACGCGTATCCCTGGGCTTTATGGCCTCTGGGCTGCCGCGTGAAGCGGGTCCGGGAGTGGGGTTGATCCTGCTGCCGGTGCTCAGCATCCTGCTCTTCTTCACCGGGTGGGTAGCCGGGCTATTCTTTTACCGCAGCAAGGAACACCACTCCCTGGCGCACCTGGTCTGGGCCAGTGGAGTCTTCTCCTCCCTCCTGTTTCTCATCGCGGTGATGTTCATCGTCACCACACCCGCATAGGAACTCCAAAACCGGCGGCGAATCATTTCTTTGTATCGCACCCGTTAGCAGCCCTCATCCTGCCTTCTCTTCCCTCCTCCATTCGCCTTCCTATGAATTCCATCCTTCAACTACTGTTTGGATTCCTGCTTGCCCTCCTGGTTTCTTTCGTTGCCTACCAGGCCCACAGCCTCAGCCTGTCCGGGGCTCTCGGCGCATTGCTGGAGGGAACGGTCATCTTCGGGATCGGCGGCTGGCAGTGGGCCGTGCTCCTGCTGGCTTTCTTCATTTCATCCAGCCTCCTGACGCGCCTGTTCAGTAAAAACAAAACCATCCTGGATGAAAAATATGAAAAAGGCGGCCGCCGCGACCTTGGACAGGTGCTGGCCAACGGTGGAATTGCCACACTTTTTGCCGGATTGCATTTTTTCTTCAAGGGGGATGCCTGGCCGTGGGTGGCATTTGCCGCCTCCCTGGCTGCGGTCAACGCAGACACCTGGGCTACAGAATTAGGCGTGCTGAATCCGACCCTGCCGCGCCTGATCACCACCTGGAAACCTGCAGAGAAGGGCACTTCAGGAGCAATTTCCTTGTATGGGACCTTCGCAGCAGCAGCCGGTGCAGTCCTGATCGCTGTCCTGGGTGCGGCCCTGGGGCAGCCTGGCAGGTTCTGGGCCATCCTGGAGATTATTACCGTGGCCGGCCTGCTGGGTGCGATGTTCGATTCGCTTCTGGGAGCGACCATCCAGGCCATTTACCGCTGTCCGAAATGCAACAAGGAAACCGAGAAGCATCCATTCCACACATGCGGCACAGCGACCACGCAGATTCGCGGCTGGAAGTGGCTGGATAACGACCTGGTCAACGTGGGCTGTGCCGCCATGGGCACGCTCATCGGATTGATCCTGCACTAACGCAACCGGCCTATCGCCGGCCCCAATAATCCACCCGGCCGGGGGATCGGCCGGGTGGATTGCTTTCATCAGGGAGGCCGTCGGCACCAGTTCTGAAACCGCAGCATTGCGCGGCGATCCCCGATCCGCTGACGCATCGCAAAGGAGCTGCTTCCTGGCATGCCTCCGCTGGTAAGCCGGCCCTTCGATCGCGCATCTCGCCGCGAGGGGCAGCGATCCCATAATCCATGTCCGGGTCAACCTGCTCCATCCATACCGGAAACAATCCCTGCATTATTTCTATACCGGCTTCCTTACTTAATAGAAACAAGTCTAGAAGCGCGGCGAGAAGTTCACGCAATCGTGAACAAAGTCGAGATAAAATCCAGTCCCCATTGGGACACGACCAGAGGAGGTAGCCGGCGCAGCCGTAAATAAAGCCCCGCCATGATCAGATTGTATGGAATGAAGAGGATGATTCGCAGAACAAGGTAGCGCCAGTCGAAGAAAAATGGCAGGAAGACATGCTGCAGGCACCACCCAAACACCACCAGGGCGACGGCCGGCCCGCTGCGGTTGGCAAGCACCTGCAAGCGCGGCAGGGCATAGCCATTGAATGTCATCTGTTCTGTCAGGGACCAGACCGGCCACCAGATCACCCGGCTATACACAACTGCCCAAATCGGCAGCTCGCGTGCCACGATGCCCACCGGTGCACCGGACGGCCACCAGGTACCATAGACCAGGATGTCCCCGAGGATGATTCCTCCCATGACCACAGGCAACAACATGATGAAAAGCACGATCCCGAAGAGAATATCACGGCTGAGTGGCTTCTTTCTCAATCCCAGCAGGTCGCGCAGGGCAATCCCCTCCCGGCGTGTCAATCGGGCCAACAGGACCAGGCAGGCCAAGTCGGCCAGGGTAGCCCAGACCGTCCACCATTTCGCCGCAGCTTGGAAGGGATGCGGGGTGTGCATCATGAGAAACAAAATCGATACCAGGGTTTGCGCGGCCAGCAGAAAAATCGCTCGGGCAAAGGTCATGAACAATGGTCCGCGCCAGCCCAGGAGGCCCGACGCCTTCCGTCGGAGCAGTTCTTCCTGAGAATTCATCCTCGCCCCAGCAGGTGTGAAGTCAGGATATGCAGCCCGATCAGGATGAGCACGATGCCGCCCAGGATTTCAATCGGCTTGCCGAAACTGGCCCCCAGCCGGTTGCCCAGACGCAGCCCCAGCCAGGACATCAGCCCGGTCACGATGCCGATGACGGCAGCCGGGAACCAGATCCTTACCCCAACCAGCCCCAGGCTGAAACCGACTGCCAGGGCGTCGAGGCTGGTCGCCAATGAGAGCAGCACCAGCGACCAGCCGCGGCTGGGGTCATTTTTCTTTTCTTCCGGTATGGTCCCCAGGCCCGAAAGGATCATACGCACGCCGACGTAAGCCAGCAAGCCGAACGCCACCCAGTAGTCGTAGGCGGAAATATAGCGGAGGAGATTCATCCCGGCAAACCAGCCGATAACCGGCATGATGAACTGGAACAGTCCAAAATGAAACGCCAGGCGGAAGGTCGGCCGCGGGCCGGCGGTGCGGGTCTGCGTCCCTACCCCCAGGCAGACGGTAAAGGCATCCATGGCCATGCTGAGTGCGATGAGAAAGACCTCGAAGAAAACCATTTTTATAAGGGTGATGGATTGATGGCTAACCACCGTGTGATCACAGGCAGTTATGGAGTTTGCCCTTTTTCAAACTGGGCCGCGGGAGTTGGTGAACTGTCAAAGATCATGAATGCACTGATCGCCAATAAAACAATCGCCGGGAGATATGCTCGATCAAAGGATTGTGTTAAAAAGCCCTCGAAACCTGGACCTGAGTAAGAATTGATGAAGAACATTCCCGCGGGGATGATCCCTGCCAGGCATGATAAGATCAACATAAAGAGCGATAGGCGCATATTCGTCCGGTGATGAAACAGCCAGCCCAGCCCCAGAACGACCAGACTGGCCGGCACCAGGAAACCGGCGCTGTGCCAGGTCGAAAAATATCTCAAGCCAAAGGATATGAGCTGGTTGATCGAATCCCATAAGATTTTCCCATGAACCGCACCAGCCAGGAAGTTCCCCAATGCGTTCCCCACCTGGTCACGGCGCAGTTCTCTGGCGCCCAGCAAGATTAACCAGGTGACAGGGAAAATCAGGATCGGTAGCAGCGAGGCAGCCAAGTCCGACCACCTTATTTTTTTCCTCATCCCCAGTGCGGCCAGGCAGTAGAGGCCAGCCAGCATGATGAGGCTGAAACCAATCCCCTCGGGCCTTGTCCAGGCCGCAAACGCCAATAAAACTCCGCCGAGGAGCATCCAGCTCCTTTGATTATTCAACAGGCCGTCAAAGCTCCACAATATCCCCAGGACCAGGTAAGCGGTTAAAGGCAGGTTGGCAAAGCTGATTGTGGAATGAACAAAGAACAGCGGAACAGTGAATATGGATAAAACTCCGACCAGGGCGGCCTTCCTGGATACATGATGCTGTCTGAGAAACCGATAGCAACCCAATAAAAGGGAAAATGCCAAAATAGGGAATATTATTTTCGAGCCCGGTAATTGGTCGCCATCCACCAATTGGAATGTGGCCATGGACAGCTGTAAATTCAACGGATACGCCAGCACATGACCGCCCCATAAGTCGCCAGCCCAGATCGAATGCTGGGCAGCCATGGCATATCCTTTCAAATACCAGTTGGTGATGCCATCAAAGGTTGAATACGCCTGGCCGATGGAGAGCAAAACACTCAGACCAAGCCAAATGATCAGAGCCGCTCCCAAAACCAACGCGCTGCGGTCTTTCCTCCAAACGTCCCGAACTGACTGGGTGGAGTCGTGCAGTGGAAAGGCAGGCAGGGAGTGGCGCAAAATGCGGTGAAGGCTGATTCCAATTAATAATAAAAGCATATACCAGAGTGCGACTGTCACCAATGTGATCGGAATATTATAGTAAGAGGTGATAAAGGTCAGCCAGGAGAGAAAACCGAGCGCCAGCGGGAAACTCAATCCAAAAATGTCGAGCCACCCCGGATGAGAAAGGAGCAAAGAAACATATACGAACCCAAGAAGGAAAAAAGCAAGGATAACGCCGATCTCAATAAATGGTGCACTCAGGGGTATTGGCTGGAGGCGGTCATACACTGCTGGAGAGGGGACCGGCAGCTGGTTGGCCAATTCCTCAGGAGCATAGACGCCATAAAGTTTGTTGAAAGATTCTGGAAAGGGAATAAAGACTTTTCCGTGTACCAGCTGTTTGGATGGAAAATCCCGAATGGCTAGGATAAAAGAGTTGGGATCGCTGGCTTCCTCAAGGCATTGATTGCTGGCTTGATCCCCGCACAACCTGATCGGACGAGGGAAAAGGTAAAATTGCATGATGCTCAGGTTTGTAAAAGAGGCGTTGCTGGCATCGGGCAAAAGTACCGGGGAATCTTTTGGAATGTAGGCATCAAGAAAACGGACATACTTTGCTTCGTTGAAACCAATATAGACTATTTCTCCCCGTTGGAAGCCTGAAACCAAACCATAATGCCGGATCAAGCTCAGCCAAGGCCGGGCATAATCTTTCCAGATAAAATAGCCTTGGATGAAGACCAATCCAAGAAGTAACACTAACAACCAATTTGCTGATCGTGAAATGAATTTTGATTTTTTCAACATATCGGGGGTTTGAGTAAAAGCTTAACTTTTCCAAATCTGGAAATCTTTCAAACTGGATCCGCCGAGGAATTCACGCAATATTGAATTGTCCGGGACAAGGTCCGGCTCAATCGACACGAACCACTCCAGGAAGGCTAAAAGACGCTTAGCTTCGATATATTCCGGCACGCCGTAGGGGACCTGACGCAGGATCGGTTCGGCCAGCCTCTGGAGGGCTGAGAGTTCATAAACCAGGGCCGAGTTGAACATCACGTCGGCATTTTCCTGGTATGGAAAGATGTATTTCTTCTCGCCGCGCCGCACTGAATCCCATTGGCTGATGGTCTGCATCGCGGTGTAGCCGCGCTCCTGGGCGTCGCGGACAATGCGGCGGATCAGGCGTGTGTCAGTGGTAGAGACCCGGTTGTGCCCATCGAGGTTAAGCTGGGTCAGGGCAGAAACGTAAATGCGGAAGGCCTGCCCGGCTACGGATTCTGGGACGAGGCGCGGGTCCAGACCATGAATGCCCTCCAGGATGATCAGCTGGTCGGGTCGGAGCTGGATGGTATCCCCACGCTCTTGCTTCCCCGCTTTGAAGTTATAGCGCGGCAACTGCACCGCCTCGCCGGCAATCAGGCGCTGAAGGTTGTCGGCTAGCATGCCCAGGTCGAGCGCTTCCAGGGCTTCGTAATCGTACTGGCCGTCCTCACCACGCGGGGTCTTCTCCCGGTCGACGAAATAATTATCCAGCTCCAGGGCAAAGGGCGAAGCACCCAGTGCCAGTAACTGCACCGCCAGCCGGCGGGAAAAAGTGGTCTTGCCGGAGGATGACGGTCCGGCAATCAAAATCACTCGGGTCTGCTCGTGACGGTGGGTGATTTGCCGGGCAATGTCTGCGATGTTCTGCTCATGCAGCGCTTCCGCGACGAGGATGACTTCGCGGCCACGTCCGGCCTGGATGGCATCATCGAGCGCACCGACGTTGTCGATGCCAAGCCGCTCCAACCACTGGCCGTACTGGCGAAAAGCTGCCAGCAGTTTGGGGTAATCCTCCATCGGGCTGATCACAGTCGGCTGCTCGCGCAAGGGAAAACGCAGGGTGAACCCGTCATCCGCCGGCAACAAGGCGAACCACTTCAAGTAACCAGTGGATGGAACCATATAGCCATGGTGATAATCGACGTGCTCCCCAAGACCGTAGAGCGTGACATAGGGTTTCCGCCGGTGACGCAGCAGCTGAACCTTGTCGGGACTGTTTTTCTTATTGAAATAAGAAATGGCTTCTGCCAGAGGCAGCTCCCGGCGTTCAAACGACAGGTTTTTTTCAACCCAACGCTTCATTTCCTTTTCCAGCCTGGCCAGCTCGGAACGGTTGAGAGGTTTGCGATCATTGACATGACAAAAATAGCCTCCCGAGGCAACCGAATGGTCGATAACGAGCACGTCATCCTTGAACAGGGCGGCGAAGGCTGCCACAAGCAAAAAAGTCAGCGAGCGGCGATAAATTCGGATGCCATCTGAATCGGCCATGGTCACCGGCGATAGCTTGCAGTCCATCTTGATCGGGTAGGTCAGCTCGTGCAGTTCGCCGTTGACAATCACCCCTACCGCGGGCGCGGGCAGCGACTCGGTGAGGGAGTGCAAAAATTCTTCGGCACAGGCTCCGCGCGGCCCGGCCAGGACGCGCCCATCCGGGAGATGGGCCTCGACGGTATCACGGGGCGAGACAAGGGCGATCGAAGTGCTCATAGGAATTCCTGGGTAAGCCGTTTACTCCCGCTCGGCAAGGGCGATGAGTTTCTCCGGCTGGCGGCTGAATTCGGCAATGGGGATTTCCCCGTGCACCATTGCCAGGAGAGTCTGGGTCAGCAGGCGATTAACCGGCGTAGGGACGCCAACTTTTTCACCGTAGCGAACCACAGCGCCCTGCAGCCATTCCACCTCGCTGGTCTTGCGCCCAGCGTGCAGGTCGATGTGGTAGGATGGCATTTTTCCACCGCGCCCGCCACCGACGACCTTCTTGAGAATCGGCTGGGCGATGAAGGCCGGCAGGCGCGAAGCCAAAGCCAGAGCACGCACGGGCATTCCCGGCAGGTTCACCACCCGGATGCCCTGGGCGGCCATTACTGCCTGCGCCTCATGCGAGAGGCGCATTTCCAGGGCGTAGAGTCCGGCGTTTGAAAAGACTTCGGCGATGGTCATGTCAACGATCGCCGACGTGGCAGCGCCGGGCAGGTTGGCCAGCATCTTGGACCACTTCATGTCCGAGGCGTTGGCGAAGAGACAGGCCTTCAGGGATGCCGCGATCAACGCCTCCACCAGCCGCTTAGAAAGTGGGTGGCCAGAGGCCACACCTACGCCGCGTGCTTTCTCCAGGACGATATCGCCGGCGGCATTCCGCCCGACCGAGCCGGTCACCGACCCGGCGATGACCTTGTCCGCACCCAGGACAGCGGCGATGGAGGGCTCATTGTCTACGCCGTTCTGCAGGCAAAGCACCGGCGGCATCCTGTTGGCGTAGGGTTTGATCCCTTCCAGTGCTGAGGCGGTATCGAAGGATTTCAAGGCAAAGATGGCCAAATCGAATGGGCCGTGATCCAGGGCTTCAGTGAGTGAGGCGGCAACCCGGAAAGATTCGGGCGGGACGATGGAAACCGCATCCGACTTTCGCTGCTCGTTGACGGACAGGTCGAGACGCAGACCGCGCTGGGTCAGCTCCGCCGCGACCTGCGGTTGTTCGATAAAAACAAGGTGGTTGCCTGCTAGCGCCAATGAACCGCCGATATAGGTCCCGATCGCCCCCGCACCAAAGGCCAGGATGGATAAAGGCTTTTGATCACTCATCTTCTCTCCTCCAGTGCGCCCGGTCGTTCAGCCCGATCAGGCGCCAGTGATGTTCTTCAGGGGTATAAGTCAACATTGCAAAGGATGTGTTCATGAAGCGGAAGGTCGGACCAGTATAATCCGCCTGGACCGGGATGCCCAGGATGGCATACAAGGCCATGTTCAGGATGCCGCCATGGGCAACCACCAGATAGCGGCCACACGGGCGGTTGAGCAGGCTCTGCACACCGCGCCCGGCGCGCAGGTACACTTCCCAACGGCTCTCACCGGTCCCGCCGATGTGCATATACGGGTGAATGAAATCCGGCCTGGGATAACGTTCGGCCGCCTCTTCGTGCCTTAACCCTTCCAGCAGGCCGTTGTGGAGCTCTTTCCAAACTGGATCGAACTCCAGGGGGATGTCCAGCTGTCCGGCGACAATCTCGGCGGTTTGTTTGGCGCGCAACAGCGGGCTGGAGATACACAGGTCAAAGGTCATCCCCTCGCCCTGCCAGCGTTCCGCCAATGCAATTGCCTGGGCCCGTCCCCTTTCCGTTAGCGGAAAATCGGACTGGCCCTGGAAGCGGTCCTCGGCATTTCCCACCGATTCCCCATGGCGCAGGAAGACAAAAAAATAGTCGCGCGGTTCAGAGTCGTTTGGAGTCATGCGAAGGCTATCTTACCACATCCGCCGGAAGGCTCCCGCTTTCAGGCGCGGGGATGAAAGGCGGCGAGGCGAAGCGCCGAAAGGGCTTGCCTGTGGAAATTCAGGGTGTACAATACAGAACATGGGTTCTACTTTGGGTGCTGCAAAATGCCTGGAAATCGTCAGATATAGGGCAACCAGGTATATCAATGAACCCCAAAATATGCTGATTTTAGCCACATATTCCGACCATACATAAAAGCCGTGAGTAGATACTTGGGTGCGGAGCAGGAAGGAGCCTCCTGCCGGGTGATACGGATCCGCTTTCACCGGACGGCTGCGATCAAGCGCACCTGCGACCATGAGCGAGGCTCGATGGCCCGGCTGTGGAACGATATGGTCCGCACGCATAAACGCATCCGCCGCTCCCGCTGGAAGTGGCCCACGCTGGCGGCCTACGATGCGCATTTCCTGCGCCGCAAAGAGCGCTATGCCGGGCTGCCCTGTGCCTGCATCCAGCAGGCGGTGCGCAAGTGTTTTGGGAACCTGCAGACCACGCGCGCAAACCGGGAGAAGGGGCTGCCCGCCCGCTATCCATGGCGCGACCGGAAGCGCTTCCAGACGCTTTCGCCTCTGGAGGAAGCGTCCGCAGCAGTAGGTGTGCGGAAGTAGCTCGCCAGAGATTACGGCGGGAGGGCAGCCCCGGGAAACCGGAGCCGGGAAGCTGCTGCTCAACCGTTGGTAGCGCGAGGAAAAATCCTGGAACAGGGAACTACCGATCAAGCACCTCCAGGAACCCCCCAGCTTTAGTTCTACATAAACGCAGTATACAAGCTGTGGGGAGTTTCAGTATAAATCTCCAAAACGCGGGGAAAGGTCCATCCGGGGATCGCACAAAACTCAGGTTTTCCGTTTAAAAACACGGATGGCGGACCCGGGCTGGCAGGTGTTGGGTGCCGGGGAACGCCCCATCTCTTCGAACAACTGGGTGGATTGGAAAAATTGATCCCACTCCACTGTATAGCGGCTCACGGCGATGAGGATGTAGTCAGCCTGATTCCTCCATTGCTCCGCAGAGGTTTCATTCCACATCCCAAATTTGAGCACCCGGGCTGTATCCTGCTCCGGGCTGAAGCTCCAGAAATCGTAGATCTGGCCGGGCAGGATTTCGATCCCGGGTACATACAGCAAAGGCGTGATGGCGCTGCCGCCGTCCCAGTACACTTTACTGCCCGGACGAACCAGCCCGGCCAGGTACCTTCCGGCCTGTTCGTAGGCCCGGATATTATCCACCGGGCAGTCATAGTCCCGCGGGGCTCCCGCCAAAACCTGGGCAGGTGAAAGGATCGTTCCGGCGGCCAGGACGACAGCCAGGGTGAACGACATCCAGGCATAGCCCGCCTTGCGCAGGGTAACCCGCCAGATCCCATAGGTGATCAAAAGGACAGCCAGGGCGATGACGGCACCGGCCACCGTCGGAGCTACCTGCCGGGCAGCCACGGAGCTGAGATGGAACCTGGTCCCCAGGAAATCCCAGATAGCAATCCCGCGAACCAGTTTCCCGGTCAGCAGCAGGGTTTTGAAGCGCGGAATGCGCAGGTTCATCACCCAGATCCCACTGATGCCATAGGAGGAATATCCGATATCGATGAACAGCAGCAGGACGAATACTGCCGCGATCACCTGTCGCAAGAGCGAAGCTTGTTTTTCCCCCTCCGCAAGCAGGGCAACAACCAGGAGCAGGGCAACAAAGCTGAAATACGCCAGATAAGGGGTAAAACAAAAGATGCAGAAATTGTTGAAAATCGAACCCCAGGCATGCAGGGCCAGCAGGGCGAAGAACAGCACCGCCAGAAAAACGGCGGAACGGTAGGCTGTATGATTTTTCCAGTGCCGCGGCCACAGGATCAGGGCTGCCAGACTCCCCATCAAGGCCGCAAACTGGAAACGAAAGCCAGCCGTCAACGCCAATATCCTTTCTTTCAAATCCGAATTGCCCAGGACAACCGAGCCCTCCTGGGGCGGGCGGAAGGCAGCCAGGAAGGGCATCCAATTTGCCGGCAGCCAGGGAGCCCAGATGACCAGGATATTCGGCCAGTAAACCGCGTAGCCGATGACCAGTGTAAGCAGCCCTGCCGAGAGCGACCACACCCCGGCTTTTTTGCCATGCTGCCAGAAAATATAAATCAGCAGGATCGGCAGGACTAGCACCAGATTATGCCGGGTCATGATCATCACGCCCGTCAGGAACGAGCCGGTCACAATCTGCCACAGGGGGCGCTCCTCACCCAGAACCAGCACCAGGACCCAGGCCAGCATGCAGGCGATCAGCACCTGGGATTCCGCCATGCTGTAAAGCTTGATCAACGCTGGGTCCAGGGCGATGGCCCACACCACGATGGCGCCTCCCCATTTCCCACCCAATCGCCGGGCCGCGATCCAGACTGCCACCAGCATCAAGAGCCCCAAAACCACCGCGATATACCTCCCTGACCGCAGCCCGGGGCCAAACCATGCCTGAAGGTAGCCCCAGATTAAATAGGAGAGCGGCGCGTTATACATCCACGGCCCGTTGGCCTGGAAAGGATGGTAGATGCCCTTTGCAAAGAGGTACCCCTGATAGAGATATGCTCCTTCGTCCACCTCGGAGAACTGGGTAAATGCGTAAAGCAGACTTTGCACGAGATAAACACCCCCACCCAGAATCGCCATCAACCCGGCCAGAGGCAGGTTCGAAAAGATGACTCGCAGGTTAATATTTCTTTTCGCCATTAAATTTCTTCATCCACGAGGCGGGCCAGATAGGATCCATAACTGCTGCTCGTCAGCTGCCCCGCCAGACGGCGCAGCTGACTTTTGTTGATAAAGCCCATGCGGTAGGCAACTTCCTCCGGGCACCCGATCATCAGCCCCTGCCGCTCTTCGACCGCCTGCACAAAGTTCGCCGCCTGGAGAAGAGTCTCCTGGGTGCCCATATCCAGCCAGGCAATGCCGCGCCCTAGCTGCTGGACGTACAGCTGACCGCGCTTCAGGTAAGCGCGGTTGATGTCCGTGATTTCAATCTCCCCGCGTGAGGACGGCTTGAGACGGGCTGCGATATCCAGCACCTGATTGTCGTAGAAATACATTCCGGGTACGGCGAGGCTTGAGCGTGGGCGGTGCGGCTTTTCCTCCAGGCTGACCGCCTTCCCGTTTCCGTCAAGCTCGATCACTCCGTAATGCTGCGCGTCCCGCACCGGGTAGGCAAAGATAAACGCGCCCTCGCCCAGCTGGACTGCAATGCGCAGCTGGTTCCACAATCCCGTTCCAAAGAAAATGTTATCCCCCAGGATCAAAGCGACATGGTCATCGCCGACGAACTCCCGGCCGATCAGGAAAGCATCCGCCAGACCGCGCGGCTCTGCCTGTCCGGCAAATGTAAAATTCACCCCCCATTGGCTGCCATCGCCCAACAATCGGCGGAAGGCAGGGATATCTTCCGGCGAACTGATGACCAGGATGTCACGGATCCCCGCCAGCATCAACAGGGACAGAGGATAATACACCATGGGTTTGTCATACACCGGCAAGAGCTGTTTGCTGACGCCGATGGTCAGCGGGTAAAGGCGGGTCCCCCGTCCTCCGGCAAGAATGATCCCCTTCATTGCACCTCTCCTCGATGGGCATAATTCTGCTGGATCCAGGCTTCGTAATCACCTTGCTTGCGCATCCGCTCAGCCCAATCGCTGTGGGTCAGATACCAGTCTACGGTCTCCCGCAGGCCGGTTTTAAGGTCGTGGCGGGGCTGCCAGCCCAGCTTCTCATTGATCTTGGCTGTATCCATGGCATAGCGGTGGTCATGCCCGGGGCGATCAGCAACCAGGCGGATCAGATCCGCGTGCTCTGCACCGGGTACCTTTTCATCCAGGATTGCACAAAGCTCATGGACGACTTCCAGGTTGACAGGTTGGTTATTGCCGCCCACGTTGTAGGTCTCACCTGGCCGGCCGCCTCGGATCACCTTGCAGATTGCCTCGCAGTGGTCCTCCACGTAAAGCCAGTCCCGCACCTGCTGGCCATCGCCATAGACCGGCAGGGGCTTGCCTTCAACGGCATTCAGGATGACCAGTGGGATGAGTTTTTCCGGAAACTGGTAGGGGCCATAGTTATTCGAGCAGTTCGTGATCGTCACCGGCAGGCCGTAGGTGCGGAAATAGGCGCGCACCAAATGGTCGCTGGCAGCCTTCGATGCGGCGTATGGGGAACGGGGCAGGTAAGGAGAGGTTTCAGTGAATGCCGGATCGGACAGTCCGAGCGTGCCGTAGACTTCGTCGGTAGAGACATGGTGGAAGCGTTTCTGTTCCCCAGAGACCATCCCTTCCGTCATCCAGACCTGACGCGCGGCTTCGAGCAGTGAAAACGTCCCGACAACATTGGCCTGGATGAACGGAGACGGACCCAGGATGGATCGGTCTACATGGGTCTCCGCAGCGAAATGAACAACCGTATCGACCTGGTGCTCGTGCAGCAGCTTCTCGACCAGAGCGCGGTCGCGAATGTCCCCACGAACGAAGATGTGACGCTGCGGGCAGGGCAGGTCGGCCAAATTCTCCAGGCTGCCGGCATAGGTCAGTGCATCGAGGGTCACCAGACACACATTCGGCTCGCTCCGCAGCAGATAACGCACGAAGTTCGAGCCGATGAACCCTGCCCCACCGGTGACCAGAACATTTTGCATACCTCACTCCACAGTCTTGCTCCAGCTCTACCGAGTGCCCGGGGGTAGAAAAAAGATTCAGGAAATTCGGTGGATTCTTAATGAGAACGACGCAAAAGGCAAAATTTCACGAAGAAGTCCTAAAAACATGCGCACCAGTCGTTTATTCACGGAGTTCGCGCTGCCAAGGCTTAGTTCTACAGTTCAATTATGCAATTAACCTTTTCTTGTCTCAAGGAGTGGATCCGTTTAAAAGTGGAATTCTTTTACCGCTTCCACTACTTTCTGCAAGTCAGCCTCAGTCAGTGCGTTGTGAAAAGGCAGGCGAACGAGCTGGTCGCTGACCCTCTCGGTGACCGGGCAGTCCCCCGGCCTCCCGTCGTACTGCTGGCCCATCTCGGAGAGATGCAGGGGCAGGTAGTGGAATACACTGACGATGCCGTGCTGGCGCAAATGGGCGATGAACCCCTGGCGCAGTTCGAGCGTCGGCAGGAGCATGTAAAACATGTGGTAGGACTGCTCGCAATATTCCGGGATGTAAGGTAGCTGCACCTCATGGGCCGTGGCCCAATCCTTCAAGGCAGTGTGGTAATAAGTCCAGATTTTTCGGCGGTGGTTCTGGATCTTTTCGCGGTTTTCGAGCTGGGCGTATAAGAAGGCTGCCAGGATATCCGAAGGCAGGTAGCTGGAACCAAGAGCCACCCAGGTGTATTTATCCACCTGGCCGCGGAAGAAGCGGCTGCGGTTCGTGCCCTTCTCGCGGATGATCTCGGATTGTTCGACCAGGTCCGGGTCGTTGATCAGCAGCGCGCCGCCCTCGCCGCAGGTGAAATTCTTGGTCTCGTGGAAACTCTGCGCCGCGAGCGCACCGAACGTGCCGAGATACCTGCCTTTATATTTGCCGAACAAGCCGTGGGCATTATCCTCCACAACGGCCGCATTGTGACTGCGGGCAATCTCGAGGATTGCGTCCATCTCGCAGCCGACCCCCGCGTAGTGAACCGGGACGATTGCCTTCGTCCGCTGGGTGATCTTCGCCTCCAGCAGGGTCTCGTCAAGGTTCAGGGTATCCGGCCGGATATCGGCAAAGACCGGCCGGGCACCGCGCAAGACAAATGCGTTGACCGTCGAGACAAAAGTGAATGAGGGCAGGATGACTTCATCCCCGGGCTGGATATTCAGCAGGAAGGCAAACATTTCCAGCGCGTGTGTACAGGAAGTCGTCAGAAGTGCCTTTGAAACGCCCAAGGATTGCTCGAGCAATTCACTGCACTTCTTTGTAAACGGTCCGTCGCCGGACATCTTGCCCCCGGCAATGGCTTGAGCCATGTACTCGTTCTCTCTCCCGACCATGACTGGACGGTTGAAGTCCACGCGGATTGGAGGCAGGTCAGCCATCGGTTTATCCCTTGCGCACGAGTACGGTGAAATCGTATAACGTGTAATCGTGCAGCAGTGCCACGTTCTTGGAGAATTTCCGCTTGCAGTAATCAAAGAGGAAGCACGGGTCGGCGTAATAAAGGTCAGCACGCATGCGCTCGGCATCCGAGTATTTCGTCAGGAAGTTGCTGGCAAACCCCTTGCGGCTGAGTTCGTTGAAGTTCTGCAGAACGGAAATGACGTAATCGGTCCAGGCCTCAAAACTGTGGTCGGCGCGATAGTTGAAAATGCCGCTGGCGACGACGTAGTCGCATTCCGCAAGTTTTTCCTTGTCGGTGTAAAAGAAACAATTGGATTGGCTGGCATGTTGATTGCGCGCCGCCTGGATGGCTTTCTCGACGATGTCGAAGCCGTGGTAAACGCCAGAGAAATTATTTTTGGCAAGGTAATCGGCCAGTGCGCCGTAACCACAGCCGTAGTCCAGGATCGAAAAGGGGTTGGAAAAGTCACACACTTTGAGCAGTTGGTCAAAGCGCACCTCCTGGGAGGCATCCGAGTTCCAATCCGCACCGCGCGGCGAAGCCCCGTGGGTGTTGATCCTTTCTTCAAAATAGGCTTTCACTGGGTCGAGGTTGGGTGATTGGGTCATTGGCTGGTTCCGAAAATATAATTCCGGGCCTGCCCTCCGGTCATAAAAAGCAGGTCGAGGATGGAGACATTCGAGTCAAACGGTGGGTAGAGCTGTGGGTATTCAGGGTAATTGTAAACCATATATTCGAGCCGGATCCCGGCAGCCTGGAATTTCTCCTCCTCGATGTATTCCCGGGCAGACGGGCCGCTGATATAGTGGTCGGCGCCAAGCTTTTTCAGGATGGCGATCAACCGGTCGGTTTTCTGGCCCTCTGCCCGAAGCTCCGAGGCGCGCATAAAACGTGTATGACGGATGCCCAATTCGCCGGCCAGTGCAATCGTAAGATCGATGGTGAAGTCTGACAGGAACTCGTCCCGGCGGGAATAAAACTGCTCCAGCAAGGTGGCGTAGCGATCAAAATATGGAGCTTTGGCATAGAAATGCTGGAGTGTCTTCCAATGGTCCAGGTTCCAGGGATTGTCCCAGACGATGCGCACCTGGTTGATGGGGATATGTTCAGTCTGGGCGCCGTGGCTGCTGACCGGGATGGTCAGCCAGAACTTCCCCTTCGGGGTCTTGATCTGGTTGCGGTTGCGCCAGCCGCGCTTGTCGTACTGCACGTCGTCATAAAATACGAAAATATCCGCCCTGTCGATCTGGTCAAAGACACCGCGCCAGGGGATGTAGGACGGCTGCAGGATGACACATTTCATCCGCGGCCCGCTCCTGTCGTCCGGCCAACTGTATAGCACGGGCGCGCCGCGGTGCGGTCGAAGACGCGCGCCAGGTACTCGCCGATGATGCCCAGGGCGAACAACTGGGCTCCGCTGAAGAGGGAGATGATCGAGGCCAGGAAAGGGAATCCAGGAATAGAGCCGGCTGTAAGGTAAACGATCAACACATACAAAAATGACGCGATGCCCACCAAAGTAAAGAAGAAGCCGATGATGCTCGCCAGTTGCAGTGGTGCGGTGCTGAAGCCGATCAGGACCAGCAAGGCCATGCCTGCCAGAGTACGGAAATTGTAGTTTGATTCGCCATTGCTGCGCGGCGCTTGCTTCACCGGAACGGTGGCAAAGCGGTTCGTCCCCCAGGAAAGCAGCACGTCCAGGATCACCTCCGGGCTGTTGAAATTCTCAAACGCGCGGCACAGCTTAGCCCGAAAGGCACGGAACGAGCCGATATCGCGGATGGTTTTTATCCTCATGGCATAGGACAGGGAGCGTTTTGTAAAAGCAGAAAAGGCGTTTCGCCACCAGCTGTGCGGCCGCCGTATCGGGATGCCGTAGACCACGTCATATCCCTCCTCCAGCTTGGCCAGCAGGCTTGGAATCTCTTCCGGGAGATGCTGCAGGTCGTCATCCATCGTGACGATCAAATCATAAAGAGCTGAGCGTACCCCACACAAGGTGGCGTTGTGCTGACCATAGTTGCGCATCAGGTCGATGCCACGCACCCAGGTGTGCTTCTCGGCAAGCTGTTGGATGACATTCCAGCTTTCGTCGGGGCTGCCGTCGTTCACCAGGATTACTTCGTATGCTTCGCAATGTAAAGAAAGCGTCTGGTCAATACGCTCGACCAACGCTGGGAGGGATACCTGGCCCTTGTAAACCGGGATGACGACGGATACTTTCATGCGCCTCCGACTCTATAAATTCTACCACCTTACCTTATTAGGGAGCTGTCGCCGGCAAGGGGTGGCTCCCGACGGAAAACCCCGCTCACAAACGAATTCCGTGCCTCTCAGCCAAGATTCCAAGCCCTCATTCGACCTCGGAGTGCTGTTCTTCCTTCTGTCAGCCGAGGTCCCAGCCACCTTCTTTCGCCAGCTCGTTGCAGATGACATCCGTGCGTGTATCCTGCCAGACGATGGCATTCCCGACGGGTTTGCCCGTGGATTTTTCCCAGACGATGGTTGTTTCACGCTGGTGGGTGATCCCAATGGCCGCGATATCCCGTGGGGATATTTTTCCTGTCTCCATGGCCCCCTTCATCACCTGCCGCGTCCGCTCCCAGATTTCGAGCGGATCGTGTTCCACCCAGCCCGGCCGGGGATAAATCTGCCAGTGCTCCTTTTGAGCCGCAGCGATGACCTTCCCGGAGTGGTCAAAAATCATGAAACGGGTGCTGGTGGTGCCCTGGTCAATCGCCGCAATATATTTTTCCATGCCTGCCTTCCTTAAATGATTTCGTCCTTATTGTATTACCAAACTGTAAAGCCCCGTGGGTTAGCTATTGGGAGTTCAGGAATAAAAAAATCCAGCGGCGCTCTCCAGCCCGATCAATCCAGGAGATCCTTCTTCTTGATTTGCATGAATTTGAAAGTGCGCAGCGCCCGGGCCACACCCGCCAAAGACCGATCAAGATGTGCTTGAAGCACGAGGAAAAATATTTTCGCCGGATCAGTCTTTCATCCGGCCCATTCACGCGCACCCCGAAGGAAATCCTTGCCCGACATGGCTCTCTTTCCGGCCGGCTGGACTACATTAAGGATGAGAACCCCATCGACCGTACCAACAGCGGGATATCCCTCCTGGACAAGGCGCTGCCCCGGTTTAATTTTTCCGGCTGCAATGGAAGCCCGGCAAACCTTGATTGATTGGCCGTTTACCAGGAAATATGCTCCCGGAGACGGCTGCAGGGCGCGTACCCGCCTTTCCAGCTCCTCCGCGGTGTGGTTAAAGTCGAGCAGCTCATCCTCTTTTCTAAGCATCGGGGCATAGGTTACGCCCTCTGTCGGTTGGGACTGCGGCCGGAGTTCGCCGGCAAGAGAAGCTGTCAAAGTATCTAGTAAAAGGTCCGCACCCAGATGGGCAAGCTTTTCGAACAGGGTCCCGCCTGTCTCCTCCGGTCCAATTGAAATGGATCGCTGGCTGAGAATGGGGCCAGTGTCAATACCAGGGTCCATTTTCATGATCGTAATCCCGGTCTCGGGATCGCCTGCCAGGATGGCAGCCTGGACGGGCGCCGCCCCTCGCCAACGCGGCAAGAGCGAGCCGTGAACATTAATGCAACCGAATCGTGGTAAATCCAACACCTCCGGACGCAGAATCTGTCCGAAGGCGGCTACAATAATTAAATCGGGATTCCACTCAGAAAGGCGGGCCATGGCTGCCGGGAGACGGAGTTTTTCCGGCTGGATAACGGGTAATCCGAGTTCCAGGGCTGCCACTTTCACTGCAGGCGCCACCAGGGTCCGGCCGCGACCCGCTGGACGGTCAGGCTGGGTGACAACACCCACCAGCGGATATGACCCGGCCAATGCCCTGAGAACCGGTACCGAAAAGCCCGGTGATCCCATGAAGACGAGGCGCGGTTGGGTAATCACGCGGTGATTTTAGCATAATCTCGTTTCCAGATAGTACTTAAGTTTCCCTTCTACAATTGCTTTTTGCACTATTACGATGTAAAATAACGGAAACCATTCTATTTTTAATATCACCTGGAGGAAAATATGGCACAAGCAACTAGTTCCGATGTTACAAGCGATGACAAATTGTGGGCGGCCCTGGGCTATCCCATTGTGATCATCGCACTCATCATGCTTTTCGTGGAAGAGAAGAAAAAGCGGCCTTTTATCAAGTTCCATGCAGTCCAAGCGCTCGCAACAAACATCGTGCTCTGGGTTGTCTGGATCGTTCTTGGCATCTTAATATCCATTCTGGCTGCAATCACCTTAGGATTCGGTGGTTTGCTCGGTTGTGTAATTCCTATCCTCTGGTTGCTCTTGCTCTGGCCGGCCATTCTCGCCTTCCAGGGGAAATATTTCGACATCCCCGTCATCACCAAGTTCATCCGCGACCAGCATTGGGTTGCGTAATTCCCTTTCGAACGAAAAAGCCTGCCGGTCGGCAGGCTTTTTTTTATCGGCAACCTCCCCCGATGAAAAAAGGCTAAAATAACGATATCGATATCCTTCAGGCTATTCTAAGGAGAACTGGATGCATCTCGGAAAAGCGTTTTCTTTCCCGTTCGAAGACAAGGAGTGGCCCGCCAAGCTGGGACTGTATGCGTTGATATTCATGGTCCCGGTCTTGAATTTCGCATCCCTTGGTTATACAGTGGAAGTCACGCGCAGGGTCATTCGTGGCGAGACCCGACCACTCCCCAGCTGGGATGACCTGGGCAAGAAATTCATGGATGGGCTGATGCTGTTCCTGGTCAACCTGGTGTATACCCTGCCCATGATCCTGCTCATCTGCCTGCCGCTCAGCATCCTGTTTGTCTCTGCAGTGCTATTCGCCATGAACAACTCGAGGGAGGCTGCCAGTACCATCGCCATCGCCGGTGGAGTCGTCGGCCTGGGTGTGTGGTGTGTGTGGGTCCTGTACTCGCTGGCTCTGTCCATTGTCTTCCCGGTCATCCAGCTCGTTTATGCCCGCCAGGGGACCTTCGCAGCATGTTTCAACTTCAGGGAAATTTTTAGCCTGCTTGGTAAAAATGCAGCCTCGATTTTCACAACCTGGGCAGTCTATGATGGGTTGGTCATTGGCTTTTCAATTGTCGCCATTCCCTTCGTTTGGTTAACCAGCTGGATTCCCTGCCTCGGGAGTATCGTAGGCGTGATGGTCCCGCTGGCCGGTATCGTCTATTTTCTCCTGGTCTTTGCCCATTTGATCGGCCAGGTCGGCGCCATGCAGACTGGCAGCAGCTAGCTGGCAAAGGGATAAGATTGCAACCCGGGTCCGGAATTTCCGTAGACGATATTAGAAATAATTTTTCCGAAGGAGACACCTGATGAATACCGGAACTTCCCTGCCCACCGGACCGGTTAAACCCGGCAAGGTCCAGACCATTGCGATCATGACCATGGCGAATGGCATTCTCAATATTATCTGGGGGCTTGGCACCATCGCTGGCTTACACTGGACGATTGTCTGCTGGCCGTTCGGGGCATTCCCGCTCGTTCTTGGCATCCTGGAAATCATTTACGCTACCAAGCTGCTTTCAAACACATCCACGCCGCTCCAGCCAGCGCGCTACATCGCAGTCATGGAAATCTGCGACATCCTGTACGGCAATGCCATCTCCCTCGTGGTTGGAATCGTCGTCATGGTCTTATATAACGATCCCGAAGTGAAAGCATTCTATGCAGCCCTGCCTGCCTGACCTCAGATCGTCCATGGATCCTGACTTCCACATTGCGAAACCCTAGTCGCCACAAATTCAATCTTTTGGGTTAATATTATTAGGGAAGCAATTTTTATTCATCCACCGAAGTGTGCAAAGGGGCAGTTGTTGAGTCCTGAGGACTCGATATTTCCCAAGTCCTTCAATTCGGGACGCGGCCAGGCCCAAGTTGGAACGTGCCGCCAGAAACAGAAGGACGCCAGCCCCGGTACTCATATCGGAAAACCCGTGATTCGAGAAGGAGATATTCCATGTCTTTAGAATCCCCCGGCATCCCCCGCTCCCAGAAGCCAGGCATGGTGACTGCCATCGCAGTCATGACCCTGATCAGCGGAATTATCAACATCCTGGCAGGCCTCACCATCGGCGCAGTCTTGGCGGTCACTGTTGTTCTGCTTTGCCTGGCCCCGCTGGGAATCCTGCCAATTGTCCTGGGTGTATTTGAAATTCTTTATGCACTCAAATTACTGCCCGATCCTCCCCAGAGTGTCCAACCGAACCAGACGATCGCAATTTTAGAGATCATCTGCATCATTTTTGGCAATCTCCTAACAGCAATTGCAGGCGTTCTGGCGTTGATCTTTTACAATGATGCCACGGTCAAAGCATACTTTGCCAGAATCAACAACGAACCGGTGCCCGTTCACTCTTCACCCGCCCCGCAGCCAGCCAGTCCGCTTCCCCCGCTTACTCCAAAGCCCGAAGGGCCGAAACGAATTGCCGAAACCGTCCTGCCGGCCGGCCCAGAGCCCGTTCAGGCCGAGGACAGCAAGGCAGAGGACCAGACCGTAAAGACAATCGAACCGGACATTCCTGCCGCTGAGGGAATCAAAACACCCAAGCCGGCCAAGAATCCTGCCAGGCCGAAGAGCGCGCCGGCAAAGTCGACCAACGCCGCAGCTGGGGCGAGGGCCACTAAAAAAAGTCAACCACTAAAGCGGCCAGGCCCAAAACAAAGAAAACGGGCCGTTAGATATTTTCCCCCTGTCAACCCAAAGTAGAAATGTCCCCTGTTTTCCAAAGTAGAGATGTCCCCCCGCGGGGGGACATCTCTACTTTGCGGCCGCCAGAACGGCATTGCTCCGGCGCCAGGGATGGTCCTTGGCGGGATGCCAGGGTTCTCTTGCCACTTGTTTGGTCACCACTTCCGCCTGGTGTTCCTGTTTGCGGAAAATAGTGTAGGTGAGTTCTTCGCCCTTATACAGGATCATGACCTTGCCTTGCTCGTTTTGACATACGGTCACCGAGGCTTTATGCAAGGCATAGGCGGGGCGATCGGTTTGGATCTGGTAGACGACATTCCTGAACTGGACCGTCAGGTTTTTGGAGAGCAAGCGTGGTTCCTGCCAGGTCAGGATCCGATCCAGATTTTGGTGTGGAAGCAGGGGGCGATGTGCATCCACAGAGCTGCGCGGCTGTACGGCAAAACGGGCATTGAAATCGGCGATGTACTCTGGCAGATAGGCATTGCCCTGCTGCATGTTGTTGATCTTGCGTAAGCGCATCTCCTTGACCAGACGATCCTGCAGGGTCTGGTTGACGCGTTCAACACGCCCCTTGGCCTGGGGCGTGTTGGCGCACAGGATCGGAATATCCAACGCTTGCATGGCCCGCCCAAACTGCGTCAGGTTGCCTCCACCGCCCGCATTGGGAATATTGACCCGAAAGATGCCATGTTTGTCCGTGTACAGCCCTGCTGGCCGCCCATGGGCCGCTATATACTGCTTCAGCAGCCCGCAGTAGCCGAAGAAACTCTCCTCCTCCACGAAGGACAGCGTTCCCAACTGCCCACTCGCATCGTCGATCATTACCAGCAATGTGCAGCGCTCCCCTCGCCCTTCAAACCAGTCATGATCCGTCCCGTCCATTTGCTCCAATTCCCCCATGCTCGCCCGCCGCTCTCGCATCTGGTGCACTTCCACTTTCCGGGCTTTCTTCGCTTTCCACAACCCTTCCGCCAGCATGATCTGCCGCACACTCTCGTCCGAGATCCGCAACCCTTCCTGCTCCACCAGCTTCTCGCATGCCAGTGTCGGCCCAAAACCCTTGTACTTCCCCCTCAGCAGGTCCAGCACTCCCTTCCGCTTCCCTTCGCCCATCTGATGGTTGCTCGGCTTCCCTCGGCGCTTCGACACCATTCCCACCGCCCCTTCCTGCCGATATCTCCGCACCAGCCGTTTCACCTGCCGTTCACTCACTCCCAGCAGTTCGGCCGCTGCTTTCTGCTTCAGCCGCTTTTCTCCTACTCGCTGGATCACTTCCAACCGGTTCACTTCCTTTTCACTCATCGTTAGTAGCTCCACTTCTTCGTCCTCCGAAGGGGACATTTTAACTTTGGTTGAAGGGGACTCTACTACTTTGGGCTAACATAGATATTTTCCCCCTTGACTACTTCTTCCCTCCCACTTAGAATGAAACCGAAATTCAAATAGGAGCAGGGAAGAGACTTGTTCGTCAGGATGTAAAATTTGATGACGAACAGGCGCCGAAGGTGCAAATCCGAAAGCTGGTGAGAACGGATGAAACTCTCAGGCAAAAGGACCCTGGTCCGTTATCCTCTGGAAAGTCACGGGCCGGGGTTTATCCTCCGCCCGAGACACCGACGGGGCAACCCCGGAACCCTGGATGAAGTCTAAGGGCAAAGGGGGAATCTCTCAGGTTCAAAATAACAGAGGGCGCACACTGTATCCACGTGCGCCCTTATTATTTTTAACCTGCCCGCGAATCCCGTCCGCCCATTACCTACAGGACGCCGGGAACAGGAAAGCCAATCATCATTTATGAAAGGAGCCAAAGGATGGATATTCCTGCCAATCTCAAGTACACCAAGACGGATGAATGGTTCGACCCCGGGAGCGGGGCCATCGGGCTGAGTGATTACGCCCAGGGGCAGCTCTCGGACATCGTGTTCATAGAAATCCTGGTTTCAGTCGGAGACGCAGTTGCGCAGGGTAAGGCAATTGCCTCTGTCGAATCGGTCAAAGCTGCCGCCGAAAGCTACGCGGCTGCCAGCGGCAAGGTAACCGCCGTGAACGAGGAGCTCAGCCTCAGCCCGGAGATCCTGAACAAGGATCCGTACGGCGCGGGCTGGATGATCAAGGTCGCAGGCGGCAAAGCCGATGGCCTGATGGACGCTGCCGAATACAAGAAATACTGCGACGAAAGAACGCATTAGTCCCGCAGTGCATGGTCGTACAGCAGGGACGTTTGCAGGCAGTCTTTCTGAAATTTTATCCAACTATGAAACTGGCTAACTGGCAATTCTAAAAACCACTATGACCTATATTCCCCACTCTTCCCAGGATCAGGAAGCGATGCTGGCAACCCTAGGGTTGAAACGCCTCGAGGAGCTTTTTACAGACGTGCCATCCAGGCAGCGCTTCCCCAAACTCAAGCTGCCGCCCGCCCTTTCAGAAATGGAGGCCTCCGCGGAACTCGGCGAGCTGGCCACCAGCAACGAAAATGTGCGCAGCGACCTGATCTCCTTTCTCGGCGCAGGTGCCTACAATCATTACATCCCTGCCGCCGTGGATGCCATCCTGCGCCGCGGCGAGTTCTACACCGCCTACACTCCTTACCAGCCGGAGATCTCGCAAGGCACCTTGCAGGCCATCTTTGAATATCAATCGCTTATTTCTGCACTGACCGGGATGGAGGTTTCGAACGCCTCGCACTACGACGGCGCCACCGCCGTAGCCGAAACTGCCAACATGGCCTATGCCCAGTTCCGCGGCAAGCGCACCAAGGCAGTCATCTCCCCAGCTGTCCACCCGCAGTACCGCGCTGTCCTGCGCACCTACACGCAGGATACGGGGCTTGAGCTGGCCGGGGAGGATACCGACCCGGCCTCGGATCCTGGGTCGCTGATATCCTTAATCGACGAAAACACAGCCCTGGTCGTTGTTCAGTACCCGGACTTCTTCGGACGCGTCTACGACTTTACCAGATTGATTGCTGATGCTCACGCCAGGGGAGCCCTGGTCTGCGTGGCAGCCAACCCGATTGCTCTCGGTCTGCTGAAAACCCCCGGTGAGATGGGCGCCGACATGGTTGTCGGCGAGGGCCAGCCGCTGGGGATTCCGCTCTCGTACGGCGGTCCGTACCTGGGCTTCTTCACCACCCACAAGCAGTACGTCCACAAAATGGCCGGCCGCCTGGTCGGTGAAACGGTCGACAACCGCGGCCAGCGGGCATATGTCCTGACCCTGACCGCCCGGGAACAGCATATCAAGCGTGAGCGCGCCACCTCGAATATATGCACCAACCAGGGCCTGCTGGCACTGGCTGCCGCCACCTACCTATCATTGCTCGGAAAGACCGGCCTGCGCCAGGTGGCAGAATTGTGCTACCACAAGGCACATTATGCTGCTGAAAGGATCCGCAAGGTGAAGGGCTTCTCGCTCTGTTTCGAGACACCTTTCTTTCATGAGTTTACAGTGTGCTGCCCGCAACCCGTAGGCGAAATCAACGACCATCTTCTCGAACATGGCATCCTGGGCGGCTACGATCTCGGAGAAGATTACCCGGCATTCGCCGGCCGCATGCTCCTGGCGGTGACCGAGATGAACACCAAGGAGGAAATCGATGCCCTGGTGGACGTCCTGACGGAGGTGAGCCGTGGCTGACCTCATCACCCCTCGACATGCCCAGGACGGTGGCTCAGAGGCTGTCGAATTCCTCGCCCACGCCTGGAACCAGCTCGCCGACCATCGTGGAACCGACGATTTATGATCTTTCCTCCCCGGGCCGTGCCGGTGTGACCTTTCCGGCACCCGACGTGACGCTCTCGCAGCTGCCAGAGCCCCTGTTGCGCAAGGAGCTTCCCCTCCCCGAAGTGGCCGAGGTGGATGTGGTGCGCCACTTCCTGCGCCTGTCACACTTCAACTACAGCGTGGACGGCGGGTTTTACCCTCTCGGCTCCTGCACCATGAAATACAACCCCAAAATCAACGAGGAGCTGGCCCGCCTGCCTGGTTTCGCCTTCACCCATCCTCTCCAACCGATCGAGACCGTCCAGGGTAACCTGGCATTGATGTACACTCTGCAGGAGTGGCTGAAGGAAATCTCCGGATTCCCCGCGATCAGCCTGCAGCCGGCGGCTGGTGCCCAAGGCGAACTGACCGGTGTCCTGATCATGCGCGCTTACCACAGGGCGCGCAAAGATACCAAACGCACCCGGATGCTCATCCCAGACTCGGCCCACGGCACCAACCCGGCCTCCTCGGCCATGAACGGACTGGAGGTAGTGCAGATCTCATCGGACGGGCGCGGGAACGTCGACCTGGATGCTCTTAAAGGGCAATGCGATGATCGCGTGGTCGGGTTGATGCTGACCAACCCCAACACGCTGGGCCTCTTCGACGAGCACCTAGAACAGGTCATCCGCCTGGTTCACGACTGCGGTGGGCTGGTCTACGGCGACGGAGCCAACCTGAACGCACTGCTGGGCATCCTGCGCCCCGGTGACATTGGCTTCGATCTGCTGCACATCAACCTGCACAAGACCTTCTCCACTCCACACGGCGGCGGCGGACCTGGATCCGGCCCGGTGGTCGTTTCGGCAGCTCTGGCCGATTTCCTGCCCTCTCCCGTGGTCGGCATCCTCGAAGAGGCAGACGAAGAAACACCCCCGCTCTTCGGTTTCGTCACCCCGCTGAAATCCATCGGCCGGGTCAAGGCTTTCAACGGCCACTTCGGGATGTTCGTGCGCGCCTTTACCTACATCGCCATGCACGGCCCGGACGGGCTGCGCAGCATCTCCGAGAACGCGGTGTTGAATGCCAACTATCTCCAGGCACGCTTGAAGGGCATTTACAAAATCCCATTCGAGCGGATCTGCATGCACGAATTTGTCGCCGAGGGCCAGTGGCCAGATGCTCCAGGCGTGCGCGCCCTGGATGTGGCCAAGCGGCTGATGGACTACGATTTCCACCCACCGACCAATTACTTCCCACTCAACGTCCACGAGGCGTTGATGGTCGAGCCGACCGAGACCGAAAACAAGGACACCCTGGACGCTTTCGCCGATGCCCTGCTCAAGATTGCCGAGGAAGCGAAGACCAGCCCCGACCTGCTCAAGCAGGCACCGCATAAGACCCCCTTCGGGCGCATGGATGAGGTCAAGGCGGCGCGCGAGCTGGTGTTGTGCTGCTGGCTGCCGGAGAATTTCAAAGAGCAAGAGTGATCTTTAGTTGCGTTCCGCGTTCGCCTAGTCCCGCCTGGTTGAGATCAACACCCAGGCGGTCTTTTCGCAGCACGCCTGGGTGGACCTCCACGCTCTTTAAATGACCCGCAGGCGAGGCCCGTCAGGAGAGAGCACAACAACATGGGCAAGAGTTTTTCTGGATTCCATTAATTACCCTCCCTCAGATCATAGAAAGCCGCTGAAGATATCATCCCCTGTTTTGGCACGACCCCAACAGTCGCCTTGCGGCTTAACGAAAGGGCTTCCATGCCTCATCGAGTGACCTGGATCTCAGATTTCATGATGACCTGGCCATACGGATTCCAGGTGGAGAGGGTGTAATAAAAGGTCGAAATCGCCTTCGCCGCGTCACCGGTAGTAAAGCCGGAAAGGAAGTACGGCCCATACTCGCCGCCTGATACATCCAGCCTGCCAGGGTCGCTCACCTGATCACAAGGGGTCGGGTTCTGCGTATCCACGGCGCGGTGTATGAAGTGGCAATAGCCTCCGTCTGTTACTAGGTTGAAGATGGCCTGCGCCGGGCTCCACGGCCCCCATGGCTCCGCTGCAGTCCTCATATAAATTCCACGCGGATTCTTGGGGCTGTCGTTGAGGCAGTTGTACAGCATCACCCACTGCTTGACGAACGGATTCCATTCAACTCCCAGCTCGCCCATGCAGTCTGCGACCTGCTGCGCACCCGTCGCGCTCGGCAGGTAATCATGGAAAAGCGGCGTTGCATCGTTTTCACCGGGCACGAAGACCGGCGTGCCGTCGGGATTGACCGCGTGCAGATACTCGATGCCATTCAGGCTGTTCATACTGCCTATCCGTTTTCGCGCCAGGAATGGCGGGCTTCTTCGGTAGAGCGGCCCACCCTGAGTTCCCCAAAAGTACAGGTATCCGTCATTCCCTTCGGCAATAGCAATGTTTAAAAACTTGGCGCCAGGTCCTTTTGAGAAATCGTAAAGATAATGGAAAGTATTTGCGTTGTCATCCGATTCCCCCACCGCTGTACGGGTGGAAAAAGTCGTTTTGCCTTTGTTCGGACCCGAAGTATAGACGTAGTGGTCCGTCGCGAAGATCACATACATCTTGCCGCCATCGCTGATCCCGGCGACCGGAACCTCGAAATCTCGAAGGGTAATCGCTGGCTTGCCCTGGGCGTTCAACACTACCGGGTTCTTGTAGGCGCCAATCGCGTTGGTGATGAAATCCAGCTTGATGCACGGGTCAAGGCTCGTATCCGTAGTAAAGCCAATGGCATCGTTGTCGTCCGGATTGCGCGGTGGATCCTGAAGCGTGTTCGGCTTGCCCTCGAATGTGGCGCTCGGGATCGAGTCGCCGAAAAGAAAGAACAACTTTCCATTATGCTCGAACGAGTAACCAAGGTCGGTTGAGACCAGCCCGAAGCGAGAGGCGGTTTGACTGGCGGTCGGTTGATTCAACTCGCGATCCGTCTCGCCAACCAGCTGGCAGATCTTCTGCGATGACCCGGCAACATACTTAACGACTCCAGAGGCTGTACCGGCTGGCGGATTTGTGGCGGCGAGCGTTGCTCCCGGTTGAACTGACGACCCTGTCGCACCGGACTGGCTGGTGTTCGTCGGTGAGGTTCCAGAAGGAACATTGGTATAGGTCAAACTACAGGCACACAGCATTAGGAATAACGTAACCAGGATCAGAGTTCGCATTTTTCCTCTTTTTATATCTTGGTTGATAACTGCGTTATTCAAACCTGATCAGTCGAGCGGTTTTTCCCGATGATAACACAAGAAATAAGACAGAAATTAGCTGATATCCAATTAGCAGCGTGTGGCATATTAATAATCGGAGCGGGATGGTCTTCCCCATCAGGGCACCTTTTTTGTGCGCCCATGCCGAGCGTAAAAAAAAGGGGCGACATTCGAACTGTCGCTCCAATTCTGAGGATGATGGGGCACTTTCTTCACCAAACCGTGCCATTTTATTTTCCTTTTATAGGCTTTTTCAACCCGACCCGCCCGCTGTTGGCTTCAGAGGTTAAAAGAGCACATCGCACTCAAAGTTCTCATCCCACGGTTGGGTATCTGCATCCCTTCCGCAGACCTACGCCGGGAAGGAACCAGCAGATGCCTTGGGCGCCCCCAGGCCAATGTCCAGCCCGTCTTTCCAGGCGAATTCAACCTTTTACGGCTGACCCTCATTTCCGGATAACCGGCTTCATCACCAGACCCGCCGACGGTCGGGTCGTGCCCACGAAAGTAGCAGTGATTTCCTCGCTGCTGGTGCGCTGCAATTGGAAGTGTTTGGCTGCCATGGCGAATGTGTAGACCATTTCCATCAAGGCAAAGTTGTTACCCAGACAGATGCGCGGGCCAGAGGCAAAAGGGATATAGGCATATTTAGGCCGTCCGGCCGAAGCTTCCGGGGTGAACCGTTCCGGATCGAAGCGCTCGGCGTCCGGCCAATAGGCCGGGGTGCGATGCACCACGTAAGGGACGAGGGTAACCATGGACCTGGGTGGGATGACATAGCCGCCAATCTCGTCTGCATCAACATTCTGGCGGGCGAGCAGTGCAGTGGGTGGGTACATGCGCAGGGTTTCGTCCACGACCATGCGCGTAAAGGTCAGTTTATCCATCTCTGCCGGCGTGGGTTGTTTTCCATCCAATACCTCATCCGCCTCGGCGGTCAGCCGCGCCAGCACCTCGGGGTGCTTCACCAGCCGGTACCAGCCCCAGGTCAGGCTGCGCGCGGTCGTCTCGAACCCGGCAAAGAACAAAGTTACGGCCTCATCACGCAGCATCTGGTCGGTCATTCGGTGACCGGATTCCTCGTCCTGGGCTTTGAGGAATACCCCCATCAGGTTCTCTCGTTCCGGGTGAAGGCGGCCGATGGCAATCTGCTCGGCAATGAATTCGTCGACGATCTTCAGATTTCGATTAAAGCGGCGGTGCTCTGGAAGCGGCACCGAGATCGGGATCAGCGGGTTGAGGGCGCGCACCGGGATGAAGGCGAATGCCTCCTGGATGGCCCGGCCGACTTCGGTCAGCTCGGCCCCCAGGTCGAGGCTAAAGAGCGTCCGGCCGATGATGCTCATTGTCAGGCGCATCATCTCGGCGTCCATGCTCAATGCCTCACCCCTGTGGGCGGAGAATTCCCAGCGCTCCAGCATGTGCTCGATCGTCTCGACCATTAAGCCGGAGTAGCGCTCCCGTACCGCAGCCGGGGTGAAATATGGGCTCATCATGCGGCGGTGCTCCTTCCACTGCTCTCCGTCGCTGGTAACCAGCCCCTGCCCGGCAAGCAGGCGGAACCCGTTGTAGCCGATGCCCTTGATGTAGTTCTTCTGATTGGTCACCATCACGTGGTGAACGTACTCGGGACTGAACAGCATATAGTTATGCAGCGGTCCGAACTTCGTAAAGACAATGTCGCCATAGGTTTGCCAGGTGCGCATCAGACCACCGAGCCGATCGCGATTCTTTCTACCCACCATACTGCCGATGAGCGAGCCTGATGGACCCGGTGGGAACTGCCCCGGGTGAGTGCCCTGGGCTGCAACAGCTTGTGAAACAGTCATGTTTCCTCTTAGAATTGTTAAAGATTTATGTTACCTATCCATCGAACCGGGGAACGATAACATCACAGGATGAATGCCAGATGAGATAATTGTGTAGGAAATATTAACCGGCCGGGTCTTTCAACGCCCCGGTAGAAAGGACACACCCCCTGTCCTTTGCTGCTCTGTGATAAACTTAAAAGGCATCCAATCAATGATGAATTCTTCCGAGCTAAGTAACGAGAATTAAATAACCATCCGGAACAGGAATTTATATTTATTGAAGTTGGTGAAGTTGATCAGCTGCTGAGTATAATTCATTGCGGAGACGGACTAACTGATGCAAACCTATCATCCAGAAATTGAACGGGCGATGAAGAAATATTATGCCACGCTCAGCGAAAAGGATCGACGACGCTACGCAGCAGTAGAAGCGTTGAAATTAGGGCATGGTGGGCAGAGCTACATTGCGAAGGTGTTGGGATGTAGTGAAAAGGTGGTTAGCCGGGGGTTGAAAGAGTTGGCCCAACTTCCTGAAGAACCCGAATTTGAGTTGGCCATCCGCAAAGCGGGAGGAGGGCGAAAGGGGTACCTGACCCATCATGTGGACATCGATGCGCAATTTCTGGATGTGCTGAAAGATCATACGGCGGGTGACCCGATGAATGCGAAATTGATCTGGACGGATTTGACGCCCCAAGAGATTGCGGCGTTGTTGGAGAAGGATCATCAGGTCAAGGTGAGCAAGAGTGTGGTGAAAAAGCTGCTCAAGAAGCATGACTATCGTCGTCGGAAGGCACAAAAGAAGAAAACGATGAAATCGGTCCCACATCGGGATGAGCAGTTTGTCAAGATCAAGACGTTGGTGGCAGAATTTAGAGCCGCTGGCAATCCAATTATCAGTTTTGACGTCAAAAAGAAGGAATATTTGGGTAACTTTTACCGCGACGGGCATCTCTACACCCGTGAAGAGCTACACGCTTTCGACCACGATTTCAATAGCTTCGCGGAACAAGTGATCATCCCGCATGGCATTTACGATGTGCAGCGCAATCTTGGCTACTTGCATCTGGGTCTGAGCAAAGATACCAGCCAGTTCGTCTGCGATTGCATCCGCTCCTGGTGGCTTGAGCATGGTCGGGCAGCTTATCCCCAGGCCACCGCAATTTTGGGGCTCTGCGATGGCGGCGGAGGCAATGGTTCTCGTCACTATATCTTCAAAGAAGACCTGCAAAAACTGGTCGATGAATTGGGCATCGAAATCCGCATTGCCCATTATCCCCCGTATTGTTCCAAGTACAACCCGATTGAGCATCGTTTGTTCCCGCACGTGACCCGGGCTTGTCAGGGTGTGCTCTTTACCAGCGTCGCTTTGGTCAAAGAACTAATGGAAAAGACCAAGACCAGCAAGGGACTGAGGGTGGTGGTCGAAATTGTAAATACCGTTTATCAAACCGGACGAAAGGTCGCCGAGGATTTCAAGCAAAATATGCGCATCGTCTTCGACGAAATCCTGCCAGCCTGGAACTATCGAGCCATCCCTGCGAACCAGATGGTTATTTAATTCTCGTTACTAAAGTCAACGGAGTCGCTATGAACATACCCGAATCGATTCGCACCCGGGCACTCTCTTTCCAACGAATTGAAATCACCGAACATTATATCTACAAGCGCCTGGCAAAAAAGATCAAAAGCCTGGAAAATGCCCGCATTATTGACCAGATTGCGGATGACGAGTTGAAACATTACCAGGGGTGGAAAAAATACACCGGCCGGGAAGTAAAACCTGACCGATGGAAGATTTGGCTGTATTACCAGATCAGCCGCCTTTTCGGTTTCACCTTTGGCGTGAAATTGATGGAGCACGGTGAGGAAGCCGCCCAGAAAAACTATGAGCAGATTTCGGCGGTCATCCCCGAAGCCGGGGAGTTCCTCCACGAGGAGCAGGTCCATGAGGAGAAACTGATGGCGATGCTGGACGAGGAGCTGCTCCACTACGTCGGCTCGATCGTGCTCGGCTTGAATGATGCCCTGGTGGAACTCACCGGCGCGGTGGCAGGCCTGACACTCGCCCTGCAAAACACGAAGCTGATTGCGATGAGCGGCTCGATCACGGGATTTGCAGCGGCGCTTTCCATGGCAGCCTCCGAGTATCTATCCACCCGCTCCGAGGGAGGTCCGCGGCAGCCTTTGAAAGCCTCTTTATATACCGGGATCAGCTACATCATTACCGTGGTGGTCCTCATCCTCCCCTACCTGTTGTTGAGCAATTATTACATTTGCCTGGTCATTTCACTGGCAGTTGCGGTGCTGATCATTGCCGGTTTCAATTATTACCTTTCCGTGGCGAAAGATGAACCGTTCCGCTCCCGTTTCTGGGAAATGACGCTGATGAGCTTCGGCGTCGCGGCATTGAGCTTCGGCATTGGCTTCCTTCTCCGCAAGGTTCTCGGAATCCAGATCTAACCAGCCTAGAGCAGCAGTTCACGCTCGAGCGTGAACTGCTGCTCTAGGCGAGCTCTCGCACCTCGAATATAGGCGGTGGGGGTTATTTATTCAAACTATCCGAAGCGGAGAGCGTGATGATCCTCGTCACCGGCGCAACCGGTCACATCGGCAACGTCCTGATACGCGAACTGCTCGGGCGCAGTGAACGCGTTCGGGCGCTCGTGCGTCCCGGGAAAAAGTCCATCGCTCTCACCGACCTGAACATTGAAACTGTGCCGGGCGATCTCCTGGATATTTCCTCGCTGGTGCAGGCCATGCAAGGTGTAGATATTGTATATCACCTGGCGGCCCGAATCAGCATCCAGCCCGGCCCGGACCCGGAAGTGGAAAGGGTTAACCTGGAAGGGACGCACAACATCCTTACCGCGGCGGGGAGAGTGGGGGTAAGGCGGCTGGTCTATGCCAGCTCAATCTACGCCATGCGTGTTCCCTCCGAGGGGATAGTCGATGAAGCCTGTCCGTTCGATCCGCAGAATGCCCGGGGTGCATACGACCGTTCAAAAGCCGCAGCGAGCCTCGAGGTCCGAAATGCCGCGGGGGGAGGACTGGAAGCGATTATCGCCTGCCCGACCGCGGTCGTCGGTCCGTACGACTTCCACGCTTCGGAAACCGGGCGCGCCATTCGCATCAACATGTCACCAGGAATCAAATTCTACGTGGACGGCGCCTACGATTTTGTAGATGTACGCGACGCGGCCCATGGTTTTCTCCTTGCGGGAGAAAAAGGCCGCAGCGGTGAGGTGTACATCCTGGGCGGTGACCGGCTGACGATCCGGGAGGTGGCTGAGACGGTCTGGGACACGGCAGGCTGCTGGCATTCCAGCATCAAGATCCCGCTCCGTCTGGCTTACCTCTCAGCGAGCCTAATGCCGTTGTACGCTGAACTAAGTGGGACGCAGCCGATCTTTACAGCCTATTCTCTGGATGCTGTGGGCAGCAACTCAAACATCAGCCATGCCAAGGCAGCCTGTGAACTCGGTTATGCCCCGCGCCGGGCGCGGCAGGCTATCGTCGACGCGGTGCGCTGGTGGCAGGCGGAGGCGGTGCGGGTGCAGGAGCGCGCCAAAACCGCGGTCAGGGCGGCCGACTGAATTTATCGGTGCTCAGGCCCATTTTTTATCCCTTGACACGATCAACCATCCGACGTATCATAGACTAGTCTATATAGTAGACTAGTCTATAGTGGGAGGGTTTCCAGATGAAACACGACCTGGAACAGGCGCAAAAGCGTGTTCTCCAATACCAAAACATCGATGGCACTTTCGAGTTCACTTTCGGCGCATTGTTTTTGGTGATGGCGATTTGTATGTATGCCTTGTCCGAGGTGTCTTTGCCCAGCTCCTTGCTGTCCAATCTTCTGCCGTTCGCTCTTTCCGGAATATTTGCCGGCTGGGCATTTTTCATCGATCACTTGGCCGAACGATTCCGGGAGCGCTTTACCTACCCGCGCACCGGCTATATCGCCTACAGCCGCCAACCAAGGCCCATCAAGCGTGCTACGCGGCTGTTTGTCTGGATTGGTGTTCCCCTCCTCACGATAATCCTGTCCTTACTCCTGTTCCTGTACCGCATGAAGTTCCCTGCCCCGCCCAACCAGGAGTCGGCGGCAAACATCATCCCGGGCTTTTTCGGCCTCCTCTTCAGCGGGCTTTTCGTCATTATTGCCTGGAAGATTTCTCTGCCGCGTTACTATATCAGCGCAGCTGTTACTCTGCTGGTTGGCGCGGAACTGCTCCTCCACGAGTACCCTGGATACCTCGGCACGGCACTGCTTTTTAGCGCGATGAGCCTGACGTTATTGCTCACGGGCGGCGCGACACTGTGGCGCTACCTGCATGCGACCCACCCGCCGGAAAAGACGACATCGGCAGATTTAGGGGTAAACCATGACAGACATAATTTATGACACCACCCGCCGCACACGCGGCTACTGGTTCCTGGACGGTCTGGCTGAAATCGGCAGCGGAATCCTGTTCATCATTATAAGCATCCCCTATTTTCTGTGGAGTCTGGCCCCGCCAGGTTCGAACATGGCAAAACTTGCTTCCATGGGCCGGGACATCCTGCTGCTCTCGGGTCTCATCACTGTCAATATTGTCATCTGGATCGTCAAGCAGCGCAGCACTTACATCCGCACCGGCTATATCGAAGAGCGCCGTCCCGGCCAAAAGCTTGTCTTGAAAATGATTGCGATTACTATGGCAAGCATGCTGGTTTTCGCCGGGCTGATGACGGTTGGAATTTTATTCTTTCCAGCATTCCCCTCGCACCTGATCAAAAGCCTTGTCTACTTTCCTGCCGTATTCGGGCTTCTCATCGCATTGAGTCAGGTGGTTATTGGTTTCCGTACCGCTATCCAACGTTTTTTCATTCTGGCCGGGATCGCTGCCCTCACCGGCGTGGGTTTGGCGATTAACTCATTCATCTACCTGATCGTGCACCCCGCCGATTGGAGGCCCTTGATCTCCAACTCATATCGACCAATACCTGCAGAAGGTAGCCTGGCATTGCTCAGGCTGCTCCAGCATGTATATCAAAGCGTGGCATTCTTTGGTGCGGTCTTCGGGATGGTCATTCTGACCTCCGGAATAACTGTCCGGCGCAAATACCTGCGCAAGAACATGACCCTGCCGGAGGAAAAAGGATGAAAGGTCGGTTTTCTCCGATTGCAGACTGCACCCGCCGTGCGAAATTCGTGGCAGGGAACACCGGGTTGATGCTATCCGGGATTCCGCTCCCGGGTGGGCCGGCCCTGACAATGCCTCGGACACCGATCTACGAGCTGGAAATCTTCATCAGTCATCGTTATGGGATGCCTCTTCATGTTATCCGGCAATCTGGCCTTATGCTCCGTCCTGATCCACAACCCGCTGCCCTCCGAGGAGCCCAATGAGCACTGACGTCCGTTCCTTGTCAAGCGTAGACCGCTTGATCCATGAGCCCTCCCGCAGTATCATTCTGGCCATCCTCTACACCGTCGAAAGCGCCGATTTCCTTTACCTCCAGCGTGAAACCGGCCTGACCAAAGGGAACCTCTCCGTCCACCTGTCGAAACTAGAAGAGGCCGGGTACGTAAATATAGAGAAGACCTACCGCGGAAAAATCCCGATGACCCTGTGCCGCTTGACGCAAAACGGGCGGGAAGCTTTTGACCTGTACCGCAAACAACTGGCGCAATTCGTTGAAAATACAAAGGAGTAGCACCATGCCTGCTGTTGAGATACTCCACATCACCAAATCATTCGGCCCGGTCAAGGCCGTCGACGACGTATCCTTTGACATCCAAAAAGGCGAGCTGTTTGGCCTGCTGGGCCCCAACGGTGCCGGCAAGACAACCTCCATCCGTGTCATGCTGGATATTTTCAAACCCGACCAGGGTTCGGTCGCCGTACTCGGCGGGCCCATGTCGGAAAGCAAGAAAAACCTGATCGGCTACATGCCCGAAGAGCGCGGCCTGTACCAGGACATCCCCCTGGAGCGCTGCCTGACTTACCTGGGCTCGCTGAAAGGGCTCAGCCCAACCGATGTAAAGCAGCGCACTCAGGATTATCTGGAACGATTCGACCTGGCTGCCGACAAGCATAAGAAAGTCAAGGAGCTCAGCAAAGGCATGCAGCAGAAGGCGCAGATCATCGCCACGCTGCTGCACCGGCCGGAACTTTTAATCGTCGACGAGCCCTTCAGCGGCCTGGACCCGGTCAACACCCAAATGGTCAAGGACCTGTTGCGCGAGCAGCGCGAGCAGGGCGTCACCATTATCCTATGCTCCCACCAGATGAATCTGGTCGAGGAACTTTGTGACCGGATTGTGCTGATTGACCACGGCAGGGTAATGCTTTACGGCGCACTGAACGACATCCGCCGCCAGTTCTCCGGCCACGCCGTGGTCGTCAGGGCGGACCGGGAGCTGCCCGAGCTGGAAGGGGTGGAGCGCATCGAACAGGTCAACGGAACGCTCAAACTGCATCTCAAGACGGCAACCCGCCCTCAGGCTATTCTGCGAGCGCTGGTTGCCAAGGATATCAATTTGGAACAATTCGAGATCTCCATGCCGACCCTGGACGAAATCTTCATCCGCGTCGTCCAGAGCGAAGGAGCCTCCGCATGATCAAAATCTGGCGCGTCGCCTTCCAAGAGTACACCCGGCACGTATTCAATCGCCGCTTTTTAATCGGCCTGCTCTCCGTTCCGCTGGTCATGCTCGTCATGATCGGCCTGGTCTTCCTGATCATCTCGATGGACAACAGCACAAAAGCGGTCGGCTATGTGGACCATTCCGGTCTGCTGGATCACCCTGTCCCGCCGCCCCCGGTCCAAAAACCCGACCGCCCGGTCCAGATGCAGGCATTCCCCAGCGAACAGGCGGCTAGGGCGGCATTGCTCTCCGGCCAGGTCCAGGTCTACTACGTCCTGCCGGCTGATTACCTGACGACCGGAGAGATCAGCGCCGTGCACATCCAAGACGTGAAGACACCGGCACAACAGCAGTTCTACGACTTCCTGACCGCCAACCTGCTCTCCGGCCGGGATCCTGAAATTACGAACCGCGTTATCAAAGGCAGCAGCTACACCATTGAATCCGCCGACGGCAGTCGGGTTTTTTCGAATGACAATTGGTTCGCCATCCTCGTCCCCCTGATCGCCGGAATCGCCTTCATCATCGCCATGTTCACCTCCGGCGGTTATCTGCTGCAGGCCATGGTGGAGGAGAAAGAAAACCGCACCATGGAGGTGATCATCACCTCCATCTCGCCGAACCAGTTCATGGCCGGCAAGGTCATTGGGGACACCGCCACAGGGTTGACGCAGATTGCCCTCTGGATCGGGTTTATCCTCTTGCTCCTGCTTCTTGGGCGAAACTACCTGGATTTGCTGAAAGGTGTCCAAATCACGCCACAGACTGGACTGCTCTTTGCCATCATCCTGCTGCCTGCCTTCGTGATGGTCGCGGCGATCATGGCTGCTATCGGCGCGACAGTCACCGAAGCGCGTGAGGGACAGCAGGTGGTCGGCTTCCTCAGCCTACCGATCTGGGTACCCTACATGCTGACCGGTTTGTTGTTCAACAATCCCAACTCCCCCCTCGCAATCGGCCTCAGCTTCTTCCCGCTGACCGCGCCGCTGACCATGCTGATCCGCGATAGCATCAGCCTGATCCCAATCTGGCAGATTGCCGTTTCCTCCGCCATTCTAGTGCTGTGTGCGGTGGGAGCAATCTGGCTGGCTGGCCGGGTCTTCCGCCTGGGTATGCTGAGGTATGGGAAACGCCTCGCCTGGCGTGAAGTATTTGTTCCTCGAGGAGCAAGACCATGAAGAAAGTATTACTGGTGCTCACCAACGAAATCGTTACCCTGCTCACCCGCCCATCATTCTGGATTGCCACCCTGGGCATCCCGCTGATGGCAGCTGTCCTGCTGGCGATTGTCGGGTTTATCAACCGGAACGCAGGCGCTTCCCAGACGGTCAGCCAGGTCCTTATCGGCTCTCAAGAAACACGACCCGAGGGGTATGTGGACTTGAGCGGGATCATTCGATCCATCCCCGACAGCCTTCCAGCAAACACATTCATTGCCTATCCTGATGAAATGTCTGCCCGTAAGGCCCTGGCCGCGGGCGCCATCGCTGCCTTCTACCTTGTCCCAGCTGATTACATCCAGACCGGAAAAATCGTCTACATCCGTCCCGATTTCAGCCCGCTCTCGAGCGACAGCAGCCTTACCGGCAAGTTCCACTGGCTGCTCCAGGTGAATATGCTCGGCGGTGATGTGCGGCTGGCAAACCTAGTCAACGGCCCGCTGCAGGTAGAAGACCAGTCCCTGTCAACCTCTCCTCAGCCCAACCAAAAAAACCCGCTGGAGTACTGGGCCCCTTATGCCATCACCCTGCTGTTCTATATGCTGATCATCGGCTCGGCCACCCTCCTGCTCAGCAACGTGTCGAAGGAGAAGGAAAACCGGATGATCGAGATGCTGCTGACTTCCATCACCTCGCGTGAGCTGCTGATCGGCAAGATTCTCGGCCTGGGTATGGTCGGGCTGGGCCAGACGGTCCTGTGGTTGGGTACGAGCACTATCCTGCTGAACCTGAGCGGGCGGGCGCTCAAGCTCCCTACCGGGCTGCAGCTGCCTCTCTCTTTCGTGATGTGGGGGCTGCTCTTCTTCATCCTTGGCTATGCAGTCTATGCCAGCCTAATGGCCGGACTGGGGGCGCTGGCGCCCAACATGCGCGAGGCTTCACAGGTAACCTTCATCATCATTCTGCCGCTGCTGGTCCCCCTGTTTCTAAGCAGCAGTGTCTTCCTGCAGGATCCCAACGGGTCGATAGCCACCGGCCTGAGCCTGTACCCGCTAACGGCACCGGTGGCGATGATGGCCCGGCTGTCAGCGGGTGGGGTCCCCTCCTGGCAGCCGGTCCTGGCAGCGGTCCTGCTGACCGGGACGGCAGTCTTGATCGTGCGCGCCGTCGCCGGCATGTTCCGAGCGCAAATGCTGCTTTCCGGACAGGGGATCAAGCCCAGAACGTATTTGCAGGCTTTGTTTGGAAAGATGTGAAATCAGCTTAAGGATGATCCCTTAAAACAGAAGCCCCGGGTCGAAATCCGAACCCGGGGCCGTTCTTTATCCCAGAATCGCCTCTTCCAGTGCCTCCAGCCGCGGTTGGATCACGGCCGGCCTGGGCATGGTGCGCGTGATGGTATCCGGATCCTTCATCCCATGGCCGGTGCAGATCGCGACGATGCGCCTTCCGGTGGGTTTCAGCTTCCCGGCGGCGATTTCTGCCGCCAGACCGGCCAGACCAGCCGCCGAAGCCGGCTCGACCCAAATGCCTTCCCGCTGCGCCAGCCTTTTCTGCATGTCCAGGATTTGGGCGTCGCTGACGGCGATGATCCGTCCGTGTGACTCCTCCGCGGCCTGGAGCGCCTGCTCGCCGCGCGCCGGCCGGCCGATGCGGATGGCCGTCGCCACTGTTTCCGGCTTATCCACCGGGTGCCCAAGCACCAGCGGCGCGGCGCCCTCCGCCTGGACGCCCAGGACACACGGCAGGCCAGTTTGTTTGAGGGCGTGGTACTGTTTAAAGCCGGCCCAATAGGCAGTGATGTTGCCGGCGTTGCCGACTGGCAGGCACAGCCAATCCGGGGCCGAACCCAGGTCCTCGCAAATCTCGAAGGCGGCTGTCTTCTGGCCTTCGATGCGGTAGGGGTTGATCGAGTTGACCAGGCAGATGGGCGTCTTCTGGGTGATTTCCACCACCAGCGACAGGGCATCGTCGAACGAGCCCTGGACCTGGAGCACCTGCGCCCCGTAGGCTACTGCGCCGGCCAGCTTCCCGGCTGCCACCTTTCCCTCCGGGATCAGGACCACGGCGCGTAGACCGGCCCGGGCGGCGTAGGCAGCCGCCGAAGCCGCGGTGTTCCCCGTCGAGGCGCAGATAACCACCCTGGCACCGCGCCCGAGCGCCTCGCCGACTGCGGCGGTCATGCCACGATCCTTGAACGAGCCGGTCGGGTTGAGGCCTTCGTATTTAATGTAAAGGTCGAACCCGCCACCCATCTGCTCGGCCAGGCTTGCTGCCGGGAGCAGCGGCGTCCCGCCCTCGAACAGGGTAACGGTGCGGGTGTGCTTCGGCAGGTCGAGCAGCGATCCGTATTTGTGCAAGAGTCCGGCGTTCGTCGTCATAGGAATCCTTTTTATATTCTCGGGGGCCTGGCGAATATCCATGCGGGTTTCGGAACAATCGGCTGGAGATCAATCCGTTCCCCTCGGATAATCCGCACATTATAACCGCGGATAATGGCTTCTACCATGAAGTCGCCTAGCCAAAAAAAGAAAGAAGCACGAAAACGCAAATGGACAAATAAAAAATGCGAATATGTTTTCCTCCTTATGGGATGAGTCAAACCGCTATTTGTGGACATCCCTGATAAAGAGGGATCAAGTTTGAAATCCAATAAGTGAAGCCTTGCAAAATCCATCTAAGAAATCCATCCGCAGCCCTTGACAAATAGACAATCATCAATATAATAATCCATAGATAAACATCAATATGACTGAATTCGATCCCGTCCTGTTTGCCAAAGCCATCGCCGACGATACTCGGCAGAAGATCATGCGCCTTACCTGCTGCACGTGGCTCTCGGTCAATGAGATCGTGAGTCACCTCGACGTGACTCAGCCGACCGTTTCGCACCACCTGGCCATCCTGCGCGAGGCCGGGCTGGTCAATGTACGCGAGGAAGGCAAGCAAACTTACTACCAGCTGAACCTGAAGCGGATGACGGTCTGCTGCGGCCAGTTGAAGACGACTTTCGTCCCGGAAGAGGAGGTCGAAGTGGAGACCGGAAAATCGGTTTCCTAAGTATATTTTTTTGACCTAATATATAGACATTTATCTATTTGACAAATCACCTTATGATCCGGAGGAAAAATGACTCAATCCCCTACCCCCATCCATGAAAGCGTGCGTGAACACTATTCCAGGGAAGCGCGCACCGGAAGCACGTGCTGCGGTCCAAGCAACACGCTCTACCCCCAGGAACTATTGACCGAGCTCCCTGGCGACATTGCCGGCTTTAGCCTGGGCTGCGGAAACCCGATCACCCTTGCCGGCCTCCAGCCCGGCGAGACGGTCCTCGACCTAGGCTCCGGCGGCGGGCTGGACTGCTTCCTGGCTGCCCGGCAGGTCGGCGAAGGCGGCCGCGTGATCGGCGTGGACATGACCCCTGAAATGCTTGAACGGGCGCGGGAAAGTGCGCGCAGGCTCGAATTCAAGAACATCGAATTCCGCGAGGGCTACCTGGAACGCCTGCCAGTGAAGGATAACAGCATCGATGTGGTCATCTCCAACTGCGTGATCAACCTCTCTCCGGACAAGCCGCAGGTCTTCCGGGAGGTCTTCCGCGTGCTCAAGCCCGGCGGCCGCCTGGCCGTCTCGGATACGGTGACAAATGGGCCGCTGCCGGAATCCCTGCGCAAGGATATGGAAGCCTGGGGAGGCTGTATCGCCGGGGCGCTCGAGGTGCGCGAATATACCGATGAATTGGCCAGAGCCGGGTTCGAAGAGGTGGCTGTCCAGCCAAAGGACGAGGCAGCCCAGGCATCCTGCTGTGCACCCGGGCAGGCTGTTTTCTCGGCCACCATCACCGCCCGAAAACCGGAAAAGGGTTCGAGATGAGCGCGGCTGCCTCCTTGCCTGCCCAGCTAAAAATCACCTCCACAAGCTCCCGCCTGACCGCTGCAGACCACTGGGATCATTTCCTGGCCCGCCTGGGTGTAAAGCGCAGTCAGCATCGAGTGGAGCCCGGGCTTTTTGCATTGGGACAGCCCACGCCCGATTCCCCGGTCTTCGTCACGGCAAACTACACGCTCAGCTTCGATGCCCTGCGGACCGCGCTGGAGGGGATCGACGGTTACATCCTCGTCCTGGATACGCAAGGGATCAACGTATGGTGCGCGGCGGGTAAAGGCACTTTCGGCATGGATGAACTCGTGCAACGGGTAGAGGCAACCCGCCTCAAGGAGGTCGTCCGCCACCGCAAGCTGATCCTGCCCCAGTTGGGTGCTCCCGGGGTCGCCTCGCATGAGGTCAAAAAGCGCAGTGGTTTCTGGGTCGAGTACGGACCGGTGCGGTCAGTGGACCTGCCCGAGTACCTCAAGACCCGCAATGCCACGGCGGAGATGCGCCGGGTGGAGTTCCCTGTGCACGACCGGCTGGTGCTGATCCCAGTCGAAGTCGGACACGCCCTGCTCCCGATGCTGGCTGCCGCACTGGTTCTATATTTCACCGGAGGCCTCGCTTCCGCCCTGGCAGCTGTGGTCGTCGTCCTTACGGGAACCGTCCTGTTTCCCATCCTTCTGCCCTGGATCCCGACGCACGACTTCAGCACCAAGGGCTTCCTCCTGGGTGGGTTGGTCGCCCTGCCTTTTGCCCTGTCCGTCCTGCTGCGCCACCCCGATTGGGCCGGATGGCATCAGGCACTTCAGGCTTTGGAGTTCCTGCTGGGTATGCCAGCTGCAACTGCTTTCATCACGCTCAACTTCACCGGCTCAACCCCATTCACCTCGCGCAGCGGTGTCCGGCGGGAAATCTTCTCCTACATCCCGGCGATGGCCTGGACTTTTGGGGCAGGAGTCGTGCTGGCGATCGCTCTGGTTTTTGTCCGCTAAAGGAGCCCGCCCATGGTTAACTCGTACCTGACAAATACACTCAGCTACCAACCTGAATTGTGCAACGGCTGCGGCGTGTGTGTGGATGTCTGCCCGCACGCGGTCTTCAAAATGGACGGCCGGCTTGCCAGGCTAGTCCGGCCGCAGGAGTGCATGGAATGCGGCGCCTGCCAGCTGAACTGCATCAAAAACGCCATCCGGGTGGAGAGCGGCGTCGGCTGCGCCAGTGCAATGATCCGCGCCGCCCTCAAAGGACAGAAGGAGCCTTCCTGCAGTTGCTCATAATAGGACGGATTGGGCTCTCGCCTTCCGGGAGGAATATTCATGGATAGAAACAATTTCGAATTCCAGAAAATATATACAGACTTCCAGCCGAAGATCCTCCGCTACCTGAGCCGTCTCGTCGGCGAAGGTGAGGCGGAGGATCTGGCCCAGGAAATTTTCATCAAGGTCCACCGCTCCCTGGAAAGCTTCCGTGGAGAGGCTTCTCTTTCCACCTGGATCTACCGGATCGCGACCAACGCGGCCATAGACAGGCTGCGCAGTCCTGCCCACCAGCTCGCCCTCAGGCAATGTTCAACAGATTGTTCCGGCCAGAATGACGAAGCAGAGTTGGATGACCGCAACGCCTGGACAGGTGAAAAAATACCCCTGGTCGAGCAACAGCTACTGCGGAAGGACATGGGCGAGTGCTTTCAGGGCATGGTCGATCAGATCCCGGGGGCTATCCGCACGGTCTTCGTGCTCAGTGAGCTGGAGGGCCTGACGGACGAGGAAATCGCAGAAACGCTTGGGATCACTCTTGAGACGGTCAAGATCAGACTGCACCGCGCCAGGAAAAAACTCAAGAATGCTCTGATCGAACACTGTGATTCTTCCTGGTTCGAGGGAAATGAATTCGTGCCTGATCTGAAAAAAGTATTGGAAGCATTTCCGAAGATTCTCTAGAGCCGGCGCGGGATTCGGGGGTGTATCCTTTTTGATCGAGTTCCGTCTATATGATCAGAAAGGACGCAAGCTGTGAAACTGGACAATTGAACAAGAAGATTGATTGCCGCAGGCGCTGAGGTCAGCACCAACCGCCAGGCGTGCCTGCAGGTCAACTCGGCCTGCGCACGGGAAGAAGGGATCGGCGCGCAGGAGATCGTACAGGCTATCCAGACAGGAAAATTAGTCTCCCAGGGCACCGCGTCCTAGATAGACCAGATCGCCGCCGAGTTTAACCTGTCGAACGAGGCGGCTGCTGATCTCGTCCTCGAGAGCTGCGGGTGCACCATTGAACCGTTGTGAAAAGGTTTTCTTCAAGGAGGCAGAAATGGCACATGAAAATATGTTCGACGAAAAGGCGATGGAAAAAAACAGGGGGAATCCGAGGAGCGATGCTCTCAACACAATATTCTGGGGCTGCATCCTCCTGTGGTCCGGGCTGGTCTTTCTTGCTGAGAGGCTTGGGCTGCTTGCCAAGCTGCAGACACCCGATTCGAGTTCTCAGGCTCTGGGTTTCGGGCGTCTGGACGCTGGCTGGTCGCTGGTCTTCCTGGGAACAGGAACGGTTTTTCTGGTCGCGGCTCTGTTGCGAATGCTGGTGCCCGCCTACCGGCGGCCAGGCGGCGGTAATCTTATCATCGGGACAGTATGTCTAGGGATCGGCATTGGCGATCTTTTCAACTGGGTTACCATCTGGCCGCTGCTCCTGATCCTGTTGGGTGGCCTCTTCCTGGCGCGCGGCTTTTTGGGGCACTTAAAATAACCACCGGTCACAAAGGAGTTGAATCTCATGGAACAACAGACCATAAGTGATAAGGACCGGGCGATGGCCCAGGTCTGCGTGGACTGCCCGGTCTGCATTCACGCCCGCAGTACCCAGAAAGGTGCAGCCTACTGGTTCGTCAAGAGCGTCGAAGGCGGGGTTTGCCCGTACTGCAAAGCTTATAAGCGGGTCTACGGACGGAAGGCGCACATGCCGGTGCCGGATGCCCAATGAAAATTCTACCTGCTTTGACCATTCAATGGTGAGGTCTGTCCGAGATCAAAAGACCACCATCCGGGTGACGTTCGGCTGAAAGGTTTGCAAGCGAATTGTTACGCTATTGCAATTGACGCTCTCACCGGATTGGGTTATCATAAAACATACCGACCAGTCGGTATGTTTTATTCCTTTCGGAAGGAGCCTGCCATGCCCCAACAACGCAGTGAGGAGACCCGCAGCCGCATCCTGAACGCGGCGGTCAAACGGTTCTCCAATGACGGCTACAACGCCGCCAGCGTGGACGACATCTGCGCTGAGGCCGGCGTCAGCAAGGGTGCTTTCTACCACCACTTCCCCACCAAGCAGGCGGTCTTCCTGGCTTTGCTGGAGGATTGGTTGAAGACTCTCGATAAGGCGCTGGAAACCATGCGCAGGAACTCAATCCCGGAAACTCTGGTGCAGATGACCAACATGCTGCCCCTTGTCTTCGGGACGGCCCAGGACCGCCTGCCGATGTTTCTTGAGTTCTGGCTGCAGGCAAGCCGCGATGAAACCGTCTGGAATGCAACCATTGCTCCCTACCACCATTACACGGATTTGTTCACCAAGCTAATCGAAGAAGGCATCGCTGAGGATTCGCTTCGCCCGATGGACCCACAGATGGCAGCCCAGGCCATCGTTTCGATGGCTGTCGGGTTGTTTCTGCAGGGCGTCCTCGACCCGAGCGGGGCCGACTGGCCAAAAGTAGCAAAACAAAGTATGCAGACCTTGATCGACGGTCTGGCAAAAACCTAGCCATCATCTTATTTTTCAAGGAGACTTCCATGATTCTCGTCACCGGCGCAACCGGTCACATTGGCAACGTCCTGGTTCGTAAATTGATCGAAAAAGGGGAGAAGGTGCGCGCCCTGGTCTGGCGCGGCGAAGACACCACTCCCATCCAGGGGCTGGATGTAGAATCTGTCGAAGGGGATGTGCTCGACCCGGAAAGCCTGACCCCGGCTTTCAGGGGAGTGGACAGGGTTTTTCATCTTGCTGGAATTATTTCCATTATGCCCGGTACCGATTCGCTCGTCCGACGGGTCAATGTCGAAGGAACGCGCAATATGCTTTCCGCTGCCCGCTGCGCAGGCGTGAGGCGGATGGTGTACACCAGCTCCATCCACGCCATCCGACGCGTCCCGCATGGGGTGCTGATCGATGAACGCCTGCCGTTCGACCCGACCAACCCATACGGGGCGTATGACCGTTCGAAGGCGGAAGCCAGCCTCGAAGTCCAGAAAGCCGCCCGGGAGGGGCTGGATGTCGTCATCGTTTGTCCGACCGGAGTCATCGGGCCGTACGATTACCGCCGCTCAGAAATGGGCAGTGTCATCCTAGATGCAGCCCTGGGCAGGACTTCTCCCTACGTGGACGGCGCCTATGATTTCGTCGACGTGCGCGATGTGGCCGACGGGCTGATCCTGGCCGAACAGAAAGGCCAACCAGGCGAAAGCTACATCCTTTCCGGACAGAGGATCTCGGTGCGTTACCTGCTCGAAACGGTCCGGGAAGTAACCGGCCGGGCCTTCACCCGCATTAAAATTCCATTCAGCCTGGCGGAGTTCGTTTCCAGGTTCACGCCGACCTACTACCGCCTGAGCAAGGCCAAGCCGCGCTTCACTCCCTACTCACTGGAAGTGCTGCACAGCAACTCGCAGATCAGCCACGCCAAGGCGACGCGCGAGCTGGGATATCATCCGCGCACACTGTACGAGTTGATCGCGGATACCGCGCACTGGTTCACAGAAAACAGCCGGCTGTTCTTCAGAACAAACTCGGCATGAGGGGCTCTAAGCATGCCCGTCCACTCAGATCGAATGAGATGAGCATCCACCAGGAAACCTCCCCATGCGCTACTTATTCCAACATCCCTTCCCAGTACCCTGGCTCCTCGCCGATATCCTGACCCTGCTGGTCACCCTTCTCGTCGGAGTTTTCATTGTCCGGAAAAGCCGGCATCCGGTGGTGGCCCTGCTGGAGAGCTTCGCTTTTGTATTCCTCTACGCCAGCATCTATGAGAATTTCGCCGTCGTCCAGGGATGGTACCTGTACGGGCATTCGCTGATCATGATCGGCGATGTGCCCCTTTCTGTGCCGCTTATCGAACTGGATGTGCTCTTCAGCGGTCTCTGGGTTCTCGAGAAATTGGAGATCCCAGACTGGTGCAAGCCTTTCATCATAGGCTTGTTCGGGATGCTGCAGGACTTTTCTCTGGATCCGCTGGCCGTCCGGCAGGTCTTTACCGCAGGCAGTGTCACCAGCGGCCGATGGACCTGGCTGCTCCCCCCCGGTGCAGTAAATATTTTCCACGTGCCGGTCTACAACTTCCCGGGTTGGATGCTGATCATGCTCTATGCCTCGGCCTGGCTGCTCGTGGGCAGGGGGTGGTTCCGGCGGTCCGGATACAAACCGGCTGTCGGTTATTTCTATCCATTTGCGGCCATCCTGCTGGCCCTACTGACCCTGGTCACCCCGCTCAGCCAATTCCTGCTCTGGCTGGCGCCATTTGCAGCCAAAGGAAGCCGGGCAGAATGGATCATGCTCGCCTTTCACCTGATTTTCCCAATGCTTCTGCTGGCCGTCTTCTGGCGGGGGAGGATGAAATCCCCGCTCACCCTGAAAGACGACCTGCCGATCCTTGCGGTGATCCTCCTGTTCCATCTGTCCGATATCCTGTTTACCCTGGCGGGCGGATTCCACGACATCCTGTGGCTCGTCTTGACCGCCAGTCTCGCCCACTTCACTCTGCTGGGCTGGATCGCATTTTCTGGTAGAAAAGTTAAAGTTTCAAAAGAAGAGGTCTTCTTTGAGCCATAATAAAGCCGCACGCTCCAAATCCCCCCGCGCAGCTGCAAGAGGGGACTTGAAAGAAAAAATTGCCCTGGTGACAGGAGCCTCTTCCGGAATCGGCGCAGCAACCGCCTGGCGGATGGCAAAAGAAGGTCTGCATGTCGTGCTCGTTGCCCGGCGGCGGGATCGATTGGAAGAGCTGGCCGGCAAAATCCGCGCTTCCGGCGGCCAGGCGACGGTCGTCGCTGCCGACCTGAGGCGCGAGGCCGACCGGGTACATGTGTTCCAGGAGGTCGCGGATCGCTTCGGAGGCATCGACATCCTGGTCAACAATGCCGGCCTGGGTTGGTATGGGTACGGTGACGAGATGTCCTGGAAGACCGCCCTGGATATGCTGCAGGTCAACATCGAAGCGGTCGTCCAATTTACCCTCGGCTTCCTGGGCAGGATGCGCCAGAGGAACGCCGGGCACATCATCAACGTTGGCTCGATATCCGGCAGCCTCCCCAGCCAGGGGATCGCCCTCTATGGGGCGACCAAGTCCTTCCTGGACAATTTCACCACAGCCCTCTACCGCGAGCTGGCCGGAACACGCGTCCACGTCAGCGTGGTGCGGGCCGGGCCGGTCCGGACTGAGTTCGGGGAGGCAGCCCTGCGACATGAAAATGGGCTCCACGTTCCGACCGAGAAGATCGGGGTGACCGCCGAACGGGTGGCCGACCGCATCTGGGACCTGGTGCGCCGGCCGCGGCGGGTCATCTATGTCCCCGAATGGCTGCGCCTCGCCCCATGGGGAGAAATGACCTTTGGCTGGATCATCGACCGGGTGGGGCCGTTGTTGCTAAAAAAACAAAAACCATAATCCAGAGGAAATTATCCAAGACGAGGGCAGCTTTCGCCATCGCTTACAATACCTCTGCAAGCACGGGAAATGAAAAAAGCCGGACAGAATTTGTCTCCGGCTTTTTTCTCATCCTGGGTCGGGTTCAATCCGCGGTCGCGGACTCGACCGCAGGTTGCTGGTCGTAGTCCGGAAGGACATCCTCGACCCTGCGGATGGCGGGGATGAAATACCCCGCCAGGCCGGACAGCGCGGCGAACAGGCCACATAGCGTGATCAGCATGCCCATACCGGATCCGGGCCCGCTTCCATACAATCCAGCGAACAGGTGCGTCAGGCTGCCCCCGGTTTTCATGGCCGGCTCCAGCACATAGTCGGCCAGGCTACCGGCGATCAGCGGTGCGATCGGCTGGGTTATCCAGGCGATCAGCCGCCGGGAGGAGAAGACGCGCCCTTGCACGTCTGGGGCGACTTTGGCCTGCCAGATGGCCTGGCTGGAGCTGTTGATCAAGGGGCCGGTAATGGTCATGACCATGATGGTGGGAATCCAGACGGCCAGGCTCCGGCCAAAACCGAAGAGGGCCATCCCGAAAAGGCTGGAAAAGAACCAGCCCCATACGACGCCGTTGACGCGGCGCTTGAACCCCCCCCACGCGCTGACTGCAATGCCGCCAATAACTGCGGCAATGGCCGCCGCGGATTGGACGGTGCCCATCATGACGCCATTATTTCCTGTATGCGCCAGGACGAGCGGAGCGAAGAGGGTCCCCGCGATCCCGGAAAACAGGTTGCCGACCAGGAAGATGCACAGCAAGCCGAGCAGGCTGGGTCGGGTGAAGATGTAGCGGAAGCCAAACTGGGCTTCCTTCCAGATGTTGCTTTGAGCCTTCCGTCCCTCCCCCGTGCGGGCCGGCTGAGGGACGAACACCACGGCGAGCGCCAGGATGGCCAGGGCGTAGGTGATCACATCGATCGAGAGGATACCGGTCAATTTGATAAACCCGATCAACGCGCCCGCCAGGAATGGAGCAACCACTCCCGGCCCGGCATCCACCAACGACATCATCCCGTTGGCACGACCGTATTGATTCTTGGCGACCATGGTGGTGATAGCTGCCGAGTAAGCAGGCCATTGAAAAGCGTTGACCAACCCCATGAACACCAAGGCAGTGTAGACGTACCCTAATTGAAGCAAACCAAACGCTTGCAGTAACAACAATCCCGAGGTTGCCAGACCCGCGCCGATGTCACTGACCATCATCATCAGCTTGCGGCTGTAGCGGTCAACCATTACTCCGGCAAAGGGGGTGATCAGCAGGAATGGGGTGACCCAGAAAACCTGGGCCAGGCCCAATGCCATCACACTGTTTGTTCTCTGGAAGATCCACAGGGTCATGGCAAACTGGCTCATCTGGGTAGCAACAACTGAGACGAGCTGCCCGAGCCAGATGATAGTAAACCCGGCCATGCCGGCCGGGCGTTTCCTGGTTACCGGTAAAGAAGTCTCCATAATTTTTTCTAACCCCGCAGCCTGGCCACCCCTTCGTCGACGGTCATCTCCCCCTGCTCGACGCGTTCCAGGATTTCCCGCCGTTCCTCAGCAGAAGGTTCTTTCCTCGGGCTGGCAGACGGCCCTACCTCCCCGTCGCTTTCCAGGACCAAATCCCCCGAGACGCTGTGCAGGTCTATATAGGCGCCTCCACCGTGCACCTCAGCCGAGTGAGTTCCGTTGACATGAGAAAAACCGCTGAGCGGGAATGCCGAGATGATCTGCCCGCTCACGCTGTGCAGCTCGGTTATACAGCCGGCGTCCGGGGGCAGGATCAGGCGCACGTCGCCGGAAACCGATTTGAAATGGTACGGTCCGGTCGCAAGCGGTGTCTGCAGATTTACTCTACCGCTGATGGTGGTCGATTTTACTTGGGACAGGCTGGCCTCTTTCAGGTGAACATCCCCGGAAACGGTATCCAGATCGAGGGATCCGCTAATTCTTTCGCCGGAGACCTCACCGCTGACCGTGTGCAGCCGCAGCGCGCCGGTCATGCTGTGCAGTTCAATTTCACCACTTACAGAGTTGATCGCAAATTCGCCTTCGAAGCCTTCCGCCTTCAAAGAATTGCTGACCCCATTTACCTTGAGGGAACACCTTGCAGGCGCTGTAACCACGTAGTCGACCCTGCAGGGGAAGGAGCCGAACAGCCAGCCCCAGGCGCCGTCAGGGAAGCGGGTGGCGACTCGGACCGTTCCATCGGCCTCCTGAACCATTTCAATTTTGGTCCGTTCAGCGTCGCCCGGGTGGGTCTGCTTGGCAGCGGTCACGCGGATGACGTCTTCATCGCCGGAATGGATTTCCACCGAGCCGCGGATATTGCTCAGGATCAATCGGGCCGGGGCAGTGACTTGGAATGTTTGTTCAACGTTTTCTTGAGACATGATTGCCTACTCCACGAAAATTTCTACATGTTCGCCGTCTTCGTCGTCCGTGACGTCGATGATTTTACCGGTCACTCCTGACCGCAGGGCATTCATTAATTCTGCCATGTCCACTCCGTCGATCTCGGGTGCGAAATGCGCACCGATCTTCATACCTGCATCGATCAGGGCAATGGGAATCTGGACAGTAGCCTTTGACCGCCCGGTAGCGATATCGGTGACGCGTACGCGCAACCATTTGGCCCCGCTGGCAGCCAGGCCGGCGGATGAGGAGACGAGCCGGCTTCCGCTGCTCAAGGCAGAAAGAAGACGAGTTCCTTCCTCAGCGCTCAATTTTCCCTCCTCGATCATTTTCAAAATCTTCATGCGTTCTTCGCTACTCGCCATGAAAATCCTCCTTCCAATTTCGATCAGTACAATCCACAATCCTTATCCGATGTAGACCTGGACCTTTTCTCCGTCGTCGCCTTCATCCACGTTGACGACCAGGGGTGCCTTGGAGGAGGTCGTTTTCTCGAGTGCCATGATCATCTCATCCACAGCGGTTTTTTCCAGGCTCGGGATATAACGTCCGAAGGTGCGCAGGAACCAGGCTGTCAAGCCGAGCGGCAGAGGGAAGCCGAGCAAGATTCGCTGTGGGTGTTCCCCGGGTTTCTGCCGGACGTGAACGAAGAGCCAGCGGGCGTTTTGGCTTGCGGCACCCAGGGCAGTAATCAACACACCCAGCAGCAAAACGGGCAGTCCCAGGCAGTAAGCCCAGGCACTGGTACCGGTTGGATGAATGTTCCAGTACAGGAGCAAGCCCCCGAGAAGGATGATGATAATACCGGCCGCGAATGGAATGAACCATAATCGGCGGCCTTTTTCAGCCACCTGCTGAATCGACGGATCAGGCCGGGCCTCCGGCTGTTCGCTGGAGGTCTCCGCGGAGGATGGGCCGGGTTCGACAGCTGCGACCGCCTTCATAAATGCCGGTTCGTCTTCGACGGGGTTTTGCTCGAGGGTCTGCATGAGGCGCAGGCCCTCCTCCGGCGTAATCTTCCCATCTTCGATCATCTTTAGAACCTGTGCGCGTTCCTGGTCAGTCATGAGATTCTCCTTGCGTACCACCTCACCCCTCGGCCCTTTCTGCTGGGAGGAAGGGCCTGGGCGAGGAGAAAGACAATGGCTATTTTCCTTCCAATGCCGCCAGCAACTTCTCGGCTTCCTCGAGAGAAATCTTTTTCTCCTGGAGCATCTTCAAGATGGTCAAACGCTCCTGGTCACTGACCGGGTCGCTCGCCGGGGACACCTGACCGTCTACTCCTGTCACCGGGCGGCCGTTTACGATGATCCGCCCCTGCCAGCTGTGGGCACGCGCTTCGGCGGCACGGGCTTTAGCTTCCGCGCGGCGCATGGCTGCATTGACGCGGGCTTCCGTACGGCGGCTGGCGGCTTCGATTTTCGAGCGCGCCCGCTCCATCGCCTCCTGGGTGCGGCGGTTGATGCGATCCGAGAGATCCGCAGGAATGGGCGGGAGTGGGGGTATCCCAGGGATATCGGGCCATTCAAAGCCATCCTTCATCCCGAAGGCAAAATCGGCAGCCGAATCCCATTTTTCTGCCTGGCTGGTGACCGCCAGATCGCCGCCGGAGGTCAGGAACATCCTGGCTGCGCCGCTGCCCAAGGTTACAGACAAGGTTCCCTTCTCATCCTTCAGCGTTGCACCGGGAAAATCCACATGGACATCCTTCGGGGATGGAGCGACAAGATGCAGTTCCACATCTGCATCCGGCGGCAGGCGCACGAGCAGGTCATCACCGGCATCCACATGATATTCCAGACCGGCGCGGGGTTCCAAATACAAAGCCACGTCGGCCCCGGCACTGGCTGCGACAATCCCGCGGACGTTGCGCAGATAAAGGTCGGAGCCGATGGTCTTGAGTGTCACCGCTCCGTCGACATCCCGTAGTGAAGCATCCCCGCCGATGGACCCGCTGGATTCCACTGCGCCGTGGACTTTACTCAGGTACAGGTCGGAACCCACGGAATTAAGGGTGACCGACCCATCTACTTGATGGACGGAGGCATCCCCATTAATGGATTCGATCGAGCAATCACCGCGAGCGCCGCGCAGGTTCAAATCACCTGAAATCTTTTTGGCTGTCAGAGATCCGATATTCCGGAACGAAGCATCGCCGGACACTGTCTCCAGTTTGGCCTGTCCCAGGTCGTTCATGGAAAGGTCCCCTGCGACCGATCCGAGCACAAGCGGCCCGCTGAGTGCCTGCAAAGTGGCATCCCCGGAAACATGATCAAGGCTTAAACTCGCCTGGCGCGGCAAGTATAAAATAAGGTTCTCATCACAAGAAACGGTAATGCGCTCTCCTTCTGCGGAGAGATTCAAGTGGTCGCCATCCGTCTTGGCCATGATCTCGGAACGGTCCCAGCCAGCTGCGCGTAGATCGCCAGTGATCAATTCCACCACGACGGTGGGAGATGTGCCGACCGTAATATTCTGTTGCTGCATGAGTCACTCCTCTCCTCGCAAGAGCTGCATGGCTACCTCGGCGGAGATCTTACCGGCATCCAAATCTTCCAGGACGGTCCGGCGTTTTTCATCAGAAACGTCTGCGGCTTCTTCTTTACCCGGCTCGTAACCCAGGGCGCGGATGACTTCCAGCAAACGGTTGCGAATGGTCGGGTAGGAAACCCCCATCTCATCTTCCATGCGATTGATTTTGCCCTCGCAGCGGACGAAAGTTTCGATGAAATCCAGTTGTTCGAGGGTCAATCCCGCAAAGGCACCGTTCGCAAAACGACCCTCGATGATCGTATCGCAGGTATCGCAGTGTAGGCGGGTGACGGTCAATTCACCCTCGCAAACCGGGCATTTACTCAGGGCATTTTTCAAAGGGAAGCTCCTTTTAACAGGCAGAGCGACTATAAATTAATAAGTATTATATTCATTTTTTTAAATTTGTCAAGGTTTATCATTAATATTATCAACATATATATTAATAATTTCAATATGTCCCATTGAAATCGATGAAAATCAAGAATGATCGAAGGATTTCCTGGTGCTCGATCCTCGGGTTAATAGAAACTGTTTTCTGGTTTATTCATCTTGGTGAAATTCAAATCCACCTTCTCGCCCGCCGCGGAATGCAGGGCGTCTTTTCAGGCACTCGCCTCCTGCATTCGCCGTACTCAGGGTATCCGGCTGAACAGGATCCGAACATGATCGATACCGTCGAATTCACCACCAGACAGCTCACCTCAAATGCAGGATTGTTTATCTTGCTCGAAAATACCCGAAAAAATGGGATCTTCGAATGGATCGATCGAGAACTGGTTTTGGGGAACGAATCCACGAACAAGATCAAGATGAACCATATCAAGACCGTGCTGTGTGGCAACTTCATTGGGATCGATAAGTTGGAGCGCTTGAAATTGATGCAAAGCGACCCTCTGATCCGTGAATTTTCCATTTCGGTCAGATAGCCGGAAACGGTCTCACGGTTCCTGGGCAACTTCAGTTACAAGACAACCCAAATGCTGAGGGAAGTCAATTTCCGGGGCTTTCGAAAGCTCTTGATGCGGAGCAAACACAAAGCCATCACGATCGACATCGACATCAGCGTGGTCAACGTGGAAGGTCACCAGGAAGGAAACGCCAAAGGATACAATCCGAAGAAGCCGGGCAACCCCTGTTACAACCTCCAGTTTGTTTTCTGCGATGAGATCAAAGCGTTCTTGACCGGATATGTCCGCAGTGGGGATACGTACACGTCCAATGGTGCCGCAGGATTAATCCAGGAGATCATTGCCCAAATCCAGGACATGGGGTCGAAGATCACCTTTCGCATGGACAGCGTGTATTTCGATGAAACGATCCTGGAAACCATCAAATCGTTGGGGTGTACCTACATGATCAAGGCGAAAGGGTATCCGACCCTGGTTGCCCAGGCCACCAATCCGGGCCTCACCTTTGTTCCTGGCGAGGAAGGCCGGGAAACGGCCGAATTGGTCACACACCTGGACTCCTGGAAGAAAGCCAGAAGGTTCATCGTCGAGCGGGTGCGGAAAGATTTAGCCAAAACAGCCCAATTATCCTTTCTGACAGGGGATGAATACGAGTACTTTTTCTTTGTAACAAATTTAGACCGATCCCCGGAAGAGGTGGTCGCGTTATATGATCAACGGGGTCGTTGCGAGAATTACATCAAGGAAGCCAAGGTTGATATGGCAGTCGGTCATCTGCTGCTCCAATCATTCTGGGCTAACGAGGGGATCTTTCAATTGATGATGATGGCCTATAACCTGTTCTTGCTCTTCAAAATGGATCGCAGAATGAAAGCAGAATACCGGCAACAGATCAAGACCTTCCGTCTGAAGTACATCTTCCTTGCCGGGAATATCGTCCGAACGGCGAGAAGAGTGGTGATGAAACTTTCGGAAGAATACCCCTATCAAGGGGTGTATGAATATCGCCTGGCCTGATCATTATCCTCATCGACATTCCAACCTGTTTTTGCTATTAAGCCGGTTGGCCAGAAACCATCTTGAACGTCTGAATTTATGAAGGTTATCGCGAGATTGGATGCGAAAGTGGAAGAAGAGCGCTAAACTTGAAGAAGTCTCGTTCAAACAATTGCCTGTTTCAGCTGAAAATAATGGGAATAGTGTTCAGACGTGGAATCCCAGTATGATATAAAAGATTTGCCGACCGATTAGTAGTTAGGCTTTTAGCGAAACCCATCGGAAAGTCAGATCTGTACGATAAGGAGATTTTACATGAGTTTAGATATTCATCAAATTGCAGAAGCGTTCTGCAGCTATAAATTCGTCGTGACATACCCGTACATGGCCGACGAAATCAAATGGAACATTGTTGGTAGGGAAGAACTTATGGGTCGAGAGGCGGTCATCGATAGTGTAAGCGGCCGAGCTATTTGGTGGAGTAAGTCTGAAATAAATTATGACACGAGAAAGAAAAAACGGGCTTCGCGAGAAGGGCCCGTTTTTGCTGGTTAGGAAAAGGCAGTTAGCCCTGGTCGATCTCGGCAATAGCTTTGAGGATGGTGCTGTCATCCAGGATTTGTTTTTGGTCGATGCGGCCAGCGATCAAGGCGGTGATGCACAGACGATTGATCTGGCGGGGGAGGCCGCGGGTGTACTCGAAGATGCGTTTGAGTGCATCGTCGCTGAAAGGGGAACCGGTGACATACCCGGCGATACGCAGGTGGTGCTGGATGTACTCGAGGGTCTCTTTGAGATCCAAAGGAGGAAATTGGTAAGAGTTGGTCAGGCGCTGGCGGAAAGCTTCGTGGATGGACAGGTGTAGGGTCTGGCCGAGGACGGGGGGACCGATGAGCAGGAGGGTGCCTAAAGAGCGGCTGTCCATGTTGGTACTCAGGAGCAGGCGGAACTGCTCGAAAGCAGTGGGAGGCAGCAGGTCGGCTTCGTCGAGGATGAGCAGGGGGAAGCGCTGCTTGGTGCGGATGAGGTCTTCGAAGGCAGAGCGGATGCGGGCGACCATTCTGGGTCTGCTGAAGGGAGGCTCGTAACCCAGGGCGGCCAGGATATCCCGGTACAGGCCGGTGATGCCCAGAGTGGGGTTGGGCAGGTAGACGGCCAGGTATCGGTTGGGGTCGAGGGAGGCGACGAAGCTGCGCACGGCGGTGGACTTGCCGCAACCGATCTCGCCGGTGACCAGGCCCATGCCTTGTTCGTTGATCAGGTAAGACAGGCGTGCCCCCAGTTCGGACTGGCCACGCGTAGCCAGGATATCAGCGGTGGGGATGTCTTTGGAGAAGGGGATACGGGTAAAGCCATAGAACTGTTGAAACATCTCATTTCTCCTTGGGTGGGTCTTTTTCAGGGGGAACCAGACGGGTGAATTGCAGTGGCCCGGCGGCTTTGCGCTGCTGTTCCCGATACTCGGAGCGCAAGGCGGTCAGATAGTCCAGAGAGGATTTGGGTCGGGGAGCTTCAGGAGGCTGGGTGGCCAGGCGCTCCACACTGATATGGCGCTGCTTGTTTTGGATCAGCACGTTGGCCTTGCCAATGGGCTGGCTGTCCAGGAACAGCTCGAGGCGCGAAAGATCGAAGGGGTCGAAGCGCAGCTCGAGCTTGCGGCCAGAAAGGCTGGGGTCGACCTGGTAGGTGTTGCCTTGCAAGTCGAGGGTGGCGTTCTTGCGCACCTTGCGGAACTCGCGCCACAGGAAGGCCTTGCGCAAGATTTCCGGATCGGCGGGGCGGACCTGCTGCAGGCCTGCCTGGTAGCGCTCCAGCGGGGTCTGGCCGGTCTCGGAATGTTCCCGGCAGTGGTAGACCAGCTCCAGCCAGGCCCAGAAAGATTCGTTCAGTTCGGACAGGCGGGTGATCTCCGAGGCCTCCACCTCCGGCAGGAACTGGAGACGTACGGTCAGGAAGAATCTCTCCTGTTTTCCTTTTCCCTCAGGACTATACGGGGCGGCTTGGATCCGGCGAATACCGAGCGCCGCACAGGCGGCTGCGAACTGGGTAGACGAGTAGACCTTGCCATTGTCCACGTAGAGTGCTTTCGGTACCCCCCGGCGCAGGATCCCCACCTTGAGCACCCGTTCCATGCGCGGCAGGGCTTCGTCGAAGAAGAACTCGGCATACGGGACCAGACGGCTGTGGTCATCCAGAAAGCAATACAGGTACGCCCGGCGCTTCTTGCCAGGGGCATACGGGTCGGGCAGCCAGGGACCCACCAGCATGTCCCCCTGCCAGAGCGAGTTGGTATGCTCCCGCTCGAAGCGTTGGTAGGTGCGCGACTCCTGGGAGAGCAAACGGCGGGTCTTGCCGCACCTGCGCAGCTGGCTGGTCAGGGTGTGGGCGTTGAGCGGGCGCTCCAGCTGCAGATCCTGCTCCCGATTCAGGATGTCCACCAACGTGCTGGTCGTGCGGGCAGGTTGCTCTTCCCGTAAGGCGATGGCCCGCTCCAGAACTTCGGGTGGGAAAGCCCGGGGGATGCCTTTATCCGAGCGTGGGTTCGAACGCAGGGCCTCGAAGCCACCCTGGTTGTACAGCTGGAGATAGCGCCGCAGGCTGGAGATGCTCACCCGGGTGCGGCTGGAATAGGGAATGGTATAGGTCTTGGCGGCGATCGCGCGTAAAGCCTGCTCCAACTGGCCCGCCGCCAGCGGGTCGAAGAGCAGTGCACTGATCAGCCCATAGCGGAACAGGGCAATCTCGGTGTTCCGCTCTTGAGCGTCGTTCGGTGGGGATGATTTTCGGGACATGCTGGGCTCCTCGGGTAGTTTTTGGGGTGGCCCTGATCGTATCCCTGGGCACTGGCTGTGCCCATTGTCAAACTGTGTGTGTGGCTCCCCCTAGACCAGCCGCCCCAGTCCCCGCCCGGAGCTCCACCACCACAAAAAACGCACTCGATCATTCCGGCCGTATTCCGCAGCTTCCGCCCAGCGCGTTTTGCCCCAGGCCAGCAAGTGCTCGCTGGCGCCCAGCAAGGCTTGCGCCGGATCCTCCGCTTGCAGGGCTTCCCCGTGCGGGTCCAGCCAGCCTGAACCACTGTCCTGCTGCGCCAGGGTTGCCTGCACTGCCCCCAGCCAGCGGCTGGCCTGCTGCGCAAACGACCCACACCAGCGCTGCATCGTCCGCCTGGCAGGCGCACCCGCCTCGGCACACTCTGCCTCCAATAGGGTCCACGATTTCCCGCATCCCCAGCGGGCCTCGATCACCGCCTGGATCACCGGCACCACGTAATGTCGAAAGGCCAACAGAAAATCCGGCAGCACCGAGATCGTCCCGTGGCACAGCTTGCAGAACCAGCGTTTGATCCATATCATCCCGATGTCCTTACAGGATATTCTCCCTTTCGGCTTCCGCAGGTAATACCCGTGCCCGATTAGACAATCCGCCCCTCCGCACAACTGACAACGCCCCAGGCCGCACACCCAATGCCTCTGCCGCACCTGGCTTCCGTACCCTTGCTCCGTGCATCCGAAATCGACTACAATCATCTCGATGTCCTATCTTGTTCCCTATGATCTAGCTCTCAAACCCGGCGAAGAAGTCCTGTTCCGTGTTTTGGCCTTCCCCGATGAACCCGATATCCCAACTGACACCTATCAGTTGCAGGAAAAGTACTGCCCCAACCCCGCTTGCCATTGCCAGGAAGCCTTGCTCGAGGTTATCTCCGATACGTCTGGAAAATGGGTAGCCGACATCCGCGTCAGCCTGGACCTGAATGAAAAACCCAACCCTAGATTGGATCTCTCTGAAGACACCGCCCCGTATGCTCAGGCATTGTTCAAGCAGATCGCCCAAAACCTAAACAGCGACCCGGCCTATCTATACCGGTTGAGAGCGCATTACAACCAGGTCAAAGCAGTGGCAGCCGACCCTTCTCACCCTGCTCACTTAACCATAATACAGTGGGGAAAGACCGGAGGCCAACAACCCCCCGCTGCCAAACGCAAGAGAAAACGCCACTGATTATCCCATCCTTTGAACACACAAGCAGAATGGGTCAATAATTTAAGACAACTCGTTTTGGAATTTATTGTGGAATTATAATAGGTGGCAAAATTCTCATAAAATTTCAGAAAAACCGCGAAAAATCCCGCGCCCGGCTGTGGAAAAGTGGACAGAAAAGCACTGCCCACTTTTCCACAGCCACTACTGCTACTACCTCCCCACACAACCAAAGCCACTCTCTTTGGAGCGGCTAGGTGTACCCTTTCAGATGACAACTCTAATTATTTCGGACAGATGTGCCTAAATCCCCTTATTTAATCCAGATCGGGACACGATAGATGCGACAAGGCGGCGAAATTTCTTGAGACTGTCTCTATCACCATTACAAAGCTGAAAATTAACCGCGCGGAGACTTTTGTAGTTGTGGAGGGCGCTGCACAATTTCAAGATCAGGAAAATCAAACCTCAAGCGTGGCCAGCTGTGATGTCTTTCAATTTTCGGATGAGCGACTTGTTGAGATTACATCATACGTAATTGAGTTGAACAAACCGTAGTTACATTCTAGGCTTTCACTAGACTGAATTTGAGTAAAGTACGTTTTCTCATTTAGGGAGTCTTATGCAACTTAATAACGCCTACCGATTAACTGCAGTGTCAAGTCCGGACGAGAAAACTGATCCGAATTGAGCCTCGGGAGCATAAATTTTTGGCCACATTATGCTTCCAAGATTTACTTTCGGCCATGTTATGCTTCCGGACTGTCTTGTATCTCCTAACATACATTGTCAAAGTCGGCTAGAATGCGGCCACTTTATGCTTCCAGGCGTGGCAATTTTATGGGTAAAGTTACAACAAATGGTTCTTTACAATAAAGGTGCCAGAATGATAAAAAGCCTGCGTAAAGGTCTTCTATCACCAGAGTGGATGGCTTTGCTTTTATAGTTGTTGACCAACCCCTGGAAGAATCATATACTTACACAAAGGGTATAAATATAAGTGTAACTTACCGACTCATAGTTCGGCAACCTTTATCCCATGCCGACTCTCAATATGGAGACCTCTTGATTTATTTTGGGCTTTTTTGCAAGGAAATAGTCTAAATGGCGAGTCATAATTTTAAGGGGCCATCTCCGAGATTTTCCCGAAGGGATGTATTAAAAATTGCTGTGGCTACTGTTGGATGCGGGGCTTTAGCTTTAGCCGAATGGAGGTTCAGCTTTTTACGCCGATTGGCTGGATTAGGCGGGCCAGCTATTCCTGATTATCGCCTCACTTATTTACCGCCGACAACCAGTCTCTCTGCCGCTCCCAACTCTACATCCACGCCGGAGTCAACAACTACTCCCAAATCTACTCCAACTCCCGAATTTCCCCGGCTTTTGGCAACAGAAGTCGCTTCCTATGCTAATGCCATAGGATATAGCGACGTGGATGTCATTAACAGAGTTGAGATTTCGGATTTGGTTGATCCACAAGGCCGCCAGTTTCAAGCCGCGGTAGATCCAGAAACCTCAATTCCACTTCTAGTTACCAATGAAAGAGGCTTATGGCAAAGAGCCAGCCTAAGAAATCTGGCAGATAAAAGCGGTATTAATGTTGGGGTGCTTTATGACTCGAATGCGAGATTTGACTTGGGGACTGAATTTAATTATGGATTGATCAGCTCAAGTTGGGGGGGGACAATTGAGTCTAGTGGTCTTCGTGACGACTTTACATTTGACGACGAGGATAATCGGATAAGAGCGGCGAGGCTACTAGGAATAGATAATTTTCGCCTCATGCATCTAATTGCTGCTCATAGACAGGAATTGCCAGATTGGCTGCGAGAGGGAAGCTTCTCCCGGGGAGAACTAATACAGATTCTAATAGGTTACATCACAACAGTAATGAATCACTTCAAAGGTGTAATTGGCGAGTATGTAGTAGTCAATGAGCCATATATGGTGGGCGTAGATCCAATGATAGATGATCCATTTTTGGAAACTATCGGTAAAGATTATATTGATATTGCATTCCAGGCAGCCAGAGATGCCGATCCTTCTGCCAAGTTAATGCTTAACACCTGGGGCAACCAGTGGTCTGGTGGGCCTTATACAACTTTAACGCGGGATCTTGCAGCTAGATTAGCCACTAAGGGCTTAATTGACAAAGTCGGATTGCAGATGCACATCGACAATACTTCGATGAGAGCTTCTCCAGACAATGTCGAGAGAACTATAAGAGGTTACGGCCTACCCGTCGCTTTTACCGAATTTGATGTTGATCTGCGCGACGAGGGTGGTACTCAAAAAGAAAGATTTGCCCTTCAAGCACAGGTCTATGAAAACATGATCGGGGCAGCGCTGCGCTCTGGTCTAGTTAAAGACATCGGGTTTTGGGGATATGGCGATAATCAGTCTTGGTTAGAAAATCCGGCAGAGCCTGGGACTTCTCCGGATGCTAACCCCACCATGTGGGACAATGAACTTAAACCTAAGCCTGCATATTACGCCGTTAGAAAAGTGCTTTTGGCCGAGGCGCGCCAATATAAGATTTATACTGCGCAAAAGATGGCTACCCACCGACTCTAACAGATAGCGGCTGCGTCCTGAAAGGTTACTACGGCATAGCCAGCAATCGCAATAACTCACGAAGGGGTCTTCCCCGTCCGCCGTGCCTACCCCTTTAATCACCCTAACCAATCTATTAGGCCATCCATAGATCCTTCAAGATTGAAGAATGATCTAAAGATGAAGGCAGCAATCATGAAAAAACTCACATATTGTTTTCCGTTTTGTCTACTGCTATTAAATGCTTGTACATCTCCGGTGATAAATAAAAGGAAACCTTCTATACTGGATTTAGGCTCGCGACCCAGTCCAATAATAGATTGTTTACACGGATAAGTTTACTCAGCTTCTGCCAAATGAAAATTGAACAGGCATTCCGAGACCTGAAAAGCCTGCTCAACTTCGACAAGCTCATGAACAAGCGTCGCATCCTGATGGAGAAAATGGTTGCCCTGACTTTGATGGCCTGTGCAATCGCTTTGATATTAAGCGAAACCCTACGCAACCAGTTGTTCCCGGATGGAACTCGCAAACAGAAAATTTACTCCGGCCCGTTCCTCTTCTAAAGCTAAAACCCGACATCTCCCCATAAACCCTTTCTCTCGGCCGCGCTGCCTTTTCTCAGATCATCTGCCCGGTCCGAACTCATGTCTGAAGTTCAGGGGTGTGTATCTTTTTTTCGGGAAAGGAGTAAGATGGGGGAAAAGCGAGCGAGGAGGCCGTATGAACAGCGAGCAGATGAAGAAAGGCTGGCAAGAGAAGAGCGAAGAAATTAACGAAGGGATGGCGGAATGGCGGCGGCAGCATCCGCGGGCGACCTTTCGAGAGATCGAGGCAGAGGTGGACCGGCGGCTGGATGAGTTTCGAGCGCAGATGCTGTCGGACACGGCGAATGCGAGTGCGAGTGCGGAATGGATCGAGGGGCCGGATGGGCCGCAGTGTCCGCACTGTGGAGCCAGCCTGTCGAGGAAAGGGAAGAAGAAGCGGCGGCTGGAAGTGCGCGGGGGGAACGAGGTGGAGCTCCAACGGGAATATGGCAAGTGTCCGGAATGTGGGCGGGCAGTTTTTCCCCCTGGATGAGGAACTTGAACTTTTGCCAGGTAGCCTGACGCCGCGCGCCCACGAGAGCCTGGTGCGGCTGTCGAGTTGGATGCCATTTGTGCGTGCGGTAGAAATGATGGCAGACATGCAAGGGATTGGAGTGAGCAAGTCGGTCAGCCAGCGTTACAGTGAGGCCGCCGGGGCGGCGTATGCAGAGATGCAAAAGGAGGAAATGGAGCGATTAGAGAAAGAACAGCCTGCGGCGCCGGCAGGAGCGGAGAAAATGCAAATCAGTGCGGATGGCGCGATGGTCCCGCTGTTGCATGGGCAGTGGGCAGAAGTGCGCACATTGGTGATTGGGGAAGTGCAACCAGCCGTGCTGGAAAGGGGGGAATGGGTGGTGCATACCCGTCATTTGTCGTATTTTTCCCGCAAAATCAGTGCAGAGGAGTTCGCCCGGCAGGCTCTGGTGGAGATCCAACGACGGGGAGTGGAAAATGCCCTGCAGGTGGCCGCCATTATGGATGGGTCGGACTGGTTGCAGGGATTTACGGATTATCACCGGCCGGATGCCGTGCGCATCCTGGATTTTCCGCATGCCGGAGAACACCTCAGTGAGGTGGGAGAATTCCTATACGGAGAAGGCACTCCCAGGGCCCAGGAGTGGCTCCAGGAACGGCTCCATCGGCTCAAGCATGAAGGGCCTAAACGCTTGTTGACTGAACTACGGCGTTTGCGGACCAAACATCCTGAAGCAGTGGAAATATCTGCCAATCTGGCCTACCTCCAAAAACGGGAGCAGCAACTTCAATATCCACGCTTTCAGGAGGAAGGCTGGCCAATCGCCAGCGGCATTGTGGAAAGCGGTAATAAGCTGGTCGTGGAAGCCCGCTTGAAAGGCGCCGGGATGCACTGGGCAGAGCGACATGTCAATCCGATGCTGGCCCTGCGTAACATCCTGTGCAGCGGCCGCTGGAAGGAAGATTGGCCCAGGATAGAAATGCGCTTACGCAAACAAGCTGCCCAACAAAGACAGAAACTGCATCAGTCCCGGGAAAAACCAGCTCCAGCCCGCAAATCAATCTCTCGCCGAGATGCATTCCTGGCCGCCAAAAAGATCTCTCTCTTGATTCCCGCCCAACCGAGAGACCCCAAGGACAATCCCTGGCGTAAGTTCAAATATGGACGTGGCCTCTATCAAAGAGATGATTCCCCGAAAAAATGATACACACCCAAGTTCAGTTCAGAATCCCCCTTGACATAGAACGAGTGTTCGTGTTATATTAATAGCACAAATGTTTGCGACATTTGGAAAGGAAGGCTATTATGGCAAGAACAAGAAAAGGTTTAACCGAACGGCACCAGAAAATCCTTGACTTTCTCAATTTACGTATGAGAGAGCAAGGCTATCCCCCTTCTATTCGTGAAATTGGGGAGGCCACGGGAATTTCCTCAACATCGGTCGTTACTTATTATCTCAAGCAGCTGGAAGATATGGGGTTGATTGAGAGGGACGCAAAATTTTCCCGCGCGGTTCGCCTGGCAAATGTGGGCAACCCCGACCTCATCAAGGTCCCTATCCTCGGCCCGATTGCCGCCGGTACACCGATTCTTGTTCCCAACGCAGGAATCACGTATATCGGTGATGAAATCGATGCGGTGGACGTCGCCCGCAGTTTGCTCCCGCTGCAAGAGAAGGGCGTGCAGCCTTACGCCCTGCGTGTACAAGGCGATTCAATGATCGACGCCATGATCTACGACGGAGATATCGTCATCATGAAGCCAACTGTGAAAGCGAACAACGGGGATATGGTGGCAATCTGGCTCCCTGCCCGTGACGAGACCACGCTCAAATATTACTACAAGGAAAAAGACGGCTATCGTCTCCAGCCAGCCAATCCGACCATGAAACCGATTTACATCAGCAAGGATGAGCCCCTTGAAATCAAAGGCAAGGTCGTTATGGTCATCCGCAAGGTGGACAGCACAGCGGTCTAAGGCATCCTTATAAATTAAATCAAGAAGACCTCCGCAATAGAACGCGGAGGTCTTCGTTTTATTTTCCAAGGGGTTTAATCTCCTCGGTTCTCGGCCTCTTTTGTTCCAGCAGCTGGATGCCATTCCGCACCTGGGTAAGCAACCGATCCATCTCGACCTCCAGATCCATCAGGGCACCCAGGCTGTACTGGTCGGCACCGATCTTTATATTCTCCGCCTCCAGGCGGGCCTGTTCGAGTATCTGGTTGGCACGCCGCTGGGCATCCTGCGCGATGGCATCCTTCTCGATCAGCTGATCTGCCTTCTCGCGTGCCAGGGCAAGGGTGCGGCTGGCTTCCTCCTGCGATTGGGCAACCACGCGATCCCTCTGGGTATAGACTTGCTGGGCCTTTTTAACTTCATCCGGAATCGAGATGCGCATCTGGTCGATAATATCGAGGAAGCGATCCTCATCCACGATAACATTGTGAGTCAGTGGAATGGGGCGGCTTTCATTAAACAACTCTTCCAAGCGATCAACGAGATGAAGGATATCCATGGTACCTCCGCGCGGTCAGCACAACGCACCTTTATATTTTAATTCCGAATGGTTTTAATTGCTGGTCGCTAAGATCTTTTACTTTTTCCTTTAACGCTACTTCGACATGCCGGGGGACCATGCTGGATACATCTCCACCCAACGATGCGATCTCGCGAACAGTGCTGGATGAGAGAAAGGTGTGTTCCTCATCTGTAATAAATGCAACGCTTTCGATGTCCGGCGCCAGGCGGTGGTTGGCCAAAGCCATGCGAAACTCGAGCTCGAAGTCCGAGAAGACCCGCAGGCCGCGGACGATGACCTGGGCATCGATCTGGCGGCAGAAGTCAACAGTCATCCCGCTGTATCCGACCACACGAATTTTAGAGTGCCCTTCGAAGGTCTTCTTGACCAGGGAGATGCGTTCTTCAGGCGCGAACAGCAAGGTCTTCAGCGGCCGGTCGTAGACGGCGACCACAACCTCATCGAAGAGGTGCGCGGCGCGATCGGCAATGTCGATGTGGCCATAATGGATCGGGTCGAAAGTTCCAGGAAACAATGCACGTACCATACTAACTCACATCTCCTTTGCCGCCCCCCCAAAACCGCTGGAGGGCATCAGCTAAGAGCTGGTTTTCGGATTCTTTCAAATCCGGGTCGCGTTCGAAAAGGGCTTGGGCCTGACCGCGGGCTTTTTCGATCATTTGAACATCGCTCAAGGAGGCCATGCGCAGGGTGGCGGCATAACCGGCCTGTCGCGTTCCCAAAAACTCCCCGGGACCGCGCTGCTGCAAGTCACGTTCTGCCAGCACAAAGCCGTCGTTGGTCTCGGTCATGGCAGCCAGCCGCTCATTCTCGACTGCATCCTCGTGGTCCGGGATCAGCAGGCAGTAGGACTGCGCTTCTCCGCGTCCGACCCGCCCGCGCAGCTGGTGTAATTGGGCCAACCCAAAACGATTGGCTGCCTCGACGAGCATTACCGTTGCATTCGGCACATCCACGCCGACCTCGACAACCGTGGTCGAAACCAGGATGTCAAATTCGCTGCGGCGAAAGCGCAACATGACCGCATCCTTCTCATCCGGGCGCATGCGCCCATGCAGCAATCCCACCTGGAAGTCCGGGAAGATATCCTTCTCGAGGCGTTCATGCTCCTGCGTGGCAGCCAGCATTTCGCTTTTCTCGCTCTCTTCCACCAGTGGATAAACAATAAAAGCCTGATGACCACTTTTGACCTGGCTGCGCACCAAATAATAGGCGCGCTCACGCTCACGCGGCGTAAGGACGTGTGTCTCGACCAGCCGTCGGCCGGGCGGCATTTCATCCATCACCGAGAGATCCAAATCGCCATACAGGGTTAATGCCAGGGAACGCGGAATAGGCGTTGCGGTCATCACCAACAAATGGGGACTGGTGCCCTTGGACCGCAGGGTAGCCCGCTGCTCGACACCGAAACGATGCTGTTCATCGATGACCACGAACTGCAGGTCCGCAAAAACAACCGGGTCTTCGAGCAGCGCGTGGGTGCCGATGATGACTTTGATGCGGCCGTCAGCCAACCCTGCCCGAATTTCCTCCTTTTCCTTCTCGGGCGTATCCCCGGTGAGCAAACAGATGGCTTCGGGAGGAAGAGCCCCGCCTGCACCCGCCAGCACGTTCAGGAAGGTGCGGTAGTGCTGTTCGGCAAGAATGGAGGTAGGCGCCATGATGGCTGCCTGTGCCCCGGCAGCATTCACCATGGCAGCTGCCAGCGCCGCTACCACGGTCTTCCCGGAGCCGACATCCCCCTGCAGCAGGCGATTCATCGGTTTGCCGGACTTCAGGTCATTGTGGATATCATCCAGGGCATGCTTTTGGGCTCCGGTCAGGGTGAATGGGAGGGCGGTCAGGCGCGCAGCCAGCCATTCCTCGCCGGTTTCGAACACGCGCGCGCTGGCTGTTTTCCAATCACGCCTCTGACGCAGGGCCCCCATCTGAATGAAGAAAAATTCATCAAAGGCCAAGCGCTGGCGGGCGGTATGCAACTGCTCTTGCGAATCGGGCCGGTGGATTTGAATCAGGGCGGTCCCAAGGTCAAGCAGCCCGGCAGCCTGGCGGATCGACTCGGGCAGGTGGTCGGTTAACCTAGGCGCCCAGTATGTGACGACCTGAGTCATCAGCTTACGCAGCCATTTTTGGGTAACGTTGGCAGTCAGAGAGTAGACCGGAACGATGCGGTTGGTGTGCAGGTTTTCGACCTCGACCGGTTCCCAGTCCGGGTTGTTCATCATCAGGCGGCCAAGGTACTGCTGCACGGTGCCGGAGGCGGAAATGGCATCCTCGACCTTCAGGCGGTTGGTCAGCCAGGGTTGGTTGAACCAGATCAGGCGCAGCCCGCCGGTCCCGTCGTTGATGACGGCCTCGGTAATGGTCATCTTCCCACCGCGCGTTTTCCGCGTCTCGATCATGGTGACCGTCCCGATCACGGTCACCTGCTGCCCATAAAATAGCTCCCGGATGGCCTTGAGCTGGCTGTAATCATCGTAACGTCTTGGAAAGTTGTACAGCATATCACCCAGGGTATTCAGGCCAAGCCGGGAGAGCATGCTCGCATAACGCGGTCCGACTCCAGCCAGGACAGTCAGGGAGGCATTTAAAGCAATTGGCGTTTTGCTGGTCACGCCGCCGGGACGCATCTCGGCGCGTCCCGTTCCTTTCGGCATGGGCCGGCCGGGAGACTTTTTGGAGGAAGATTGTACAGGCCGGGTAGGCGTGCCCGCTGAGGACGGGGAATGGACACGTTGTCCATTGCCCTCCCACTTCTCGTGAAGCACCTGGGTCGAGGGAGAAACAGGAGCCGGCTGAGGCTCAGCCTCCGCGAAAACCTCACTCGCCTTCAGGGTGGGTTTTTGGTCTACGGTTGTTTCCGGTGCCTTCTCGGTGATTTGCTTCCAGAGTTCCTTTAACGCCTCGGCGCGCGCTTCAACTGTCAGGGCTGTGTAGCCGTGCAAGGACGCCGTTACTGCTTGAATCACGTCCTCGGAAACACCCTCGTTGCGGGCTTCGCCCTCCCAGAAATCGAGGATTTTCGTTAAACCCCCGATCACCGCGCTGTCTGCATAACCGTTCGAATGCTCGAGGCGGAAAAATTTTCTCAATTTTTCCAATGAAGGTTGCATGGGATTATTTTATCATGGGACGACCGAGTCAGCCTCAGAGCCTGCTGCTCCGCCGAGAATGAAAAAACACCAGGAACCCTGGTGTGATGGACCATTTCTGAAAAGGCTGCGGGAATCCGGGATGCGCCTACCGAAAGATTAGAAAACTGGCACGGTGGCCACACCCAATCCGTTTGGACCGACGTGAGTCCCGATAACGGTGGTCACATTGACCAGCAACGGAGGAGTAGAGACCTTCGACTTCAAGTCCTCCAGCAGCTGGTGCGCAGCGCACTCGGCATTGGTGTGCAAGATCGCCAGCCGATACAGAGAGCCCCAGGAATTCAGAGTCTCCACCAGCCGTACCACCCCCTGGGCATGCGTGCGCACCTGACCCAGGCGTTCCACAATGCCGTAGCGCAATTCAATCAACGGGCGAAGGTGAAGCAGGTTGCCAATCATTCCTCTCGCCCATGTGACGCGCCCGCTGCGGCGCATATACTCGATCGTATCCAGGAGTGCCGCCAGGCGAACACGCTGGCGGACATCATCGATCAAGCTCAAAGTCTCTTCCAGGAGAGCCCCTCGCGCCAGTGCTTCCGCGGCCAAAAGAACCTGGAAGCCAAGGCCCAGACTTAACTGGCCGCTGTCCAGAACATAGATCCGGTTGTCGAAATCCTGTGCCGCCAGGCGGGCAGCGTTGAAAATCCCGCTCAGATTGTCGGGAGGATGGATGGAAAGCACTGTCGAAGCCCCTGACTTCAACAACCGCTCATAGCGCTCCTGGAAGACGCCGACGGAAGGAGCCGAAGTGGTCGGTGGGTTGGCCAGCTTCGGCAGGAGGTTGTAGAACTCTTCCCGGGAAATGCCCATCCCGTCTATGTAGCTCCTCCCATCGATATTCACCAGGGCTGGCACGACTTCAATCCCATGTTGTGCAGCCAGATCCTCGGGAAGGTCAGCGGTGCTGTCGGTGACAAGTCCAATCTTCATACATTTCCTCTTAAGCACTCTCCATGATGACCAGTCCGATGCTTCTCGGGCCGAAAAGGGCGGCTACGTGAGGGTTGATCGGATGCTCGCTGAAAGGCGTTCTTGGAAAGTTTTCCTGGACATAGACGCGGAGAGGCCGAGTGCGCAAGGTCAGGTGATTGGTACCATACATCAACGCAATATGGCTCGGGTTCTCGAACTCTTCCATAAACTCCTGGAACAACTCGAACAGATGACGCTGTGTACGCACCTTTTCCATTGGCGTCAAGCGCCCGTCCTCCACGGTAAATATGGGCAGCAAGCCCATCATTTCACCAACCACTGCCTGCGAATAAGCAAGATAGCCAGCCTCGGCCAGGTAGGTCAGCTCGGGGATGCAAATTAGCATATAGATGCGCGGGATTGCAGCCCGCAGCCAATGTTCAATCTCCTGAAAAGCGGCTCCGCGCACAACCGCATCAGCCACCGCCTGGACCAGCAAGCCAAGCCCGATCGCAGTAGTCTGCGAATCGAAAATCTGTACTGCGGTTTGATTGTTGTATTGAATAGCGGCTTCCTGCGCATGGCGAGTCGTGGGGCTTAACGCCGATGAAAGGGTAATCACCAGGACGGTCGTGTGATTCCGGCCCAGTTGTGCATAATATTCCAGAAATTCTTGTGGCGAGGGAGGGATGAGGCGTGCAGGCAGGGCTTGAGCGGGCAGGTTTTTACCCGCCGGTGAGGGATCAGTTCGGAGGTGGAATGGGATGACATAAACCAGTTCGTGGCCGGGGAAGTTGGGCCGTGTGAATTGCGCGGTGCTGTCGGTGAGGATGCAAATATCTGGCATAACTTAAAACTCGGCGGAATTGCGCGTTGTCCTCCGGAGGAAATATCACTCCACGGAAATGATAAATTGATAATGCGGCTGTCCACCGTCCTGGATCTCAATTTCCTGGGAAGGGTAAGCCTCCCGGATGGTATCCACAATGCGGTTGGCTTCGACCGAGGTTAGATCTTCTCCGTAGAAAAGGGTAAGCAGTTCATGCTCCTTGGCATTTACCTTGGCCAGAGCGTCCAGGCAGGCCTGTTCCACAGAATGGGCCGAGCAGGAGAGTTGGCCATCTATCAAGACAATCACCTGGCCCTTTTTTACTGCCACGCCGTCGATCTCGACCGAGCGTGTGGCTGTCGTGATTTCGATTGTGGTCACTTCTTCGATGGCCTTGTTCATCTTCGCGGCGACCGTTTCCACATTACTGCCCGGATTCAAATGCATCATTGCAGATAATCCTTCTGGAATGCTTCGGCTGGGAACGATGTGCACGTTCTTGACAGTAACTTCCTTGGCCTGCTCCGCCGCCAGGATAATATTCTTATTATTTGGGAGGATGATGATGTTATCTGTCGGCAAAGACTCGAACGCTTTAAGGATATCCTCTGTGCTGGGATTCATCGTCTGTCCACCTTCGACGATCGCCGCCACCCCCAGGCTGGTGAAGACGCGTGAAATTCCTGGGCCCGGGGACACAGCGATCACAGCGACCTGCCCAGGCTCAACCTTCGCAAACTGCGGGCGGTCCCGCGCAGAGGATTTGCTCAAATTACTCATCTGGTTCAGCAGGTTCTCCATCGCGACCTTGGTGATCGTGCCTAACCGCATGATGTAATCAATTGGAGCGTAGCGCTTTTCGGTCGGGACATGGATGTGCATTCGATACATTCCATCCCCTTCACCAACCTGGATCGAGGTGCCCATTTTTTCCAGCTCGCCGTAAAACTTGGGCAGGTCGAGGGTCTGGGAAGGAATAAAATCCACAACGACTTCGTAATCCTGTCCGGGTTCGATAGAATCCATCGTATTCTCCAATTTCATGGTAGAAAGCGGTTGGAGCACGGCGGCCTGCGAGTCCAGCGGCTCACCTGAAATGAATCGGTGCATCCCCTCAAAAATATAAAACAGACCCTTGCCCCCCGAATCCACCACTCCTGCCTGCTTCAAGACGGGAAGCAGCTCCGGGGTACGCATCACCGAGGCATCCGCGGCAGGGACGATGCGTGCCAGGATCTCATACGGATCGCTCGTTTCTTTTAATGCTTCCTCTGCGGCCGCAGCAATATCTTTCGCCACGGTTAAGATGGTTCCTTCAACCGGTCGGACGACCCCCTTGTACGCCGTATCCCGCGCCTCCGCAAAAGCCTTTACCAGGCTTGAACCGTCTAATATTTCATGGTTGTGCAGGGCACGGGCAAAACCCCGCCACAGTTGAGAAAGGATGACCCCCGAATTTCCCCGCGCCCCCATCAGCGCCCCTTGAGAAACCGCAGCGGCCATCTGGCCGACTCCGCGATAAGCCAGATCGTCAATTTCGTTGTATGCCGACTGCATGGTCAGGACCATGTTGGTACCCGTATCCCCATCGGGCACTGGAAAGACATTCAACGCATTGACCGTCTGCTGGTTAGTACGCAACCAAGTCAGGCTTGCCTCGACCAGTTTCTTCAACACCTGCCCATTAATCGGCATGGATTTGAGAGTCCCGGGCCGAGTTTCCATATCTGGATTCATTCCGCTAAAGTCTCCTCGGACATCCACCTAATCGGGGTTACTGACCCGCAAACCCTGAACGTGCACATTGACATAGTGCACGGGCATCCCTAGTGATTTCTCGACATGATAACGGATTAAATCGGCAATGCCCTCCACCACCGTTGTGATGCGCGTTCCATATTCGACGATGACGTGGACGTCTATATCGATCTCCTCTCCGTTGTACTGGACCGAAACGCCATGTGCTGGCTCCCGGGTGATGGTCGCCGCCAACCCCTCCGCCAAGTTTTTCGGTGCCAGGCCGACAATGCCATAGGATTCCAAAGTCGCATGGTATGCGATGGTTGCCACGGCTTTCGGTGAGATATAGATTGTCCCTAGAGTTGTTGTCTCTTCGCTCATAGTCCATCCTCGCATCATTATTAACATCTTGTCTTGAAGAAGGATGCGAATCGTGGTAAAATACGCCGCTTGTTCAAGACAGGAAAGGCATTATCCGGCAAGAAAGGAATTCCAAATATGGCTAAGTGCGCTCATTGCGGTAAGACCACCACCTTCGGACACAGCCGCTCGTTCTCCATGCGGGCTACCAATCGTCCCTTCCATCCCAATCTGCAGAAAGTGACGATTATTGAAAACGGCCAGAAGGTCCAGAAGCTCCTATGCACCAAGTGTATCCGCACGCTGGCAAAGACGTCCTAATTTCAGATACCTCTCTGATAATGATCACGGCGAATGCCGTGATTTTTATTTAAGCAAGTCTTTCACGCAAGGCTTGGATGCCGGCAGCTATTCCTTCTGGATGGCCAAAAACAGAGTGGGCGGCGACAAACGCGTCCGCACCAGCCTCCCGAACCGCCGGCAAGGTATCCACAGAGATACCTCCATCCACTTCCAGCCATGCAGAGGATCCGGCCTCATCCAGCATTTGCCGAACTTCAGCGACCTTCGGAATCATCTCGGGGATGAACACCTGTCCCGAATATCCCGGGTGAACGGTCAGGACCAGCACGATGTCCGCGAGGGACACGGCAGCCTGGAGGCTGCTCGAGGGAGTCTCCGGGTTGAGGGTTACACCTCCCTGACAGCCCAATGACTTGATCAATTTTAAAGTCCGGGCGATCTCCGGGCAGGCCTCCACATGAACAGTCAGATGACTGGCACCAGCCCTGGCAAAGTCTTTGAAGAGGTGGTCCGGCGCCTCAACCATCAAGTGCACGTCAAGCGGTAATTTGGTAACCCGCCGGCAGGCTTCGACGATAATCGGCCCCATCGTAAGGTTCTCGACGAAGTGCCCATCCATTACATCTACGTGAATCCAATCTGCACCAGCGGCCTCGCACAATGCAATCTCCTCCCCCAGGCGGGTGAAGTCCGCCGAGAGGATGGAGGGGGCAATGATAAAAGATCGTTTGGCCATCATCGACAACCATTTTACGCGCCGCAAACGAGCTCGTCTCTTAGGTACATCACACAGACGATGGATTGCTTTTTTTAATGAATGGGGGGATTATACACGAAATAGACCCATATCCAGAACGGTATCAGACCCAGCACCGCCACCAGGGCCACCAGGCCCAGGCCGATAGACGGCCAGTCAACATCCAGACCGCCAGCTGCTTCCCCTCTAAGTGTCTGCGCGGCGGGATCTACGCCGGCGGTTTCCGGTGTCAGGGCAAGCGCCGGAGCCGTCTTGATATTCCCAAAATTCAAGAGCAATCGTCCCAACTGGTCCGCAGTCCGGTAGCGCTGAGAGGGTTCCTTCGAAAGAACCTTGCGCTGGATTTGATCAAGCGTCGGAGAAATATCTGGGACCATTTCCATGAGCGGCGGAGGTTCGGCTTCCATATGCAACCGGGCCAGCTCACTGGCTGTGGAAGCCTGGAAAGGCAGAGTGCCGGTCAGCATCTCGTACATCACCACCCCGAGCGAGTAGACATCTGAAGAGGGGGAAGGAGCTCCACCGGCAGCCTGCTCAGGCGCAAAATACTGCGGTGAACCCCAAACCAGATCGGTCTGCTCATCAGGATGGATCGTCGCCAGGGCACGAGCGATGCCGAAATCGGTCACTTTTAGGCGCTGATCAGGTGTGACCAACAGGTTTTGTGGTTTGACGTCGCAATGGACCAGCCCGGCGCGGTGGGCATAACCGAGACCGGCACAGGCCTGGATGATGAGCGGAAGGGCATCCTCAGGCGAGAATCGGCCGCGTTGTTTGATCAGCGTCTTGAGGTCCGAGCCGGGAATGTATTCCATCACGATGAACAGCTGCCCGTGGTCAAGGCCAAAATCGTGGACAGTGACGATATTCGGATGGGAAAGGTTGGCGGCTGCCTTGGCTTCCTGGCGGAAACGATCTTGAAAGGCTGGATCGCGCGAATAATCCTGGCGCAGAATCTTTACCGCCACGATACGCTCCAGCATCAAGTCGCGCGCCTGGTAGATCATGGCCATCCCCCCTTTGCCAAGCTGATCCAGCAACTGGTAGCGATTGTTTAGTACGCGCGGTTCGTCCATACGACCCTCGGGCATTATAACACAGCGAGTTTTACTCGCCTGCGCGCCCATCAACCAGCCTGGCACCCTTGCTGAGCCGGCGTCCTCTTCACCGGCAAATCAGGGAGGGCAGAGGGCACCCTGCCTTCTTTTCGCCGTATAATACAGCCATGGTGGATGCATTACTCATATATAACCCGGCAGCGGGACGAATTTCTGTGCGCCCATATATCGGTGGCGTGATCCGCGCGCTCAACGACCAGGGCTGGCGTATAGAAGTGGCGGAATCCATGAACGGGCGCCACACGACTCAACTGGCCCACATGGCTGCCCAGGAAAATTTTCGTGCCGTTTTTGCGGTCGGCGGCGACGGAACACTTGGGCAGGCTGCCGGCGGGTTGATCGGGTCCAACACGGCCCTGGGAGTGCTGCCCGCCGGATCGACCAACGTCTGGGCTCGCGATCTGCGCATTCATGCCTTTTCATGGCGACATCCGCGTGCCCTGATCGAAAACGCCCGCCTGCTGGCGAACTCTCCAGCCTGCCGCGTAGACATCGGCCGATGCAACGATCAGCCTTTCTTAATGTGGGCGGGTATCGGGCTGGATGCCCTGACCGTCAAATCCCTCGAACCGCGCAAGCGTTTCGAGAAGTATCTGAACATCCCCGAATTCTTCGCCACTTCAATCTGGAGCGTAACGCTCTGGCACGGCATGGACCTTCGCGTTACCGCCAACGAAAAGCAAATCGAAGGCCATTACCTGCTGGCGGTAGCCAGCAACATCCGTCACTATCTGGGCGGGCTGGCACAAATTTCCCCTCAGGCTTACCTGGACGACGGACTCATGGACCTATGGCTGTTCTCCGGCAGGACTCTGGCGGACGCATTCCGCCATTTTTTCGACATGCAGGCTGGCCGGCATCTTACCTCCGATCAGGTAAACTGCATCCCATTCAGCAGTGTCCAAATCGATTCAGAGACCCCCTTTTCCATCCAGCTGGATGCCGACCCGATGATCGGAGCGCAAAAGGCTTTCATCGAAGTCCTGCCGAGACAATTGAACGTCCTGATGCCGATCCAGGCCCATGATCGTTTGTGCAAACCGGACATCAAGAAGGAAAAAGAATGACCATTCAGGCGAAGCGGGTCCTTACGCCGAAGGTCATCCTGCTCACCCTGGTAATCGCCGGTGTTCTGCTCTGCGCTGCAATTATTTACATCATCCAGGTGCGTCCTTCCGCGGGCATAAACAGCACCCCCGTGTCGGGAATGACCCTGCTGCCTCCTCCGACTTCGACACCAACCTATTCCCCACCCACCCTGACCCCTGTGCCACCCACGCCGACAGCCTCCTTCACACCCGCCCCGGGGCAGATCGCCCTGGGCGTGTACGTTCAGATTGTCGGGACGGGGGGGGAGGGGCTGAACCTGCGCGCTCAACCAGGACTGAAAAGTCCTTCGCTTTTTCTCGGCTACGATTCCGAGGTTTTCCAAATCACCAAGGGCCCCCAGCAGGCTGACGGTTATACCTGGTGGTATCTGACCGCTCCCTACGACCAGGCGCGCTCGGGCTGGGCCGCCCAGAGCTTTCTCAGCATTCTCCAATCCCCCTGAGCCCTGCAATCGATCGAATCAGAGAATATCCGTGAGGCCGGCGTGAAACCTACTACCATCAGCGCCAATCGAGACAAGCGAGAGCTGGCCGTCAGCTGGGATGACGGTCACACCAGCATCTATCAGTTTTCATTGTTACGGGCAGGCTGCCCATGCGCACAGTGCCGCGGCGGTCATGCAAACATGAGCGACAGAGCCGATCCAGCCGTTTTCGAAAAAAAATGGCGGATTCGCCAGCCACCCGTCTGAAAACAATCGTGCCGGTCGGCTCGTACGCCATCACCCCCGCCTGGGAGGACGGACACGATTACGGCATATTCCACTGGGCTTATTTAAGAAGCTTGTGCCCGTGCGAAGAATGCCGTCAAAAATTCGCCTAAGCCGGTCACACCGGGCAGGATGTCGCGCGGCATCCTTTAAATCTCTACCCCCGGATAATCCCTTTGTGGATCCCGCTCGTGTTTTTAAGGGGTGGGGGTTTGCGTGCCGGTCGGCGTCTGGGTGTACAGCAATGATGGGGTGAAGCTCGGTGTGATGTCCAGATGCAGGAAAGCCTCATCCCGCCAGGACGAGGGCATGACATCCGGAGACAGCCCCAGCAAATTGTTCCATTGCTGGTCGGCAGCACCAGGCTCGTTCATCGCCTCCAGAAAAACCGCCTCATAGTAATAGACCTGGGCCCTCTGGTTATCCGTACTGATCAGGGGAGTGCAGCCCTGCACGACCTGGATATAGGCGTTATTTGCATGCCCTTCGGCAAAGTACGCCCGGGCAAGGCCCATGTTCCCATCGAAATAGTTGGAGTTGTACCCGATCGAGGAGCTGAAGTCAATTGCTGCCAGAGTGGCATTTTTCATGTTCAGGTAGGACAGTCCGCGCTCGTAATACCCCACAGGATCACGCGGATTGGCATTGACATACTTGTTGAGGATGTCCAGCGCATCCTGGTATTGCCCGATGGCGTTATAAACCAGGCCCATGGTCAGGTAGGCATCGATATCCTTCGGCGCATATTGAGTGTATATCCGCAGTTGATCGGTAGCATTTTGGACCTGGTCGTTGGCAATATAGGCCTGGGCAAGTACAAGATAAGTAGGGACGAGGGTAAGGTCGATTTGGTTGGCCTTCTTGGCTGAAGCCAGGGCATCTTCATTCTGCCCCGCATCCAGCTGGACCTGCGCCATGTACATATAAGCCAGCGCTGAATTGGGGTCGAGCTGGAGGGCGGTCTGCTCATCCTTTAATGCGGCATCCAGGGAGTGTTTGCTCCGCAGGTAGGAACCCCGCTCGATGTACGCTGCCGTGAAATACGGATCGAGGCCAATGGCACTGTTGAAATCGGGGGTGACATCTTCTTCGGGATTCGTGATCTCGGTGATCAGGGCGCGGCCGAGATAGCTGGGGGCAAACTTGGGATCGAGATTGATGGCCGCCTGATACGCGTCATGTGCGTTTTGCAGGTACTTCATCATCTGATTGGTATCGCCCTGCAACTCGCTTGCCAGGGCGCGCATCCGGTAGGACTCGCCGATATAGTAAAAAGCATCGATCGCCTGCGGCTCCTCCACCAGAACCTGGTTGAACATTTTGACCGAATTCTCATAATCATGCGCTTCAAAAAAACGCAGTCCGGCATTGAAATCACTCTGGCTGTTGAGAGGGTGCGGGGTCAGAACGTATAATGCCGTAGGCGTGTAGGTTGTCTTGAGCAGTTGAGCCAAAGGAGTCAGCGTGGATAGCGTTGAGAGCGGGGTCGGATGAATCGTTCCCTTGATGGTGATGGTAGCAGTCACGTGATGGAAACGGGGCTTGTTTAGATATGCCAGCGCAAAAGCATTTGGTGCAAGAAAACCAAAATATCCGATGGCGAGCACGACCAGGCCGGCTGCCAGGAGGAAAAGCGTCCTTCCAATTTGTCTGGGAGCACTGTGCTTATGCTCTGCAGACTCCTCTGGGATGGTTAATTGCTCCTCCCACATGCGCGAGCGGTTGAGTGGAAATGGCGGTACCGAATCATCAGGCGGCAGTCCCCCCAGCATGATCAGGCCCCGTTTGGCCGAGGCATTTTGCGGGTCCAGCTGCAGTGCCGTCTGGAGGCAGTACAGGCGCTCTTTCGATGTTTCAACTGCAGTGCTCAACCAGATCCAACACATGGCATTGTTCTGGTCAGTTTTGAGCAGGCGTGTCAGGATGTCCCGCGCCCGCACCCGATCGCCTTTGCGGAGCGCCTCAATGGCTTCCTGAAGGACAAGATTTTGTCCGTGCTCCTCTAACAGATCTTCATCTTCGGCCATAATTTCAGTTTAGCACAGCCTTCAAGTTGGGGCAAGTGAAAAGTGTATAATTTCTTTATGCAACAAACTTCTGCTTTTTTAGCCCTGCTCGTCCTTCTGAGCGCCTGCAGCTCAGGGGCAAAGCTCGAACCAACTCAGCCCTCCGTTCTGCAGCCATACCAGACTGCTTCCCCGACAAAATCCGCAACACCCATCCCGCTGCTGACCCAGGCGATCCTGCCCTCACCAACCGTCTTTATCTATGTCGTCGTCCAGGGAGATACCCTGACCAGGATTGCCGCTCGTTTCGGCATCAGCTTGCAGGCATTGACTGCTGCCAATCCAGGCATCCAGGCAACGACCCTTGAGGTCGGGACAAAGCTGACCATCCCGCTCGGCGGCACCCATTCGGGCGAGCCAACGCCTACTCCCGTGCCGCTGAATATTCAACAGGTGCACTGCTGGCCGGAGACAAACGGAGGCTGGTGGTGCTTTGCGCTGGTCCAAGACCAGTACACGGAGACACTGGAAAACCTCTCTGCGCAATTCAGCCTGCTGAGCTCAAGCGGGCAGGAACTGACCAGCCAGGTCGCCTACGCCTCACTGGATATCCTCCTGTCGGGGGAGGCGATGCCTCTCGCGGTGTATTTCCCACCTCCGATCGCGGCGGGGGCCGTCCCCCGTGTGGAGATGCTGACCTCCTTCCGATTGCTGCCAAACGACCCGCGTTATCTCTCCTGTGCTGTTCAGAACACCCTGGTCAGCGTCGACTGGTCGGGGCGGTCCGCACAGCTCAGCGGACAGGTTGTCCTAACCGACTCAAACGGCACGGCAACCAGCCTGTGGGTGCTGGGGGTGGCTTATGACACGGCCGGTGAAGTGGTCGGCCTGCGCCGCTGGGATGCATCGACGCCGCTGGAAGCCGGTAAGAGCCTGCCCTTCAATTTCACCGTGTCCAGCGTGGGGCCGGCGATCGACCATGTGGATTTCCTGGTCGAGGCAAGGCCCTCTCCCCCAACTCCCACCTCCTCCCCGGGCTCCCATTAAAAGAAAAGACAGTGGATGCAGCCGTGATTAAGGCCGCTGTCTACCTTTGGAGATGTAGATACCGCTCAATGGGAATTGAAATCGGTGTCAACACAAAACCTTTCACGTAGGGCTTGACCAGCATGTAGGAGATGCCGTGCATCAGGAACAGGGCGGGCGCATCCTGGACGATCAGATTCTCGGCCTGTTGATATAAGCTGATGCGTTTCGCCACGTCCTGCTCAACGCGCGCCTGGTCGAGGATATTGTCCAAAGCCGGATTGCTGTAATTGCCGGTATTCTGTTGCGCACCGGTGTGAAAGAGTACATCCGCGAAGTTTTCCGGATCGGGGTAGTCGGCGCACCAACCACCAGAAAACATCTGACCATGGTGACCGGAGAACAGCAGGTCGTAATATTTTTCCGGATCGATGTTATCGATTGTAATGGTGACGCCCAAATTTTGCTGCCACATCTGGGCCAGGGCGGCCACACTGGATCCAGCCGCGTTGCCAATACCGGTGTCCGTATAGATGATCGGCGGCAGACCCTGAGGACCGCCATAGCGTGACTCGGCCAGGAGCTGGCGCGCCATGGCAGGATCAAACGGCAACCCCTGGAGATTCAGGCTGTAGCCTGGCAGGGCGGGCGGGTACAGGCCTTTGGCGGGGATCCCGACACCGTTCATCACCACATCCACGTACTTCTGCCGGTCAATCGCCATCGTGAAAGCCTGACGGACCTTGACATCGTCAAAAGGGGGCTGGGATGCATCAAAGACGACGTAATCCGTGCATAGGCTCGCACCGCTTTGCAGGTCAGCGTGCAGCGGGCTGTTGGGATCGAGGACGCTCGGAACGTCAACAGAATCAACACCGGTGACGTCAATATCTCCGCTCTGGTACAGGCGGATGCCAACACCGGTGTACAACTCCACCACCACATAGGGAATGGCCGCGGGTCCAAGATAAAAATTCTCAAACCGCTGGTAAACCATGACCTGGAAGCTGTCCCAGCGAATCAATTTATACGGTCCGGTGCCGTTGGGTTTGCGGTACCAATCCGGCCCGGAGCTTACGTTTTTCTGATCCAGGACGAACGCGACCGGCATGGTGAGTTTATAAATGAAATAAGGCTTGGGGGCGTCGATGGTGACTTTAAGCAGGTGATCGCCCAGAACCTGCAAGCCGAGGATGTGCTTCGCCTGGCCACTGTGCATTTCTTTTACTCCAACGATATCACCCAGGTAGGTCAGGACAGTATCAGACTTGGTGGCCGGATCGGCAGCGCGCTCCCAGGAGTAGACCACGTCCTGGGCTGTGACCGGGCGACCGTCGTGAAAGCGGGCGTTCGCGCGCAGCTTGAAGGTAAAAACCGTGCCAGCCTCAGAGACGCTCCACAATTCAGCCAGCTCTGGAACCACCTTCAAGCTGGGATCCAGGGACACGAGCCCGCTGAAGATCAGCTTGTCGCCAGAATCATGTTCTGTGGCTGGATCATAGTCACGTGGGTTGGTGCTTTCGCCGCCCAGATAATACAGGGCCTGGTCGCGTGGAATGCCGGCGAGGTCCGGGGATGTCTGGCCACCTATCAGAACAGGCAGGCTCGTGCTCTGGCACCCCAGCAGCAGGAGGGCAAAGACTGAAAGGGAGCGGATCTTCCAAGAACCCAGGTTCATGCTCCCCTCCTGTTCCGCCGCACGAAAATAAGAATGACCAAGATTATTGCCAGCAACACGAGAAGACAGGCAGCCAACGTGACCCCCGCAATCATTCCGCCCTGGCTGAGGAATCCTGCCTGCGCGCCTGAGGCGAGCGGCGTAGCGGCGAGGCTGACCGCAGTCAACGTTGCAGTTGGCATAAGTCCGGGAGAGGTGGCCACGGCCGCGGAGGAGGCGAGCGGTGCTCCAGCAATGGGCTCGATAGTCGGGACGATGGTCGGTGTGGAAGCCGGGGTCAACCGGGTATTCCCGGTGCGGGGCAGGGCGCCGATGGAAGCCCGCCAGGCGTCCTCCAGCCCGTCCACATCGAAGCCGTAGACGGCCAGCAAGGCCTGGTCCGTCGTTTCGCCGTCGCGCAGCGAGAGCAGCATCGCAGTCATCTTCTGGCCGCCATACTGGCTGATCAGAAAGTTGACGATGCTGTACAATTCTCCGTAAGCCAGGTCGGCCTGGTCAATGGCTTCCGGAAAATCCCCGGTCAGGGAACGCACCGAAGACAGGCTGTTGCTGGCCAGGGCGGAATTAAAGGTTGCCTGCATTGCGGAATCCGGTCCACCCTGGCCATACACGGCCAGTCCCTCGTTCAGCCAGGTCGGGACAAAGCCCAGGCAGGAGAAAGTCTCGTGGCCGACCAGGACGTGGGTCATCTCATGGGCCTCGGTATGTTTTCCCCACTCCAGATCGGATGGCGCGATCCCGATGATGACAATGTCAAATTCCGGGTATGCCTGGCCGCCGGTCCAGGAGGGTGCGTAAAGGACCGCCTCCTGCAGATCCTGTGTGCTGGCATAGATGTATAGGTCAATCGGCTTGTCGGTTTTCACGCCGATATCGTGGGTCAGCCGAACGAGCGCCTGAGCAGCGTAATCATGGAGCTCCTGCCCAAATGCAGATCCCCCGCCATACCAATGCAGGTTGATGTCGCCGCCGGTCAGCTCCTGCCAGTGATGCACATTGTCCAACCAGGTCACCGCCTGTCCCGGGCTGGCAAACTGGTTGCCCTGCGCATCAACTGCCAACCAGTGCCAGCGGATTGTGGCACCCGGAGGCAGGGAACCAGACTGGCGCATATCCCAAGTCCATGAGACCTTTACATCCGTGGAAGATGCAAAGGAAGGGAAAGCCTGCGCGACGACATTCCCACAGGTCAACTGGTCTGCGCCGTATACAAGCATAATCGAGGTGACCGCCGCCCCCGCCTGTATCTCGGCGCTGAAAGTAATTTCGTTCGGGAACGACATGCTTACACGATCCTGGGTGATGAGTATCCCCGCCTGGGCGTCCACTGGAATCGTCAGAGAGGTCAGGAGGAGGGCAGCCAAAACCGGGGCCAGCAGTTTAATTTTCATGGAGTTCTCTTATTATTTAACAAGGTTCGGGTAGTATAGATAAGTATGAGGAGTCTGGTCAAGTGATTTTCAAAAGCAGGCCGTTTCCCTCCAAGGAGTGTGGTACTCTCGCTTGGGTAAATTGAAGATGCTCGCAAAGGAGGAACAAATGGAACCAGAAACGACCTGCACGAGAAATGATACTACGGAAAATAGGAAGCTGTACATGGCGATGGAGTTGAGCCAAAAGGAATGGAAGCTGGGGTTCAGCGTGGGACCTGGGCAGGCGCCGCGACTGCGGAGTGTGTCTGGGCGAGACCTTGGGGGTTTGATGACGGAGATCCAACTGGCACGGGAGCGGTTCAGGTTGGGAAAGGACACGGAGGAAGCATTTTTCCTTGACCCTGACCTGGAATCCGGGTACACTCCTGCGCTGCTGCCCCGACCTGCGGGTCCGATCGTAGAGAAGCAAACCACACTTGGAGCGGAAGTTTCGTTGGTTTATACCTTGTACGGGCGGTATGCCTTTGGTATAATTGCCCCGCTTAAACGGGCATCAAGCCGCCGACGTAGCTCAATCGGTAGAGCAACCGCCTTGTAAGTGGTAGGTTATGGGTTCGATTCCCATCGTCGGCTCCAGCGATTGCTGATTGTTGATTGCTGGTCGAAATAGTTCGGTCAGCAATCCACAATTTACAATCTTCGCAACCCGGGCGGTTACCCAAGTGGCCAAAGGGGACTGACTGTAAATCAGTTGGCAGAAGCCTTCGGAGGTTCGAATCCTTCACCGCCCACAAGTCATTTTGAGTCTTGCTTGGTTGCATAGTTTGGTAGGCCTCTACGAAACCAGAACGAGAGGACTGCCAAGCGAAGTGCCCTCATAGCTCAGTCGGTAGAGCACGCCCTTGGTAAGGGCGGGGTCATGGGTTCAAATCCCATTGAGGGCTCTCGAAACTGAGCGAATCTTGTCTAGGAAGGAGAAACGAAATCATGGCGAAGCAGAAATTTGAGCGGACGAAGCCGCATCTGAACGTGGGGACGATGGGGCACATCGACCACGGGAAGACGACGCTGACGGCGGCGATCACGAAGTACTGCCAGTTATTGGGGAAGGCGGAATTCCGGCCGTATGATTCGATCGACAATGCGCCGGAGGAGAAAGCGCGCGGGATCACGATCAACATTGCGCATGTGGAGTATGAGACGGAGAAGCGGCACTATGCGCACGTGGACATGCCCGGGCACCGGGACTACATCAAGAACATGATCACGGGGGCGGCGCAGGTGGATGGAGCCATCCTGGTGGTGGCGGCGCCGGACGGGCCGATGCCGCAGACGCGGGAGCACGTGCTGCTGGCGCGGCAGGTAGAGGTGCCGTCGATCGTGGTGTATCTGAACAAAGTGGATCAGATGGATGATCCTGAGTTGTTGGAGCTGGTGGAGATCGAGCTGCGCGAGCTGTTGAACGGGTACAAGTTTCCCGGGGACACGACGCCGATCGTGCGCGGGAGTGCGCTGCAGGCGCTGGAGAGCACCTCGAAGGATCCGAATGCCCCCGAGTATGCCTCGATCAAGGAGCTGCTGCGGGTGGTGGACGAGTACATTCCGGAGCCGAAGCGGGATGTGGACAAGCCGTTCATGATGCCGATCGAGGATGTGTTCTCGATCAAGGGGCGCGGCACGGTGGTGACGGGGCGTGTCGACCGGGGCAAGATCAAGGTCGGCGAACCGGTGGAGATCATCGGGCTGCGTGAGAAGAGCATCTCTTCGGTGGTGACGGGGGTGGAGATGTTTCACAAGTCGCTGGACGAGGGCATGGCCGGAGACAACTGCGGGCTGCTCTTGCGCGGCATCGAGCGCACCGACGTGGAGCGCGGCCAGGTGGTCGCCAAGCCCGGCTCGATCACCCCGCACACCAAGTTCCTGGCCCAGGTATACGTGCTGAAAAAGGAAGAAGGCGGACGGCACAAGGCCTTCTTCAGCGGCTACCGGCCGCAGTTCTACATCCGCACCATGGATGTCACCGGCGACATCACCCTGCCGGAAGGCGTCGAGATGGTCATGCCGGGTGACGATGTCAACCTGACCGTCCAGCTCATCGTGCCGGTCGCCCTCGAACAAGGCTCCAAATTCGCCATCCGCGAAGGCGGCCTCACCGTCGGCGCCGGCGTCATCACCAAGATCATCGAATAATTGATAGATAGGAAATAACGAATGGCTGGAAAAAAGAAAGACGTCCGCCCGGTGGTTATCCTGGCGTGTAACGAGTGCAAAGAGCACAATTATGTGACGGAGAAAAACCGGCGCAACGATCCCAACCGCCTCGAGTTCAACAAGTATTGCCCCCGCTGCCGGAAGCATACGTTGCATCGCGAAACCAAGTAGTGGTCTCGTATCACGTGTTCTTGTGCTGTGGCTTTGACACGAAAATACAGGAACCCGTGACGCGGAATGTAGGCCAGTAGCTCAATTGGTAGAGCACTCGTCTCCAAAACGAGTGGTTGTGGGTTCAAGTCCTGCCTGGCCTGTAGTCATTGAGAGCTGGTTTTACCGCCCCAGCAACGCCGACCTCCTCCCGCAAGAAAAATGCGACGAGGCGGCGTTGTCACCGTCAGGAAGAAGGAGTACACCTTGGCCGGAAGAGAAAATAAACCAAAGCGCGAAAACGCCATCCAGCGTCTATTCCGCGAGACGATTGGCGAACTGCGCAAAGTGAGCTGGCCGACCCGCGAGGAAGCCTTGAATATGACCATCGTCGTTGTCGTCGTGATGACCGCGGTAAGCATCTTCCTTTGGGTGATCGATCTGGGCGCCACTAAACTCATTGCAATGGCAGTTGGTACGTAAGAAGCTAGCTCCTCCATCTGCAGTAACGAGGTAATGATGTCTGTCCAAAACCCGGACGAGCAGTACGACCAGGAACCTCTGGGCTCCGAGGAGAAAGAAACTACCTCGGAAACGCCGGTTTTAAATCCGGATCAGGCTACCACCCAAGAACCTGTTGCTCAAGGACAACCCGAAGGGTCAGTCCCGGAGGGACCGGCCTGGTATGTGATTCACTGCTACTCCGGATACGAAAACAAGGTACGCCACAATCTCGAACAACGCATCGAGACAATGGGAATGAAGGACATGGTCTTCGACGTCGTCGTCCCCACCCAGGAAGAGATCGAGGTGCGGGAAGGCAAACGCCGAACCGTGGAGCGCCACATTTTCCCGGGCTACGTACTGGTCAACATGATCATCTCAGATGAGTCGTGGTTCGTGGTACGCAATACGCCCGGCGTCACCGGCTTTGTCGGCATGGGCAACATGCCCACTCCCCTGCGCCCGGAAGAGGTCGCCCAAATCCTCAAGCGCATGGAAGCCGAGGCGCCGACCGTCAAGGTGTCGTTCAAGGTGGGCGAGCGGGTCCGCATCATCGACGGCCCTTTCAACGATTTCCGCGGTGTGGTCTCCGAGATCGATATGGAACGCACCAAGGTGCGCGTAATGGTATCCTTCTTCGGTCGCGATACACCTGTCGAACTGGACTTTTTGCAGGTTGAAAAAGCATAAAACCTGAAACCCAGAAAGTGATCGACCGTAGTTTTTCGTGGGAGGGTGCCCCTTAATCACCCACTAAAACCACAAAGGAGAAAAGAAAGCATGGCAAAGAAACTCAAGGCAATTGTCAGACTGCAGATCGAGGCAGGCAAGGCCAACCCCGCGCCGCCAATCGGCCCGGCTCTCGCCGGTCACGGAATCAACATCATGGCCTTCTGCAAGGAATACAATGCCCGCACCTCGAACCGCCCGGGCGAAATCCTGCCGGCGGAGATCAACGTCTACACCGACGGGTCGTTTACCTTCGTCCTGAAGACCCAGCCCGCAGCAGTCCTGCTACGCAAGGCTGCGGGCATCGAGAAAGGCTCGGCCGTGCCGAATCGCGAAAAGGTCGGCAAGGTGACCCATGCCCAGGTGCGCGAGATCGCTCAAGTAAAAATGAAAGACCTGAACGCCCTGGATATCGAAGGGGCGATGCGCCAGATCGAAGGCACTGCCCGCAATATGGGCATCCTAGTCGAAGATTAGACTTGTGGGAGGACCCGGTCCCGAATCGCTGGTCCGCTAACACCACGAAGGAGAACTTATGGCAAAACACGGAAAGAAATATTTGGCTGCAGCAGCCAAAGTGGATCTCGACAAGTTTTACGACCCGCATGAAGCGTGCAAGCTGGTCAAGGAGACTTCCTATTCGAAGTTCGACGGCACCGTCGAAGTGCACATGCGCATGGGCCTCGACCCGCGCCAGGCTGACCAGCAGGTGCGTGACGTGGTTGTGCTCCCGAACGGGCTGGGCAAGAGCGTGCGCGTGCTGGTCTTCGCAGCCGGAGAAGGCGCTACCCTCGCCCGCAGCGCTGGTGCGGATACCGTTGCAGATGACGACGAGACCCTGAACAAAATCCAGGGCGGCTGGCTCGATTTCGACGTCGCCATTTCCACTCCGGACATGATGGGCAAAGTCGGCAAGCTCGGACGCGTGCTCGGTCCGCGCGGCCTGATGCCCAACCCGAAAGCCGGCACCGTCGTCGATCCCAAGGATCTGGGCCGGGCGGTGACAGAAGCCAAAGCCGGCCGCGTTGAGTTCCGCCTGGACAAAACCGCCAACATCCACGTGTCCATCGGCAAAGCCTCGTTCGACGAGAAAAAGTTGTACGAGAACTTCTCGGCCTTGATGGAAGCCATTAAGAAAGCCCGCCCGGCGGCTGCCAAGGGCAACTACATTAAACACATTACGATGACCGCGACGATGGGGCCCGGCGTCAAAGTGGATGCCAATCTGGCCCAGTCGATGGAAGAAAGCGAGTAACCAACCCGAGCTCGAGATTTTCCTTCGCCGAAGACAGCAGGCGTCCCCGGGGTAAGCCCTAGGACTTAATCTCCTGCCCAGGTGGAGACTGGTGGAAACACCTCCCTTTTTTTGGGAAAAAAGTCTTTGCCTGGAAGGATCGGGCAAAGACTTTTTGATTGGAAAGGAGGTGATTTTCATTGGCTAAATCAAAGCAAGAGAAGGAAAGCATGCTGGCCCAGTATATGGAATGGCTTGGTAAGAGCCAGGCAGTCATCCTGGTCCAGTACACCGGCGTCACGATGAAAGACCTGGACACGATCCGGGCCAGGCTGCGCGAGGCCGGCGGCGAATTTCACATCGTCAAGAACACCCTGGCGAAGCTCGCACTGGAAAAAGCCGGATATACCGTCCCGGTCGATTACACCGAAAAGAGCACCGCCCTCGGTTTTGCCTTTACCGACGTGCCCAGCTTCACCAAGACGCTGACGGACGCCACAAAAAACATGGAAGCCGTCAAGGTAAAAGGCGGCTTCATGGGCAAAGCGGCGCTTAATGCGGCACAGGTCAAGGCTCTCGCCAGCCTGCCGCCGCTGCCCGTTCTTAGGGCCCAGCTGCTGGGAGTTTTGCAAGCCCCTGCCGCAAAGCTGGTGCGCACGCTGGCCGAACCCGGTCGCCAGGTGGCCTCGGTGCTCAAATCGTATTCTGAAAAAGCTGCACCGACTGCGGCTTAATTCATCAAAGTACCGACCTCGCCAAGCACCTGTTCGGGTAAGTCGTCACTACCTCTCAATACCAATTTTGGAATACTTCTGAAGGAGTTTTGAAATGGCTGATCTGGATAAAATCGTCGAGCAGTTGAGCACTTTGAGCGTTCTCGAAGCAGCTGAACTGGTCAAGAAACTGGAAGAAAAATGGGGAGTCTCGGCCGCCGCGCCGGTGGCCGTAGCTGCTGCAGCCGGTGCCGCGCCCGCCGGCGGTTCCGCTGAAGCCGTCGAAGAGAAGACTGAATTCGATGTCGTCATCAAGGACGCCGGTCCCAAGAAGATTGAGGTCATCAAGGTCATCCGCCAGTTGGTCAACCTGAGCCTCACTGAAGCCAAGGCCCTGGCTGAGACCGCCGACGCCAAAGTACTTGCCGCGGTCGGCAAGGATGCCGCCATGGATGCCAAGAAGAAGCTCGAGGAAGCCGGCGCGGTCGTCTCGGTTGCCTAGGCTTTCAAGAGATCCATCAAAAAAGACGTCTGGTTTTTCAGCCGTCTTTTTTGATTCGGTCCGCGCATGCCGCCAGGATTTCTTCCAGCCGGATCGGCAGGCGCCGGATCCTTTTACCGGTTGCGGCGAAGATCGCATTAGCGACCGCAGGCATGATCACGAGGTTGGACATCTCACCAATGCCGGCAGGAAGGCCGTCACTCGGGACCATATACACTTCGCCGGCCAGCACCTCGTCCATGCGCAGCAGCGAAAAGTTAATGAATGTTCGGTCTGCAGAATGTCGAATTTAACCGAATAGGTTAGCAGGTCATGATTCCTGTTTTTCCCTATTGACTCTCCTTGGAATTTGTTATATTATTATTACAACTGGTCTGACCACCATACCAGATAAACCTATGAAAATCGAACCAATTCCCCATAAAACACTCTCTGAAACCGTTGCCGGGAAACTGTCTGCTTCCCTCCTGGATGGGAGCCTGACCCCCGGCAGCCAGTTACCCTCCGAGCGGGACCTGATGAACCAGCTCAATGTCAGTCGGGCCACGCTGCGCGAAGCGCTGAAAACCCTGGAGGAGAACAAGCTGATCGAAGCCCGGCCCAACGTCGGCTGGTTTGCGCGTGCCATTGACGCCGCGAATATGACCAAGGCGCGCGAACTGGCCCGGGCTTCGGCTGTGCCCGCCGGGCGCCCGGCAACCAACGAGCCGCCGACCGGTCCGCTGCGCGTACCCGTGGCGCCTGAAAAACCGCTGCACATTCCCAATTTGCAGAAGGACCGCCTGGGGACATTCGAGTTCATCTCCTGGTGGGAACGCGAAAAGGTTCAGAACGCCCGGGTCATGGTGGTCGGAGCCGGAGCCCTTGGGAACGATGTGATCAAGAACCTGGCATTGATGGGGATCGGCTACATTTACATCGTCGACTTCGATACCATTGAAGCGGCTAACCTGAGCCGCTCGGTGCTGTTTCGCGAATCCGACAATCACCGCAGCAAGGCAGAAGTAGCCGCGGCGCGCGCCAAGGCGCTCAACCCGCAGATTCATATCCAATACCTCAACGGCGACGTGACCACCCAACTCGGGTTGGGCGTCATCCGCCGGATGGATGTGGTCATCGGCTGCCTGGATAACCGTGAAGCCCGCCTGGCGATCAACCGTTTTTGTTACTGGATGAACAAGCCCTGGGTGGATGGAGCGATCCAGGAACTGCTCGGCCTGGTGCGTGTCTTCGTCCCCGGACAGGGTGCCTGTTACGAGTGCACCCTGACGGAGCAGGCCATCCGTGATCTCTCGATGCGCTACTCCTGCCCGCTGCTGGCAAGACAGAATATCCTGCTGGGGAAGGTCCCCACAACGCCCACAATTGCCTCCATCATCGGCGGCATTCAGTCGCAGGAAGCGCTCAAATTGATCAACGGCATGCCGGTGGAACCCGGCAAGGTGATCCATTACAACGGCATGGTCAACGAGATGCATACCACGGCCTACGTTGCCCGCGAGGATTGTGAGAGCCACTGGACATATGGCGAGATTACTGAACTTCCCGCCAGGGCCGAGCACACCACGCTGGATGACATGCTGCGCATTGCCCGTGCGGACCTGGGGCCGGAGGCAGTCTTCGAGCTCGACCAGGAATTGATCACCACCCTGAAGTGTTCCACCTGCGCGACCATTGAACAGGTATTGAAGCCGCTCAGCGGGGTCAGTTTCGAAGCCGGACACTGCCCGACCTGTGGAAACCTGCGCGAGACCGAAATGACTCACGTCATCACCGGCGAGGAAAATTACCTGCACCGTACTCTGGCGAGCGTCGGGGTACCACCGTTGCACATCCTGCGCGCCAACAACGGCCAGGAATTCCGTTTCTATGAATTGACCGGCGACCTGTCCGAAGGGCTGCATTTCAGCCACTTCGAAAGGACCGAACAGCCCCTTTCCGTTCGTAGCCGGGTCCACATTAAAGGCGAGGGGCCCATCCAGAACGGGGAGCGCGGTCGCATCAAGCTTCACGAGTGAAACCCTGATGGCCAGCCATGCGCATTGAAACCATGAGCATTCCTCCTGCTTCTCAAGACGACTCGTTGCGTGCGGTTCTGCTCCGCAAGCTGCTCATGCTGATTTTGTCCCTAGTCGGCGCTGCTCTTGTGGTGGCTATCTTCCTAAAGCAGATCCATTCCCCATTGCATGTCCTGCAGGTCTTTTTATCGGATTTGATGCTTGGGTTGATCGCCGGATACTCTGCACGCAAAATGTTCCAAAAGCAGATGGGCCTGTTGCGTTTCTCCTCCGCCTGCACGGCTTATATATGCGCAGAGGTGTTGCTGGGATTTTTTACTGGCTGGCAGTTCGGGATCGGCCCATTAAAAATTCACGCCAGCAACATCGATTGGATCGGGTTGGGACAACTGCTGGTGGGAGTGGGAACGATCGCCTTGACCCTGGACGCCTGGCAGAGGCCGGTAGAAGTAGTGATCGCCCCAGCGCAGAAGATCGTCACTGCCCTGCCGAGGTCCAGAAGACAGCCTGTCCAGCGGCCGCGCCGGGCGCGAAGTGCAGGAACAAGAGTCCAACCTGCCCCGGCAGTGTCCGTCGCGGTCCCGGTCAAGGCAAAGCGGAAGCGCATCACCCGCCGCAAACCCCGGCTTCAGTTCTCGGCAGAAGTCGAGAATCGCTGTCCTTACTGCCTGGAGCTGATCGAACCCAACGACCCACGTGGTACTGTCGAGTGCAAAATTTGCCACACCCTGCACCACGCCGATTGCTGGGCGATCACCGGAACCTGCCAGGTTCCTCATCTGAACTAAAGCCGAGATCGATAACTTTTGGAGAGGACCATGACCGACCTGAATGTGACCATAGTTTTGCCGAGCGGTGGAGCGCGCAACGCGGACGTTCCCGACGATGTCAGCGTGCATGAACTATTGACCGAGCTCACCTCCCTGCTCCAACTGCCCAGCGTCGGACCGGACGGGAGACCGATGTTTTACCGGCTGGACAGCAAGGCGCTTGGCCGCGAGCTCAAAGAGGATGAAACCCTCGCCTCCGCGGGAATCCCGGAGAACGACCGGCTCATGCTGACCGCGGATATCACCGCCGGAGGCGCCATCACCCTCGACCAAAGCCCGCGCATGCGCCGCCTGCGTGCAGATTTCGAACTCATGCAGGAACTGGCTGCCCGCAGCGATATCATCAGCTTCAGAGCCAAGTCGCCCCGCCCTAACCTGCCCCCCGAGACCTACATCGTAACCTTCAAATGCAAAGGCATCATCGATGTTGACCGGCAGGGCAATCCCAAGTTCGGGAACAACCACCAGGTCGAGATTTACCTGCACAACCAGTACCCGCAGCGCTGGCCGGGAATGAAATGGCTGACCCCCATCTGGCACCCCAATATCAACCACTTGAACGGCAGTGTCTGCATCGATGCCGCCTGGTGGACCGCCAGCCGTTCTCTCGACCGACTGGTCGTCATGCTCGGCGAGATGGTCCAGTATAAGAACTTCCATGACGATCCCACCAAACCGCCCTTCCCATGGGATCCCGAAGCAGCACGCTGGTGCCGGGAATATCGCAAGACCCATGCCAAAACTTTCCCCGTTGATACACGCGAGCTGCTGCGTCCCGAACGGGTGAAGCTCATGCCAGTGGAAGAAAAGAAGCAAAGACCAAAAATCAAGATCAAGTAATCATCCCCTCTGCACGTGCAGCAGACCATTTTCTTTCTGGCAGCAGATCAGCCAGACCATTTCAAGAAAGGAGAAAATACTATGCCAGACATCCCAGTTACCGTAGTGCTTCCTTCCGGAGGCAGTCGCACCGCCGAGGTCCCTGATGACGTCCCGGTGAAGGAATTGCTCCCCGAGCTGACCACCTCCCTGGAACTCCCCGTCACCGGCCCGGATGGGCGCCCGATGTCCTATCGGCTGGACAGCAAGGCCCTGGGGCGGGAATTGAAGGAAGAAGAAACCCTGTCCCAGGCGGGTGTTCCCAAGGAAGACCGGCTGATGATGACCGCCGACGTCACCGCGGGTTAATCCCTCCCTCTCCCGGACCGCTCCAGGAGCGGTCCGGGAACCTCCATTTTCCCCTTAATAAAATGACCACTTCTCACCTACGCGTGCAACCACCCGATAACCCCTTGCCAACGCCAGGGAACATGCCGCTGGACCACTCCCGCCGTTGGGTCTCAGCCTTCGAGGAGATTAATTCAAATTCGCTCCTGCCCATCTTTTTTACCCAGAGCGCTTATCAAGACGCGGCAGATCATGCCGGGAGCAATCTGGATACCGAGGTAGGTGGCGTGCTGGTGGGGAATTGGTATACGGAAGTTGCGAACAACAAGCAATTCATCATCGTGGAAGCCATCCTGCCGGCCCGCTTTACGCGGCAGGGCAGCGTCTATCTGACTTTCACCCAGGACAGTCTGGTAGCTCTCCATTCCGAGCTGGATGAGCACTATCCAGGGAAGCAGATCGTCGGCTGGTACCATACCCATCCGCGCATGGGAGTATTTCTCTCCCACTACGACACCTGGCTGCACAGGCACTTCTTCCCCGAACCCTGGCAGGTGGCGCTGGTGATCGAACCATTCGCTGGTCTGGGCGGGTTCTTCATCCGTCAGGCGGATGGCGAACTGGATCCGAGCCGCTATTTCGGCTTCTACGAGCTGGACGGCAACTCGGTGCAGAGCGTCGTTCACTGGCATAATTTGCAATCGAATCAAGACGTGATCGAGCAAGAAGGAGATGAAGGCAATGAATAGACGGATGCGCACATACTACTATGCCGTACTCGGCGCAATCGGCGGGTTGATCGGATGGCTGATCAGCAACCTGATCGGCTTGTCATTCAGCTCGAACCTGTATTTCAGCGAAGCCGTCGTTGGCGCCCTGGTGGGGCTGAGCATCGGCCTGCTGATCGGTATCACCGAAGGGGTGATGACCCTCAACATGATCCAGGCGCTGAAATCCGGCCTGCTGAGCGCGCTGTTGGGGCTGTTGGCCGGTGCGATCGGCCTGCCGATGAGCGAGGCGGTTTTCCAAACTGTCGGAGCCGGAATCTTCGGACGTGCCGTAGGCTGGGGATTCTTCGGATTGATTCTCGGCCTGGCCCAGGGCGTGGTCGGCAAAAGCCAGGCCTGGAAGGGCATGCTCGGCGGCCTGATCGGCGGCGGAATTGGGGGATTCCTCCTGGAGAGCATGAACCGGCTGCTGAAAGCATCTCAGTTCGCCAAAGCGTTGGGACTGCTGCTGCTGGGTGCCTGCGTCGGGGCGTTCATTTCACTGATCGCTGTCCTGCTTTCTCGCGCCTGGCTGGAGGTCAAGAGTGGCAAACTTAAAGGGACGGAGTTCATTCTGGATAAATTCATGCGCGCCAGGGGACCCGCCGTGGCAATCGGCAGCAGCCCGCTCAAATCCGAAATCGTGCTGCCTGACCCGGACATCGCCCCGCAGCACGCAATGCTGACGGGAGATGGGACCCGTTTTACGCTGAAAGACATGAGCCTGGCGGGGACATTCGTCAACAAACGGAAAATCGAACGGATTCAGCTTGCCAATAACAACACAATCTTGATGGGCAACACCGAGATGGTTTATCACGAAAAGAGGTCGACATGAACTTACTCTTGCAACGAATACTCAGGCGCCTCCCGTTCGGGGTGGTATTCCTGCTGGTCCTGGTGCCGCTTCTCGGCGCCTCCGCCCAGACGGAGGGAGGACAAGTCCATATCACCCAGGTAGACAATTCGAAATTCCCTCAGGTGACGGTTTATGTCTCGGTGACGGATACAAACGGAAACCCGCTACCCGTCGATCCGGGCCAGATCCAGATCTCTGAAAACGGCAAATTAATGCAGCCCGGCCAAGTCAGCGGAGCGGGCGGGGTGGGTCCTCTCACCACCCTGCTGGTCATCGACATCTCCGGCAGTATGACCTCCTCCGGAAAGATCGCAGCTGCAAAAACTGCCGCCGAAAGCTATGTCGATCAAATGCGCTCCGGCGACCAGGCCGGCCTGTTGAGTTTTAATACGCAAGCGACTTATGTCCAGACCATCACCGCGGATAAAGCCGCTCTAAAGCAGGCCATCGAAAGCTTAAGCCCCAAGGGCAATACCGCCATGTTCGATGCACTGGTCCAGGCCGCACAAATCCTGCAGACCGTTTCCGGTCGAAAAGCGATCATCGTGCTGACTGACGGGATTGATAATGCCAGCATACACACCCAGGATGAAGTGATCCAATCCATTGGGGCAGGCGGTCTGTCGATATCGACCATAGGGTTCGGCAACCCTCAGCAAACATCCGGCATGTCCGGCTTGAATGAAACCGTGCTTCGCTCCCTGGCAGGACAAGCCGGAGGCGTCTACGGTTATGCCACCGACCAGACTACCCTGCAAACTCTGTATGCAAATTTAGGTCGCAATCTGCAGAGCGAGTACAAGATCACCTACACTTCACCGCTCACCTTACATGATGGTCTCAATCGCACCCTGACCGTTTCACTCACTGGTGCCGCTTCGACGCAGGGACAGTACAACCCGGGTGGAGTGCTGCCGGAAGTGGCCGGTCAGACGTCCTGGCTTTTGTTTGGAGTCCTGCTGGCCGGGCTGCTGGTATTGCTGTTTGCTCCAAGGCTGGTCAACTTTGCCTTTGCACGAACTGGTGCAAAAGGCGGTTCACTTTTCTCACCCAGGAAGAAACCTCGCATCAAGCTTAAATAATCCCCCATCTGCTCAAATTTGGCCAAACCGCAAGAGGCGACCTGGAAAAAGGGTCGCCTCTTGGCAAAAAAAAACCGGACGAAAGGATTTGTCTGGCAAATCTCGGCGATCCTGCGAGCGCGCTTGTGGGATCGCCGATGTCAACTCAAAGCGAGGACGGGGGACTGATCAGACCTGATTTCCTCTGATCCTCCTCTCGATGGAGAGGTTTAAAGGCGAAAAGGGTCGTAGCCGGGATTGGTGCCAGCCCAGATACAGGCGGGCTTTGAAGTCTGATTGCAAATCAACCCACGTGAACAACGGTGGGAAAGCACCCTCGGTGGCTGATCGGGTAGAACCTCGCCCGGATAAACCAGCTCGGTCTCCAGGGCGACCCGCAGGTGCATGTGCTCACAAATGCAAGTCTTGCTGACTTCCCATGTTCGCTCGGACATATCATACCTCCGGAACTATCCAAGTTTAGGATAGGTCATTCAAATAAGCTAGTGACAGGCGTCACGAAAGGATATGACTATCCGCCTACAGCAGATGACCTGGGGCAGACATGACACGCCGCGTTTATTTCCGGACCAACTGCAGAATCGAGCCGGTATTGTAATCTGACAGGTAGAGCTCTCCGGCATCGTCCTCGCCGAAGGTGGTGATTGCTGCACCAGTATGAAACAGGATCTTTGTCTGCCAGCTGTCCGGGCCGCTGTGGATCAAACCCCAGACGATTCCGGAACAATAATCACCGTACACGTAAACTCCCTGCCAGGCCGGCAGCGCAACTCCGCGGTAAACATATCCACCGGTCACTGCACAGCCATTGGCATGAGAATACTCGGCCACAGGAAAGGTAAAGGACGTGCTTGCAGGCGGTTGGTCATGGTAGGGATGGTTTCCTTCATAGTTGCTCCAGCCGAAATTCAACCCGCCGGGAGCTCCGGAGGGGACGAAGTCGATTTCCTCCCACGTATCCTGGCCCACATCGCCAATGTACAGTCCGCCGGTCAGCCGGTCGAAGGAAAAGCGCCAGGGGTTGCGCAGGCCAAAAGCCCAGATTTCCGGCGATCCGCCGGCGCGAGCGAACGGGTTATCCGAGGGAATCGCAAAAGGCACTCCTGCGTCAACATTTATGCGCAGCATCTTGCCGAGCAAGGTCTGCAGGTTTTGCCCGTTCCGTAGCGGGTCACCTTCGGAACCACCATCCCCCAGCCCGATATAAAGATAGCCGTCCGGACCGAAGGCCAGGCCGCCGCCCTTATGGTTGGAATACGGCTGATTGACATGCAACAGGTCCACTTCACTGGCCGGATCCGCGCGGTTTGGATTATTGGTTGACACATGGAAGGAAGCGATCACTGTATTTCCGTTCAAGTCGACATAATTGACATAGAACAGGCCGGATGAAGTGTAATGGGGGTGAAACGCCAGGCCCAGAAGACCCTCCTCAATATTCTGGCTGTCAACTTTGTCCTGGATATCCAGGAACGGGGAACCCAGCAGGGATCCATTTTGGAAAATGAGGATGCGGCCGCGTTTCTCCACGATGAACAACCGCCCGGACCCGTCTCCCGCACTTTGGATATCCACCGGCAGCTCCAGCCCGGAGGTGATCCGGGTCCAGGAATAACCTGCCGTGTCGGGGAAGTTGGACTGGTAGACAGCCGTGGCAGACAGGGCGGAAGGGGCGTCTGTCGATCCCGGGGTAGCCGTAAACACAGGCGGTTGGGTTGGTGTGGGAATTGAAGTGCTCGTAGGAAAGGCCGGCTGGAATGGGGTACCGCTCGGGAGCAATGCAGAGACCGGGATACTGGTCACAGTCGGCGCGGGGGGTATCGTGGGTGGGGGTGTGCCCAGGCTGCCGCAGGCCGACAGCGTCATGCTCAACGAAACCAAGAAGGCCAATCCACCAGTCCGCGGACGAGGAGGCGGTTGAATGTTTCCGTGATGCCCGTACAGAGGAATCAGCCGCCCTTGCAGGAGCAGGTTCCTGAACACACCATTTTCCTGGGAAGGATTTATTTTCAGTTCAGACATCACGGTCTCCTTGTGATCACCTCTTGGTAGAGAGGCAGGGTTCTTCGCGGCAGGGGAAACGCCGAATAGTAGATTTCTCGACCAGGGCGTCCGCAATCGGGTTGGATACTGAAAAGGGATCAGCGATGCATAAAATAATGGCCCGGGAAGCCTTGCCAGCATTATACGGTCATTCCATGCTGAATTGATTAAAATCCGTTGATAAAAAGCATTAAAATCAAAACGAATTCTCCATTCATCTGGACAGTGAGCAATCCATGCCTTTGTACGTTTCCCGTATCCGCGCTCTGTGTTTCGACATTGATGGCACGCTCAGCGACAGCGATGACCAGTTGGTTGCCTCTCTGGCTAGAGCGCTGCACCCGGTCCGCTTCCTGTTTCGAAATCGGAACGTCCGCCATGCCGCACGCCGCCTGGTCATGGCCTCCGAGGCCCCGGCCAATTTCCTCATCGGCCTCCCCGACCGGATCGGCATTGACCAGCCCATCTTCGCCCTGGCTGATTGGCTGGCGCGCAACTTTCACACCAAACCCCAAAAATACTGGTTGATCCCCGGCGTCAGGGAAATGCTGGACGAACTTAGTCAGAGCTATCCCCTGGCGGTCGTGAGCGCCCGCGACAAGCGTACAACCAATGATTTTCTCGAGCAATTCGAATTGACCGACTATTTCATGTGCATCGCCTGCGACCAAACCTGTGAGCACACCAAACCCTATCCAGACCCGATCCTGTGGGCAGCAAAGCAGATGGGCATTCCACCCGGCGCTTGCCTGATGATCGGCGATACGACCGTCGACATCCGCGCGGGCAAAGCCGCCGGGACCCAGACCGTCGGCGTTTTGTGCGGCTTCGGCGAGGAGGCTGAGCTCCGCCGTCGGGGTGCAGATATGATCCTGACCGAAACGGCAGAGCTTGCGCAGGTGCTGGAAGAATAATTGCCGCGACCAATCTCCATTTAAAAACGTATATTTATTAAGCATTTCCAACCGAGAAAATCCTTTTTCCCATAATTTTTGGAGATTTCCCATGATCCGAAAAATCATCCCTGGATTGGTGGTATTGTCCCTCGGCCTGCTCGCCTGCGGGGTGCAAATCTCGCTGCCGAGTGTCCAGAAAGTTGGGCCGACCACAACCGATCAGATTGCCCTGCCGCTGCCTGCCGACCTCTCCCAGACCGTCCACCTGACTCTTACCTTTGGCGCAGGTATATTGAAAATCCACTCCGGTAGCGATGCCCTGGTCACTGGCACTGCCACCTACAATATTCCTGATTTCAAGCCCGCCGTGACCTCTTCAGGAGGCGATGTCCGCATTGAACAAGGAAACTGGCACCTGAACGGCCTGCCTGACCTTTCCAACATCAAAAACGAGTGGGATCTATCGCTCGGGAAGGTTCCGCTGGACCTGACCATCAGCGGCGGTGCCTATAATGCTACCTACCAGTTCGGAGGCCTTGCACTGACAAACCTGACCATCAAGGACGGCGCGGCACAGTCGAAATTGGATTTTTCCAGCCCCAATACAACTGAAATGGCCCTGCTGAGCTACGAGACCGGCGTTTCTAACATCTCGTTGACCGGCCTGGCCAACGCAAACTTCGACAGCCTGGATTTCAACAGCGGAGCTGGCAATTACACCCTGGATTTCTCCGGCTCCCTGCATCGGGATGCCAGCGTGAACATCCGGACGGGTGCCAGCAACATGACCCTGATCATCCCCACTGGTCTAGCCTCCCAGGTCACGGTCAATGGGGGCCTCTCCAACGTCGCCCACGATTCGAGCTGGACCCAGAGCAACAATGTCTATATCCAGCAGGGAAGCGGGATGCATCTGGTCATTGTGGTGGATATTGGTGCTGGCAACCTGACCCTGACCCACTGAAGAGCCATTCGCTCAAACTAACCCGCCTTCCTGATGAAGGCGGGTTTTATTATCGGAAATTCGGATAAAAAAATCGGAGTAAAAGGTCATATTTCATCCATGACCTCCATCACTTGCCTTTCGCCTATCGAGGAAATACAATAAAAGAAGATAAAAATTACCTGATTATATTAAAGAGAGGTAGCAATGCAAATTACACGTCAAGCTGATTACGCCATCCGGGCTGTTTTGTACCTCACCAAACTAGGCCCAAACCAACGCGCCGCAACCAGCACTGTTGCCCAAGAGCAGCGCATCCCACCCTCCTTCCTGGCCAAGATCATCTCGCAGCTTTCGATCGCCGGGCTGTTGCACACGTCACGCGGAGCACGCGGCGGCGTCTCCCTGGCGCGCGAGCCGCAGGAAATATCCCTGCTCGATGTGGTCGAAGCCATCGACGGGCCAATCCTGCTCAACGAGTGCGTCAGCGAGTCCAGTACATGCACCTTTGAGGAGAAGTGCCCCCTGCATTCCATCTGGTGCGAGGCGCAGCTGGACCTGGTCAAACGCCTGCGACTGGCAAAGTTCGATGGATTGGCTGTCGCCAATTGATCTCCACAATCCCCAAAAGCCGCCCGGTGTCATCTGCCGGGCGGCTTTTTGTATCCACTGGAAGGCGACCTCGACCTCAGGTAGCCGGCCACTCCAGCCTAGCAGCCTTTTCCTTGGCGCCCCGCACGACGTATAATTGACCTATGGGGATCTCATATCTGGAACAAGGAGAAAGCCATGTCCGGACCGCGTACTGTCCGCGCCCCGCGCGGGACACAACTTACCTGTAAATCCTGGCTGACGGAAGCCCCCTACCGCATGATCCAGAACAACCTCGACCCGGAAGTGGCCGAGCGCCCGCAGGACCTGGTCGTCTACGGCGGGCGCGGCCAGGCCGCCCGCTCCTGGGAAGCTTTCGATGCCATTCTGGAGTCGCTTAAAGCCCTTGAGGACGATGAGACCCTGCTGGTCCAATCTGGCAAGCCGGTAGTCATCTTCAAGACCCACCCCGATGCGCCGCGCGTGCTGATCGCCAACTCCAACCTGGTTCCCCATTGGGCTACCCAGGAACATTTCGACAAGCTGGCGGCCCAGGGGTTGATCATGTTCGGCCAGATGACCGCCGGCTCGTGGATCTATATTGGCACGCAGGGCATCCTGCAGGGCACATATGAGACTTTTGGAGCGCTGGCCCGGCTCAAAGGCTGGCCCTCGCTCAAAGGCAGGTTTGTTCTGACTGCCGGACTGGGCGGCATGGGCGGAGCGCAGCCGATGGCCGTCACCATGAACGAGGGCGTCGGCCTGATCGTCGAGGTAGACCCGCTGCGTGCCAAACGCCGGAAGAATATCGGCTATGTGGACACTGTGGTAGATACGCTCGAGGAGGCCATGACCCTGGTCGAGGAATACAAGGACAAGAAAAAGCCTTACTCCATCGGCCTGATCGGCAATGCTGCCGACGTGTACGCCGAACTGGCTTCGCGCGGCGTCATCCCCGACGTGGTCACAGACCAGACTCCTGCACATGATGTAAAAATGTATATCCCCAGCGGGTTGAGCGTTGCCTCAGCCGAGGAACTGCGCAAATCAAATCCCAACGAATACGAACAGCGTTCGCTGGACTTCGATGGCCAAGCATGTCCGGGCCATGCTGGAGTTCAAGCACAAGGGTGCTGAGGTGTTCGACTACGGCAACAATCTGCGCCAGCGCGCCTTCGACCACGGAGTGACGGACGCTTTCGAATTCCCCGGCTTTGTTCCAGCCTACATCCGGCCATTGTTCTGCGAGGGCAAGGGTCCTTTCCGCTGGGTGGCCCTCTCCGGCGACCCGCAGGACATCTACCGCACCGATGAGGCCGTGATGGAGCTTTTCCCGGACGACGCTCACCTGCACCGCTGGCTGAACATGGCGCGTGAGAAAATCCCCTTCCAGGGACTGCCGGCACGCATCTGCTGGTTAGGTTATGGGGAACGCGCCCGCGCCGGGCTGAAGTTCAACGAGCTGGTTGCGCAGGGAGTCCTCAAAGCCCCGATCGTCATCGGCCGCGACCACCTGGATGCAGGTTCGGTAGCGAGCCCCAACCGTGAGACCGAGGGCATGAAGGACGGCACCGATGCCGTTTCCGATTGGGCCATTCTCAACGCCCTGATCAATGCCGTCGGCGGAGCGACCTGGGTCTCATTCCACCACGGCGGCGGTGTGGGCATTGGCTACAGCCAGCACGCCGGCCAGGTGATTGTGGCAGACGGCACGCCCGAGGCGGCAGTGCGATTGGAGCGGGTCCTGACCACTGACCCGGGGATGGGCATCGTCCGGCATGCCGACGCGGGTTACGCAGAAGCCATTGACGCAGCCCACCGGCACGGGCTGCGCATGCCGATGTTGAAATAGTTCCCGGGCTGCCTTTTTCCCGATCCAGGGGAAAGGATCTCCCGGCCATCAGGCCAATTGACGCCCGGGCACAGCTGCTGCACGAGGCGGCGAAAAAAGCTTCACTCAGGGCCAGCCGGAACTGCAGGCTTAAATCTCCCCTCGGATTCAGCCAACAAATTGAATGGAGCCAGGTGACCAAATGGTCACCTGGCTTTTTGCAGGGATAGAGTTTATATTTGGAATATTCTGATAAAATATATCCCATAATTTCAAGCCCTGCAGATTTGAATTTGTATCTTGCTAAGGAGGAATCAGCCATGGCGACAGCAACTTCTAAAAAGTCAAAACTGGAAGGGGATGTCTACAACCCCTCGCGGGAGGCTTTGGCACAGACCTATATCCCCGACTGGGAATCCGAATTCGCCCGGGCAAAAAAAGACCTGGCGGGTTACTGGTCCGGGCGTGCCAAGGAGCTCGAATGGTTCCGCGACTGGGATACGGTCATTGATGACAGCGGCAAGCCTTTTTTCAAATGGTTCGTGGGCGGCAAAGTCAACATTGCCTACAACTGCCTGGACCGCCATGTAAAAACCTGGCGGAAGAACAAGCTGGCACTGATCTGGGAGGGCGAACCGGGTGACCAGCGCACATTTTCCTACCATGCCCTGAACCGTGAGGTATGCAAATTTGCCAACGTGCTCAAAGCCATGGGAATTAAAAAGGGAGACCGCGTGACCATTTACCTGCCGCGCATCCCCGAGATCGTCATTTCCATGCTGGCCTGTGCCAAGATCGGTGCCGTCCATTCGGTGGTTTACGGTGGGTTCTCGGTCGAAGCCCTGCGCGAGAGGATCCTCGATTCGCATTCTAAGGTCGCCATCACTGCAGACGGCGGCTGGCTGAACGGGAAGATCGTCAAGCTCAAGGATATCATGGACGAGGCACTGCAGCGTTCTCCCAGTGTGGAGCATGTCATCGTCGTCAAGCGCACCGGCCAGGAAATCTGCATGGAGCCCGAGCGCGACCTGTGGTACCACGATATGATGGCCCTGCCCATTGCTGGCCCCAAGTGCGAGACCGAAATACTCGATGCAGAAGACCCCCTGTATATCCTGTACACCTCCGGGACAACCGGCAAACCCAAGGCGGTCCTGCACACTCATGGAGGTTATATGGTTGGAACATACGCCACCCTGCATGATGTATTCGATATCCGGGATGAAGACCGCTGGTGGTGCACCGCCGACCCGGGCTGGGTGACAGGGCATTCCTACCTGGTTTACGGGCCGCTGCTGAACGGGGCAACCTCGTTTATCTATGAGGGAGCGCCCTCATATCCATACCCCAACCGCTGGTGGCAGCTGATCGAAAAATACGGCATCACCATCCTGTATACCGCTCCCACCGCCATCCGCGGTTTGATGCGATTTGGTGAGGCCTGGCCCAACCGTCACGACCTGTCCTCGCTGCGCCTGCTCGGCTCAGTGGGCGAACCGATCAACCCGGAGGCCTGGAAGTGGTACCACCGCGTGATCGGCAAGGAGCGTTGCCCGATTATGGACACCTGGTGGCAGACCGAAACCGGCATGTTCATGATCACACCGACGCCCAGCGTGGCATTAAAACCGGGGTCCGGGACTCATCCATATTTTGGCGTGGAAGCCGAGATCGTGGATGAAAGCGGCAAACCAGTAGGTGCTGGAGAGGAGGGCTTCCTGGTGCTGCTCAAGCCCTGGCCGGCGATGCTGCGCGGCATCTATGGGGACCCGGATCGCTATGTCAGCCAGTATTGGAGCAAGTATCCCGGAAAATACCTGACCGGGGATTCGGCCAAGCGGGACAAGGACGGCTATTTCTGGATCATCGGTCGCGTAGATGATGTCATCAAGGTATCCGGCTACCGCCTGGGCACAGCTGAGATCGAATCCGCACTGGTCAGCCATCCTGCAGTGGCCGAGGCGGCTGCCATCGGCCTGCCTCACGAAATCAAGGGCACCGCCATTCACACTTTCGTCATCCTGCGCAGCGGCCATTCCCCGTCGGACGAATTGAAGGAAGAGCTGCGCAACCATGTCAGCCATGAAATGGGCCCGATTGCCAAACCGGAAGAGATCCAATTCGTGGATGCCCTGCCAAAAACCCGCTCTGGAAAAATCATGCGGCGGGTGCTTAAAGCGCGTGCACAGGGCCTGCCGGAAGGAGATCTCTCCACACTGGAAGATTAGAGTCCAGCAATTGGTCAGAATTGCAGATCTGCGGACGGTTTCCGATTGATCCTTCGGCCTGAAAATTCCAGGCGGCAGCAATCCTGCTGCCTGGTTTATAAAAAATCGCATGAACAATTTCTTATCATGGGAAGGGCCCCGATGACGCCATGCAAGCACGGAGGGGGGCATCGGGATGAAAGGTCAAGCATTCGATATGAGGGAATCGTGTCCGCGCCCACCTTTGAAATGGCAAAAACTTAACTTTTCCTGTCTATGGCGGCATTCAGGACAGGCGAGATAAAATTATCTGAATTCACGCCTGAAATTTGAAAGTTCGCAGTTGAACAGCCGGGTTTAAAGCGCGATAATCATTGCGGATGGCCGAGCTCTCCCCTGTTCGTATTCCGCATGGCTGCAGAGGATGTTTGGTGAACAGTCTGACCCATCCAGGTGGATTGGTTTAAGGCGGATTTAGAACTGCCAATGATCCTGAAACATAAATATTTAGAGTCAATTGACCTACCCGAAACCCGTCCTTGTGAGTCCCTGGATGAAACTCATTCCCCTTCTTATTGCCGGCAAGCCTTCCCATTTTAGCCGTTGCTTAGTCTTTCCCTGCACCCTTCACGCCTACAGCAACTGCACCTCAAGCCACAGCCACGCTTTTCCCGGCACTCTTGGCCACATCCACTCCGACAATATCCATCCCGGCAACAAGCATCCCGGCCGCCGCTTGACCGACAGCCGCAGCAAAGCTCGCGCCAATGCTTCAGACGGATTGCAGCCGGCCTGCCCCGCATCCAGGGAAACGGCAGGAAATTGTCTTGATGGACGCAGCACGACTTAGGGCTTGTAAAAGAATAACTCCGCACTTTACCAACCTAACTCAAGCACACGAAGCGTGCGGCTGAATGGTGTAATTCCAGCGGGGACAGACTGGATGACGGTGAATGTTCAAGGTCTGAAAGACATCCTTTGCCACCCGGAGGCCTTTCTGATACTTCTTCTCATTCAACCAGGCATTAACTGTCAAACCGGTTTGGGTTGTGGTACCGCGAATCCATGCCAGCGTGATCTCGAAAGTGCGCAATGGTTTTCCAGCCCAATTGAGGCTGATCGGACCGAACAGACGGTGTTCCACCGGGTTCCATTTGGAAGTACCGGTCGGGTAATGACAGACGGTGACTTCCAACCCCAAACGGTCTGCCAGCTGCTCCTGAAGTTGTTGTTTCCACAGGCGAGGGCGACAGCCATTGCTGCCCCCGGCGTCTGCCAGGATCAAGATCTTGGAGGCGGCTGGGAACAGGCGAGAGCCTTCGGCGTTCCACCATTGGGCGATGGCGTCGACCGCAAATTGGGGCGTATCTGCAGAAGTGCCCACGCACACACTGCCCAGATTGTGGTTCAGGTTGTAAATGCCGTAAGGGACCCCTTTTCCCAGGGCGTCTTGCTCAAAGTCATGATCGTTAACTGCTTCGGCCTCCTGACACCAACTGCGCCCGGCATTCTTGAAATTGCCAATTAGCTCCTTTTTCTTGGTATCCACGCTGATCACCGGCAGCCCAGCGGCCAAAAAGGCCTTCTTCTGGCCTTCCAGATACTCAAATTGAGTATTTCGATCCGGATGGTTAGCTCCTGCCAGTCGTTTGTTATTGGCTTTCAACGAATAACCCTGTGCTTTGAGCAGACGCGCCACCGTGGGAGCACTGATCGCATGCCCAACCTCTTTCAGCTTCCGGCTTACCTGCCTCAGGCTGCTGCGCTGCCACTTCTTGCCACTCATTGGATCTCCAGCTGTCTCTCCTGCCACCGCTTCCTTCAATGCTTCCTGGATCTGTGGGTCTTTTTTTCAACTGTCGGTCGCCCGCCCCCGGCTTCCCGGACATGCTCCTCCGGACGCTTGGACAGCTCTTCCTCAATCTCGCCGCGACCGCGCCGGATCGTTTCCACGTCCATTCTCGTGATCTGGGAGAGGAGTGTATCCCCTCCACGGCCGATCCGGTTGGACTCAATGGCAGCGAACCAACGCCGTTGCTGCTCATCCAGGCGACTGACCAGTAAGTTCATGTCGTGGTGGATTCGCCATTCCGGATTTTCTTTCGACGCCAGACAGGCTGGACATTGACATTCGTGCACTTGAGTAGGCATTTTACTGATCCTCTATTTCAGGTCTGTCTGCCATTGTACTTCCAGTCCATCTTGATCCGTCCATTCCGCGGAGTTATTCTTTTACAAGTTCTTAGTCTCAGAAATCCAATGAGGAGGTCTGTATGAAAACCAGGATTTCCCTGACCGCAGCTTTGGCTTTTCTTCTTTTGGCCGTTTCGGCTTGCAGCCCTACCGCGACCGCCTCCGTGCCTCCGGAAACATCACCCACCACCCCACCCACCCTATTCAATCCTCTTCAACCATCCCCTGAGGCGCCGACCGCCACGACCGAAGAGCCGACCGAACCCTTGCCGACCAGTGCCGCGCTGCCCCCCCTTCCCCAGCCGGCTGCCCCGGCTCATTTCCATCCCGGCGACCCCATTCAGGTTGATTTTATTCACATGGTTAACCAGAGCCAGGGTTGGGGAATCAGTGGAGCTTACGTTCTGGTCACTGCAGACGGCGGCCAAACCTGGCGCGAGGCGATGCCACCCGATCCATTCCCGGAAGGTGCGCCGGACAAAGCCTATGGCGCCTTTTGGGATCAAAAGACCGCCTGGATCGTATTCTCCCAGAACGGTTACATCCTCCCGGAGGCCTCCGTGTGGCATACGACCGATAGCGGCTACACCTGGACTCGCAGCGCGCCGCTGGCGCACCAGGTCAGCGGCGAAAGTGTATGGGCTGATTTTGCCGTGCTCGACGCGCAGAACGTTTGGCTGATGGTTCGCAGCTATTATCTTACTACCTGCACCGAATACAATCACGAGCTCTTCCACACCGCTGACGGCGGCCTGACCTGGACCTCGCTGGATGGCCAGACAAGTGACGACTACACCGGGATGATCTTTAGGGACCCCCTCAACGGCTTGCGCACTCTGCAAACGACTGGCTGCGGTTACGGCTCCGAACCACCGGCCTACGATGTCACTACCGACGGCGGTGCCAATTGGGAGGGCCGTGAGCTGCCGCCTCCGCCCGATGCACCCGACTTGTTCAACCAATATATTAATTGTGAAACCTATCAGCCTTCCTTTTTTTCAACGACTTTTATCCGGATGCTGGTCGGGTGCTTCGATGATAATTATTCACTCCAAAAATTCACTTCGTATGTGTACTTCAGCGAGGATGATGGAAAAACCTGGAATAGTCAGTTACTGCCGGACAAGGTCCTGGCTTCCGCGGACACCCTGATCTTCTTCGGTGCCTACCCGACGCTGTTGCTCGGACGGGACATGTACCAAAACTCAAACGGCGGCTTTGGGGATTGGACCTACATCAAGACAGTCAGCTGGGACGGGCAATTCTCTTTCGTTGACCCGCAGACCGGCTGGGCGGTGGCCCGCTCGGGCAGCCAGGTCGCCCTGGTGGCGACGGTCAACGGCGGCGGAAGCTGGAGCATGATCCAGCCGACCATTACGAAGTAGAATGGAGCCGGGGATGGGCTTCTCTACACTGCCGGCCAGGCTGCTGCTCGCCGGAAAACGGCCTGGTGCCATTTCCATCGAAGAGCCATGTGTGCTGGGGCGGCCCTGGCTCTGTCGCCCGCTTCATCCGTTTGTCTATACTTCCGCGGTGGGCGTTGCCTCCATCCGGGATTTGCTCTATACTGATTTAAATCGGATAACGACCTGTTCTTGGGAGAATCCGGAGGATAAATTGCCTGCGTGGTTCTTGCGCGGCCCCGGGTAATTCTTCCCGATGCCCCTGAGGGAGCGCCTCCTGACACCTTTTGGCTGCCATGTGGATTCTGACTTTTCACTCCTCTTCCAACGATCCTCTCGTTTATACGCTCAAGCCGGGGAAAAACACAATCGGCCGCAGCACGGATAACGATATTGTTATCGCTGAGGAGTCGGTTTCCCGCGCCCATGCCGAGATCGATTGTCAGGACAACCGTCTGGTGATCCGGGATCTGGGCAGCAAGAATGGAACCTTTGTCAACCAGGAACGCATCGAGAAGCCACATGTCCTGAAGTCAGGGGACCAGATCCATATTGGCCAGCGGCTGACCCGTCTGTTTTCCCGGAATACAAATCCCCTTTCCTTGGCTGTCGATGACCTTTCGGAGACCAAACCCAGGATTCGCGAGCTTTCCCTCGAACCGGTCGATCCACGCGCGGCGCTGCTCTACGAAGTTGCCAATCGGCTGACGATGACCCAGGACCTGGAAAAAGCCCTGGCAGAAGCAGCGGATTTAATTCGACAGGTCATGGATGCTGAGAAATGTGCAGTGATCCAGGCCAAAAACTTTGACCAGATCGAGGCGCTGGGCTATCCAACAGAAATTGCCCATCAGGCGATCGAAAATCGCCTTCCGGTTGTCATTCCGGACCCCTCGGAGCGAACCCCAAAGGCCCGCAGCAAACTCTCCTGGTTGAGCCACATCCGTTCGGCCATATGCATGCCGATACTCATCGAGGAGGAAGTCGCCGGCATCATCTTTATGTTCAAAACCGATCCTGCTTCGCGGCTGTACGACCGGGGGGATATGCAGCTGGTGACCGCCGTCGGCTACCAAGCCGCACTCGCGATCCAGCGCGCCCGATTATTGGAGAAAGCCGAGGTGCTAGAAAAATGGGCCGTCACCGACAGCCTGACCGGACTGTACAACCGCCGGCATACCCTCAACCTGGCCGAGCTAGAGTATCAACGCGCCCAGAGTCTGGAGCGTCCCCTGACAATCCTGATGCTGGATATTGACCGGTTCAAGGAAGTCAATGACACCTGGGGGCACTCCGTGGGGGACCAGGTCTTGAAAGAAGTGACGGGACGTTTGAAAGCACAACTGCGCAGCATTGATACCTTCGGGCGTTACGGCGGTGACGAATTTGTGGTCCTGCTGGTCGATACCGGTCTGGAAGGGGCGAAGCTGATCGCCGAACGCCTACGCCTGGCCGTGGGGGACACACCTGTGAATACCGATCAGGGAGCAATCCAAGTGAGCATCAGCATCGGGGTCACGGCCCTGGCCGAAGACAGCCTGAATTTGGCTGCCCTGCTCGACCAGGCCGACAAGGCAATGTATGCAGCCAAAACGGGCGGGAAAAACCGTGTGGAAATAACCACTTGACCTTTCAAGCCTTACCCGTTTTCAACCAGCCTGTCAGAGCCCAGGGGACCATGGCGAAGAATCCGATCAAAGCCAGGTTTCCGGCACCGAGGAACATGGAGATGGATACAATCCCCAATGCAGATACCAGATAAGCGGATATCGCCAGACGGTCGTACCCGGGATCGTCTGACCCCCTCCTTTTTCCAGCCAGCCATAAATACAGGACGAAAGTCACGAAGATAGTAAGCCACCAGCCCCAGAAATTCTGCAGGGGAATACCAAAGTAAACCCCATTCGTATCCCAGACCCAGTTTCCGGAGGAAACCATGATCGGGTCCATGACCAGGTCCCAGGCAGTCATGGCCAGCCCGCCGACAGCGGCGATGGATAGAACCCGGGGCCAGCGTTTCCAATCCGCAGGCACCAAGGCATCGGCGATTACAAAAGAGGGATAGCTCATCATGAACCAGGCCACCGGGATAAGGTAGGGGACCAGCCCAAGAAATAATGGACCGAGCTTCTGGGTGTAATGGTAGGGCCCGTAAACCCAGCCTGTTGCCACGCCGACCGATTCAAACAGCAGGCTGACCACAAAGACAAGCCCAAGCAGGCGCATGGCACGATTCCAGCCCTCACGCCGGCCTGCGTGCAGCAGGGCGAAAGAAAAGCCGGCCAGGGTGACCACGGGTGTGAGAAACGGTGAAGGCCTTATCCCGGCGGCTGCGCTGGCAACCGAATAGGCGGTCAGAATTGCATACAAAATGAGCAGGGCAAGGGAAATCCGTCGCAGGGTCATGGGAAGGTTCTCCTGGGTTTCATTTTAACCGAGTTGAATTGAGACAGGCGAGGGTCGGAAGGGCCGGAGATTTAAAAGTGAACCGTTTCCCAATCCACAGGGTTAGAATTGATGAAACGCGGTTTTTCCTAGGCCCATTATCAGATCATTTGGATGGGTGTATACTCTTTTGACATCACCCCGAGGAGGAAGTCATGAAACGCGCAGTAAGCATCAGCATCGGCTCGTCAAAGCGCGATAAGGCCGTCACCATAAAGCTGTTGGGAGAGGAAGTCAGTATCGAGCGAATCGGCACTGACGGCGACATGGAAGCCGCGGCACGCAAATATCAGGAATTGGACGGAAAAGTGGACGCCTTCGGCGTCGGCGGGGCGGACCTCGGATTGATGGTGGCTGACAAGTGGTATCCCCTGTATTCCGTGCGTCCGATGGTGCGCTTCATCAAGGAAACGCCGGTAGTCGATGGCGCCGGCTTGAAAAACACGCTGGAAACCAAGGCCGCGCCCTTCGTCGAAGCCCGGCTCGGCGATTATATTAAACAGGCAGGCGGCAAGAAGGTCTTCGTCATGACCGGAGCTGACCGCTGGGGATTGGCGCATGGATTCGTACAAGCCGGCTACGAATGTACCTTCGGTGATTTTATGTTCTCGCTCGGCATCCCCATCCCTCTTCATTACGAAAAACAGCTCATCTCCCTGGCAGGGATTGTTATGCCAATCGCCGGCCGGCTGCCATTTAAGTGGGTCTATCCGACCGGTGAAAAACAGGAAGAGCGCAAGCCCAAGTACCCAAAATGGTTCCAATGGGCAACAGTGGTGGTGGGAGACTGCCACTACATCAAACGCTACATGCCGGACGATATGAAAGGCAAGGTGGTGGTAACCAACACCACCACGCCGGAGGATGTAGAATTGTTCCGCAAGTGCGGCGTGAAATATCTGATCACGACCACGCCGGTCCTGGACGGCCGCTCGTTTGGCACAAACATGATGGAGGCGGCCCTGGTCGCGGTATCAGGTAAGAAGCGCCCCCTGACCCGCGAAGAAAACACGGAAATGCTCGAGCGTCTCGGCTTCGAGCCAACGCTTCAAGAACTCAATTAATCACCTTTTTCGCCGGCGACGAAGGTCACCGGGCAGGTTGAATATCGCCTGGGTGGTAATACTTTATTTATTAAGGAGAAACCTATGGATGCAATTTTAACCGCGGGGGGCATACCGTTGCCGGAAGATCCGTTGTACCCTGCTACTCGGGGCCATCCCAAGGCAATGGTGGACATCGCTGGCAAGGCAATGGTCCAATGGGTCCTGGATGCCCTGACAGAATCCAGAATGGTCGATAATGTGATCGTCGTAGGCCTGACCGAGAAAAGTGACCTGCACTGTGGAAAAAAAATGTATTACGTCCCCAACCAGGGTAAATTGGTGGATAATCTCCAGGCTGGCGCCGCGAAAGTCCTCGAAATTAACAAGCATGCCGGACAGGTGCTGCTGGTTTCTTCGGATATTCCGGCGATCACCGGGGAGATGGTGGATTGGGTGGTGACCAACGCCATGAAATCTGATGAGGATATTTATTATCATGTTGTCCAGCGTGATGTCATGGACAAGCGCTATCCGGGTTCCAAGCGGACCTTTACCCGGCTCAAGGATGTGGAGGTCTGCGGCGGGGACCTGAACGTGGCACGGCTCACCTTTCTCACCAGCGACGATACCAATATCTGGGAAAAGATCACCAATATGCGCAAAAGCCCATTCAAGCAGGCAGCGCTTTTTGGCCTGGATACTTTCTTCCTTCTCCTGACCGGCCAGCTGACGCTTCAGAATGCGGAAACCAAAATCACGACTCGACTCGGGATCACTGGCCATGCTGTGATTTGCCCGTTTGCAGAGGTGGGCATGGACGTGGACAAACCCAACCAGCTTGAAATGATCCGCGCAGACTTTAAAAAGCAGCTCAAGAGCGCAGAGAAGAAAGCCGGACCCTCTCCGAAAGGCCGATCGACCTCTGCGAGAGCTGCGGTAACCAAATCCAGAACCGCGAAGAAACCAGCCGCCCAGAAAAGGACGGCCAGGAAGGGTAAAAACACACCCGCTCGGAAGACCTCCAAAAAGTGACCATTCAAAAATTACTGGAATTGGACGCTCGTCTTTCCGCGCGGATGCGGGTGGCCGAGCGTCCGGGTTTTATTCGCGCCGGCGCGGCGGTGCTGGCCCATTCAGGCGATTCCTGGTTCTGGTGGGCCGGCCTGGTCCTTCTATGGTGGCTGGGGAATCCTTTCTGGAAGCACTGGGCGCTGACCATCCTGGTCAGCATCCTGCTCCTGGCCGTGGTTGTGCTGGCTATCAAGTTCACCATCCGCCGCCGCCGCCCTGCAGGGGAATGGGGCGCCATTTACCGCAGTACCGACCCGCATTCATTCCCCTCGGGGCATGCGGCGCGCGTCCTGCTGATCGCGGTACTGGCTGCCGGGATGGGACCGGTGTGGCTGGCGTTGATCCTGTGGATCTGGGCCCTGCTGGTGGCACTGGCGCGTGCCGCAATGGGCGTGCACTATCTTTCCGACATCCTGGCCGGTGGTATCCTGGGGGTTCTGGCCGGAGCAGTCGCCCTGCAGTTCCGCTAAACCTTCCTCCCACAGCGTTCGAAGCCTGCGGGAGGGTTTTTATTTTGCAGTCTTCATGGCGGCTTTGAAATTTTCCAGGGCAGTCACTGGCGTCGGGTCCATGTCGTAGGCGATCGCCAGGTAATAAGCCATATAATCCCCAAAATGCAGCGCCGTCCAGATATGCGCCAGGGTCGAATCACCCTGCGCATTGTAAACGTCCGTGGCCATGCCTTCGAGCATGAAAGCCTGGCGGGTCAGGTCGAGGCGGGCCCGGTTGCGCGGGTGGTCGGACGGGGCCTGCAGGAACAGGCTGACCGTCCGGCCGAGCGTCTCGGCGGGGTTAAGGGTGCCGGCCAGGGTGTTGTGATCGGCTTCGGGCAGGAGTTCGAAACCGGCGCCCGCCTTGGCAAGTTCGTTGATCTGTCCCTTCCAGCGCCGAGCCACCGGGGAGAGCAGGCCCGCCCCGAACACGTTTACCCAGCGCCTAAGCAGCTGGCCGGCCTGGCGCTTGGCCGGGTTGTTGACCACCGGGATTTTTGCTTCCAGACCGACCTGTTGTTTTTTCATCCCGGCGACGGCGCCGTGGAGAATCTTCTCCTGATCCGGAATCAATCCCAGGCGGGCAAAGGCGGCCAGCAGGAGGCCGAACGAAAAACCAACTGCGGCGCGCGGCTGGCCGGGATGCTCGAACTTCCAGACCGGCACGCTTCCGGCCAAGGCGCGTTTTTCCAGCTCGCCGCCGGTGCAGACGGCCAGGATCAGGCACCCGGCGTGCCGGGCTGCCTCGAAAGCTTCGAGCGTCTCTTCGGTGTTGCCCGAATGTGATGAGGCAATCACGAGGGTTTCCGGGCCTTGAGCCCAGGCAGGCAGGCCGTAATCCCGGGAGACAAAAACGGGAAGCCTGCACAACGGGGCAATGTAAGCGGCCAACAAATCCGCGCCGATGGCCGAGCCGCCCATCCCGCTGATGGCGATCCGGACCACATCCCTGGCGTCCGGCAGCCTCTGGCGTTGGCCCAGTTCCCAGGCAGATTGCAGCTGGTCAGGGAGGTTGTCAATCTCACCGGACATGTTCTGGGGATCAAGCTGTTTGAAGGAGTTGAAATCGTCTAGGTTCATAAGAACAATTATATCCGCCTGCCAAACTTTTTCGAAACAGCCCGGTGGATAAAATAGATCGCGGGCATGCCGAGGTTGGTCTCGATCAGCGAATCCACCAGCAGGGCGCCAAACCCCGGGGGGCGAATGCCGGTCACCAGGAGCACAGCTTCCCAGCTGAACTGCACTCCAATCCCGATGGCCATCAGCCAGAGGATATTGATTTTTTCCCTGCCGCGCAGATTCTGAACAATGATGAATAGATATCCGGCATCCAGGAGGAGGGCCATCACGCCGTGATAGGCCCCGGTACCGCGCTGGATGGTGATGAGCGGAAACCCTGCTCCAAAGTTCTGGCTCACCAGGGCAACGGTGAGCCAGGCAGACACGATCAAGGTCGACCAATCCACCGCGTGGCCATCGCGATCAAGCAGCAGCCAGATCCAAGCAAAGTTGGTAAGGCCATAACTGAAGCTGAGCCAGAGCAGGAGCCAGAACGGGTCTGCACCTTGCACGCTGCGCGTCCCAAGCAGCCGGAAGAAAATCCCGTAATCCACCAGGAAGTACAACACTCCCGCCAGCAGTCCGACAAGGAGAGCCAGATGCCGCTTGAAAACGAGCAGGATGCCGCAAAACAGAGCCAGCCAGGATATGTCGAGATAAATATACAGGGTGTTCATCGTGCGGGCCGCGACAATCTGCATCAACGCCTCCTCATTTCAAGCTGTATATCCACAGCAGGATGTGCTGCTCCATCGTCCAATCCAGGCTGAGGGTGTAAATCAGGACAGGGGTTAAAACGGCCATCAGAAGACTACCCTGTCGATGGCCTCATCCAGCAAAAGGGAAATTTGAACGGTATGCCCCAACACCCCAACTCATGGGTTTCTGTCTTTGATAAGAATCGCCATCCGGTAAATTTCGCGCCGCATCCAGCCAGATTCGCCTGCCAACTCGGCGGCCAGCTGCGTAGGAGATTTTCCAGCCGTGGATCCCGCCAGCAGGGCGGCCAGGAGATGCTCCTCGGACCAGCGTGACACCTTTTCTTCCGGGTGACCAGCCACCACCAGGGTGATCTCGCCGCGCGGCCTGGTTTCGGTAAAATAGTCCAGCGCCGCGGAGAGATACCCACGCCAGATTTGCTCGTGCATTTTGGTCAGCTCGCGAGCGACAGCCACCTCCCGGTCGCCAAAAACGGCGGACAGATCGACAAGCAACTCGAGCAGGCGGTGCGGGGCTTCGAGGAAAATCAAGGTGTAGGGGGCTTCGGCGACATGGTCAAGCAGGGCGCGGCGCTCGGGGGATTTGCGCGGCAGATAGCCGAGGTAAAGGAAGGCGTCTGTCGGCAGCCCGGAGGAGACAAGCGCGGCGATGGGTGCCGACGGGCCGGGGATAGCGCTGACCGTGTGTCCGACCTCCAGCGCAGCACGCACCAGTTCATACCCCGGGTCGTTGAGGGCGGGCGTCCCGGCATCCGAGACGAGCGCCACATCCCCCTCTGACAGCGCAGCCAGGATCGTGTCCAGTTTGGACAGTTTGTTGTGCTCGAAGTAGCTGGTCAGCGGAGTGTGCAGGTCAAAATGGCTGAGCAGCTTGCGGGTGACGCGCGTGTCTTCAGCGGCGATCAGGCGCACATGCTGCAGGACATGCAGCGCGCGTGGGCTGAGGTCTTCCAAATTCCCGATCGGTGTGGCGACCAGATAGAGCGTGCCCATGGTTTTGATTTTAACCGATAAAGCCCAAAATATCCCCACCCTAATGCGAAGGTGTCTTTGGACTCCCCCCCAAAAGGGGGACTTGAATTTCGCAAACAGTCCGGTAATAATAACAAATACGATCTGGTTGGTTTAATTTTGGTATTAAAGGAGAGGAAGATGATCAAGCGCCAGTATATCCTGTTAGTTTTTACCGCCATGCTGATCATGGCCTGCAGCTGTGGGTCGTTGTCGAGCTTGCTTTCGGCAACCAGTACCCCATCCTCGAGCAACCCGGGAGGGGACACCACGCTCACACCCCCATCTTCGACAAGCGGTCCCAACCCGGCCTACAGCCAGGCCCAGCAGCTTGCCGGCCAGTGGAATGGCACCTGGAGCAATACCACCTACGGAACCACGGGAAAAATAACAGCCACAATCACAATTCAGCCGGATGGAACGGCCACCGCCAACGTGACCCTGGGTGGAAACATTCTGGGAGTAGGCAGCCCCTCGCCGCTTACTTTTGCGGGGACCTACGATGCAAACGGCCTTGCCTTCGGAGGCACCGGCGGACCGATCTTCGGAGACCTGCAGGTCACCATTGACTACAGCGGCAACCTCACCATGACAGCAAACAACCTGCCTGTCCCCGGAATATCGCAGGTATCTGCCCAGGGGACGATGAGCGGCACCGATGCCAAGCTAACTTACACGGTAACCTTCGCCACCGGCACGAGTGCTTCCGGGATTGCCTCAATGACCAAGACCCCCTGAGGTCTGACGACGCAAGGTCGTGTTTATAAAAGAAAACGGGTTTTTATCGGGTCGACTGGCTCGCCAGTGCCGGGTCCAGACCGCTCCTAGGGCGGAAGAAGATCCAGATCACGAGATTGGCGAGCCCGTACAGGATCGCGGTGCTGACAAAGAGCGGCGCGAAGCCCCAGCGCTGCTGCACCAAACCCGAGGCATACGGCCCGACCGTCCAGCCGACGTTCCAGGCCAGGTTGCGGATGCTGGTCACAATGCCGTGCTCAATCTCAGCACTCCGCTCCAGGGCAAAGGCGTCGAAGAGCGGTGAAACCATATTCATCAGAGCCCCGCGCACCAGAAAGCCGGCCAGGGCCAGCCAGGGCCAGGGTGAAAAGCCAATCGCCAGGAGGAAAACCAGGCTTGCGGACTGGAAGAGAACCACCATGCGCACCTTCCCGCCCAGGTTGCCGACCAGCCTGGGCCCGACGATGCAGGCCACACCCGTGGCCAGGGAACCGAGGCTGAAAAGAAGACCCAGGGCCTGGTCACTCAGATTGTAGCGCTGGGCAAAAAAGACATTAAAATACGGCACGAGGGTGGCCGCCCCAAATCCGATGACCAGGTTGGGTAATGCCAGTTTGAGGGTCAGCGGGCGTGAAAGTGCTTTCCAGAGAGAAGGTCCGCTCCCCCTGGCCTGCTCCGGGGGTTCCCGATCCATTGCGACTTTTGGTTCATGGAGCAGGGCGAGGGGAAGCAGCACCACAAAGCCGGAAACTACGCAGGTCAGCAGGACGGCCTGGTAGACCATGGGAGAGTCAGGCACACCAAACAAACGGCCAAACAAACCCGGCAAATAGCCGGCGAGGAAATTACCAAGCGTGCTCGCCAGCGGGAACATGCCGAAGCTTATACTGAAGAGCACATCGCGCGTTTTGTCATCGGAGGCTTTCATCATGAACGGTCCCTGGCTGAGGATATAAAGCTGGGCGGCAGCCCCCCAAAATAGGGCCAGGGCCAGCATGACCGGCTCGGATCGAGTTAGGACCATCCCGATCATGCCAAAGCCGGCCAGGGAAAAACCGGTGAGCATGGCGCGTTTGCGTCCCATCCGGTCCGAGAGCAGACCCATCGGGACCCCCAGCACGAGCCCCGAAAGGGACGGCGCGGCGATGGCCAGCCCGAGGAAATCGCGGCTGTACCCGGCCTTGAGAATATACAAATTGAAGAACAGGCTCCAGCCGCTGTACAGCAACCCGTCGAGGAAGAGCGCCAGCAGGAACAGCCGGGCCGGGCCTTTCAGGGAGCGGAACTGGTGAACGGTGTTGCGGAGGAAAGATTTCATAATTCCTTAAAGAAGTTCAAACTGCGGCCCCATTAAAGGGAACCTGGCAGGCCCGGAAAGAACCGCCATCCGGAGGAGGATGGCGGTGGTTCCCTATTTTCATTACTCTAAGTTCGTGCCCAGCGGCCTTTCCCCCGGCAGGGGCAAGGTCACGGGTTGGCGGCAAGCAGCTGCCTGATCTCCTTCAAGATCTCCTGGCTTTGTGTAAATTGGATCGCATGCATCCCGACCGCCCGGGCGCCTTCCACGTTGGCGGGCATGTCATCTACGAAGACAGCTTCCGAGGGGGCAACGCCAAGTTTTTCCAGTGCGAGCCGGTAGATGCGCGCATCCGGCTTGGTGATCCCAGTCTCTGCGGAAATGATCATTTCATCGAAAGCATCCTCGATGTGCCTGCTGACGATCCACTCGCGCAGGTCGGACCAGGCATTGCTGATCAGGCCGACCTTGATCGACGACTGGCGCAGAGCACGCAGGAAATTGACCAGATCAACATCCAGACGGTCACCAGCGAAGAACTCGTCCCGCACCCGTGGAATTTCATTTTCCGGGAGTCCCAGGGCACTGACGACATTTCGCCAGTGCTGTTCGTAGGGGATCACCCCGCTCGAGGCCTGTGCGCTCAACTCGCTGCCGAAAACGATTTTTTCCAACTCGCTTTCGGTCAGGCCCAGGCTTTCAGCCAGGTGAGTGCGCGGGGTGCGGTCTTCCGTGCGGGCGAGCACGCCGCCGAGGTCGATACAGACTGCACGCAGGGACATCACTTCTTCTTCCCGGCCGGTTTCTTCCCTTTCGGAGAGGGCTTTGCAGCTTTCCTGGCAGGAACCTTCTTGACCATTCCGGATGACTTCCTCGCCGGGGAAGCGGCAGGTTTCTTCGTCTTCACGGCAGGCCTGGCTGCCGGCTTCCCTTTCAAGGATGTTTTTGCCGCAGGCTTGGCAGAGGCCTTTGAGGCTGCAGCAGTTTTCCCTTTCGGGGACGATTTTGCCGCCTTTGGCTTAGCTTTCGAGGCTGCTTTCGGAGCAGGTCTGAGGGCGGGTTTGCTCTTCGCCGAAGATGCCCTCTTGTGGGAGGCCCGCGCAGCCGCTTTTACCGGCTTTCCCGAAGCTGGAGCTGGCTGGGCGGCAGCCAGAGGCTTCGCAGGGGCAGATTGTCCAGGTCCGGCTGTGGTGGCCTGCTGGGCCATGGCCTTGATCGCCTCGCGCCAGTTGGGGTAAGAAAACTCAAGCCTGAAGCGTTCGACGCGATTGGCTCTACGACAGCTCGGGCAGTGAGCATCGTAGTATTTCAAATTATTTTCATCCATGTGCTCCAGAGCAGCGAGCGTCTCATCACGACTGATGGCAAACATGGACTGGCAGTAGGTGCAGCGCAGTTGCATAAAGATCTCCTTTCGAAAGCGCAGGTAGGGGGTGTCTGCAATGGTCACCGTCCCTGATTAATGGAATTTTACCCTGAATTGGGGCTCAACCGGGCATCTTCCGCTAGATGATCTGCCGCTTGAACTTGCGGGTGCCGACGCTTTCAACCAGGTACCGGGCCCCTCTTTCCACGCTCAGGCAGTCTCGGGGTTGCCCATCCCCCTGAACGGCTGCGTGTTCTGGACGAGCAGCGCATGGGAGAGGCTCGAGGCTGTTTTTGAAAGGGCGAAGTATATCCTGAGGGCAGGGATGGGTTCAGAAAAAAACCATTTAAAGACAAAAATTACACTTATATTACATATATCGCGGGTGTGTATCATTTTTTCGGGAAAGATGTAAGATAAGGGGAAAAGCAGGCGAGGAGGTCGCATGAAGACCGAGCAGGTAAAGAAGGGCTGGCAGGCGAAGAGCGAAGAAATCAACCAGGGGATGGCGGAATGGCGGCAGGCGCACCCGCGGGCAACCTTTCGAGAGATCGAGGCGGAAGTGGATCGGCGGTTGGATGAGTTTCGAGCGCAGATGCTGTCGGACACGGCGAACCTGAGTGCGAGTGCAGAGTGGAAAGAGGGGCCGGATGGGCCGGTGTGTCCGCACTGTGGAGCGAAGTTGGAGGGGAAAGGGAAGAAGAAGCGGCGGCGGCAGGTGCGGGGGGGCAACGAGGTGGAGATTGAACGGGAATACGGGAAATGTCCTGAGTGTGGGCAGGGAGTTTTTCCCCCTCGATCGTGAATTGGAATTATTGCCGGGGAGCCTGACGCCGCGCGCCCACGAGAGCCTGGTGCGGCTGTCGAGCTGGATGCCCTTTGAGTGTGCAGCCGAGATGATGGAAGACATGCAGGGGGTGGGAGTAAGCAAGTCGGTCGGCCAACGTTACAGCGAAGCGGCGGGGGCGGCTTATGAGGAAATGCAAAAGGAGGAAGTGGAACGATTAGAGCGAGAACAACCTTCAGCGCCACCCGCAGGGGCGGAGAAAATGCAAATCAGTGCGGATGGGGCCATGGTCCCGCTCCGGCATGGGCAGTGGGCGGAAGTGCGGACGGTGGTGATCGGGGAAGTGCAGCCAGCGGTGCTGGAAAGAGGGGACTGGGTGGTGCATACTCGCCATTTGTCGTATTTTTCCCGCAAAATCAGCTCAGAAGAGTTTACCCGACTGGCTTTGGTGGAGATCCAGCGACGGGGGGTGGAGAATGCCAGCCAGGTGGCTGGCATTATGGATGGCTCGGACTGGTTGCAGGGCTTCTTAGACTATCATCGGCCCGATGCGGTGCGGATCCTGGACTTTCCGCATGCCGGAGAACATCTCAGTGCGGTGGGAGAATCCTTGTATGGAGAAGGCACACCCCGCACCCAGGAGTGGCTCCAGAAACGACTTCACCAGCTCAAACACGAGGGGCCCAGGCGCTTGTTCACAGAACTGCGGCGATTGAAGACCTGCCATCCCGAGATCAAAGAAATACCTGCCAATCTGACCTACCTCCAAAAACGCGAGCCACAGCTCCAATACCCTCAGTTTCAGGCAGGGGGCTGGCCGATCGGCGACGGGATCGTGGAAAGCGGCAACAAGCTGGTGGTGGAAGTGCGGCTGAAAGGCTCCGGCATGCACTGGGCCGAGCAAAACGTCAATCCCATGCTCGCCCTACGCAACATCCTCTGCAGTCGCCGCTGGAAAGAAGAATGGCCCAGGATTGAATCGCGTTTGCGCCAGCAAGCTACCCAACGAAGGTTGATGCTCCATCAGACCCGAAGGCAACCAGCTACGGTCTTGGCAGCGGAGACCCCGGTAACAGTCTTGCCAACCATTCAGGAGGCTGTGCTTCCAGTGCCGAAGAAACCCAAAGACCCAAAGGACAATCCCTGGCGTAAATTCAAATACGGACGCGCCCTCTACCAACGTGACTATTCCCCGAAAAAATGATACACACCCTATATCGCAGACCACTTGCCTCCCGGACAAGGCCGTGATACACTATTATTTAAGATGCCGATTCCGTTGCTGGTCGTCACGACTGATATCCCGTTTGGGAAGCTGCTCCGCCAGAACCTGGAAGAAACTGGACGGTTCAGTGTTCGTGTGACCGAAGATCAAGAGGCCGCGGTCGCATACGCCCATGAGATGGGCTGTCCGCTTGCATTTCTGGATGCAGCCGCGGAGGAAGCCGCGATGGTTCGCATCGGTCGGGCGCTGCGCATGATCAATTCGGAAATCCGCTTCGTGGTGATTTCAGAAGTGGGCTGGCATTCGGCGCTCGAAAAACTTTTCCCCCTGTATTATCTGCCAAAGCAGTACAACCGATCTGACCTCCTGGATATGATGGCAAACTTTTTTCCTGCCACGGTGTCCGACAGCGCGTATGCCGAGTCCCAACCCCAGACCGGGGAAGCTCCCTCCTGGATGGCGGATGTCACTCGCGCTGCACAGCATTTGACCCGCCTGACCCTGGGAACATCCGCCCAGGCGGCTTTGATCACCAAAGACGGACAGCTGTGGGCTTATGCCGGCCAGCTGCCCCAAACCGCCACCAGTGAACTGGCCGAGACTGTGGCCCGCTACTGGGATCGGTCATCTGAGAACGACCTGGTGCACTTCATCCGCCTGGCTTCCACCTCCGCCGAACACATGCTCTATGCAACGCGCCTGGCGGAAGGCATGGTCCTGGCGCTGATCTTTGATGCCGAGACGCCGTTCAGCACGATCCGCACGCAAACCAGCAACCTGGTTCATTCCCTGTCGGCATCGCCGGACAGCGAAGACAATCCGGAAGGAGAGACGGACGAGGCAGTACCAGAGCCCTCGCTTTCTGCCATCCTGTCGGATGTGCCCTCTCCAAACCCGACCCCCACCACGGAGCCGTTCACCAACCTGGAATTCCCTGTCGAAGCCGGCCAGCCGACAGCCTCAATTGATGCGGGCCGACTCAGCTTCGAGGTCCAGCCCGATCAAGGGCAGACATTCACCGACCAGGTGGAACCCTCCGGTCAACCCCAGGCCGAAGAACAGATCGATGAGAATCTGGCCGTCACCCGCCAGGCCAGGAGTCGCAGGAAGACCGAGCTCAGCTCGGAGCAACTGGCGGAGACCCGACAGGCCGCCGTCCCCGAAGGCACGCACAAGATCGTCCTCGAACCGGTCTCGCCGTCGGTCTACAATTTAACCTATGACTGTCTGCTGATCCCTCGCTTCATGCAGCACTACCTTACCGTGGAGCTGGCAGAACACCTTTCGGATTGGATCCAGCAGACCTGCGTCGCCTACGGCTGGCGCCTGGAGTATATTTCGGTACGACCGGACTACCTGCAATGGATCGTCAACGTGCCTCCGGCCACTTCGCCCGGCTACGTGATGCGCATGCTGCGCAAGAATACCTCGGAAAAAATCTTCAACGAGTTCCCCCGCTTCAAGAAGGAAAATCCATCTGGCGATTTCTGGGCGCCGGGATACCTGATCATGGGAGGCAGCCAGCCAGCCCCGGCCCAGTTGATCAAGGATTTCATCACACAGACCCGCCAGCGACAGGGTCTGACGCAAGCACCGCATTAGCCCTCTCCCGTAAAGAATTTCCATGCCGCCAACTTTGTACTTGATCGATGGCCACGCCCTGGCCTATCGCATGTATTTTGCTCTTACCGCCGGAGCTGTCAGCCAGCGCTGGCAGACCTCCAAAGGCGAGCCGACAGCGGGGACATACGGCTTTGTCAGAGAGTTGATGCGCATCCTGGAACAGGAAAAACCTGACTACCTGGCCGTTGCATTCGACACCGGCAAGACCTTCCGCGATGAGCTTTTCCCCGCGTACAAGGCGACGCGGGCCAAAATGCCCGATGACCTCCGCCCGCAGATCGAGCGCATTCGCCAGCTGGTGGATGCTTTCAACATCCCGCGCCTGGAGATGGAAGGCTTCGAGGCCGATGATGTCCTCGGGAGCGCGGCGCGCTGGGCTGCCAAGCAGGGGTTGGGCGTCAAGATCATCACCGGCGACCGGGACTTGCTGCAGCTCGTAAACGAGCGGACCATTGTGTACCTGGCCGGCGACGATCAAAACTACGTCACCCCCGAAGACGTGGTTGGCAAATTGCACGTCCGGCCGGACCAGGTTGTGGATTACAAGGCACTGGTCGGCGACAAATCCGACAACATCCCCGGTGTGAGCGGTGTCGGGGAAAAAACAACGGAAAATCTCTTGGCGAAATTCGGCACCCTGGACGAGATTTACACCCACCTCGATGAAGTCGAACCGCGCTGGCGCACCAAGCTGGAAGCTGGGAAAGAATCTGCCTACCTGAGCCAGAAGCTGGCCCAGATCAGGACGGACCTTCCGGTGACCATCGACCTGGAGCAGGCCCGACCAGACAAATTCGAGCCGGCCAAAGTGGAGGCCATGCTGCGCGATCTGGAATTCCGCTCCCTGGTCGACCGGCTGAAAAAAATGACCGGAAGCTCTAACGCTCCCGACCGGCAGCTGAGCCTCTTCGGGGGAGCGCCAGACAAATCACCTGCCTCCGTTCCAGCCGCAAGTGAAACAATGAAGCCGGGGAAAGCCCCGGACGTGAAGACGATCATTGTAAATACTCCCGAAGGGCTGGCTTCCCTGGCTAAAACCCTGCAGAATGCGAGCCTGTTGTCCTTCGACACCGAGACCACCTCGACCGATGAGATGACCGCTGAACTTGTCGGCATCTCGCTCGCGGTGAAAGCCGGGGAAGGCTATTATCTCCCGGTCGGGCATCTTAGCGGGGAACAGCTCCCGCTGGAAATGGTGCTCTCTGCCCTGCGCGGCCCGCTCACCGATTCGCATTTACCCAAAATCGGGCACAATCTGAAGTACGACATCATCATGCTCTCCCGAGCCGGCGTGCGGGTGACGCCGCTGTCTTTCGATACGATGATCGCCGAGTGGGTGCTCGACCCCTCTTCACGCAACCTGGGATTGAAGGCTTTGGCCTCTGTCCGTCTGGGCGAGGCGATGACCCACATTGAAGAACTGATCGGCACAGGCAAGAACCAGCGTTCGATGGCGGAGGTGGCCGTTCAGGAAGCAGGCGCCTACGCCGCGGCCGATGCTGAAGTCTCCCTGCGCCTGCATTTCGTGCTGGCGGAGGAACTGAAGCGCTTCCCAAAACTGCACGAACTGTTCCAAACCATCGAGATGCCGCTCATCCAGGTGCTCGCTGATATGGAAATGGCCGGTGTGGCGCTCGACAGAGACTTTTTTAGTAAAATGTCGCAGGAGCTGAGCCTCCGCCTGGCTGGGATCGAGAAACAGGTCTATGCAGCAGTCGGCAGGGAATTCAACCTGAACTCGACCCAGCAGCTTGCCACCGTCCTCTTCGAGACCCTGCACCTGGCTCCCCCTGCCCGCGGGCGCAAGACCAGCTCGGGCCACTATTCCACCTCCGCCGAGGTGCTGGAGGAGCTGCGCGGCCAGCACCCGGTGGTGGATATGGTGCTCGAGTACCGCGAGCTGGCCAAGCTGAAATCCACGTACAGCGATGCCCTGCCGGAGGAGATCCATCCGGAGACCGGGCGTGTGCACACCTCCTACAGCCAGACCGGCGCGGTGACCGGCCGGCTGTCGTCTTCGAACCCCAACCTGCAGAACATCCCGACCCGCACCGACCTGGGTCGGCGCGTACGGCGCGGCTTCATTGCCGCCCCGGGGAGCGTCCTGCTCTCGGTCGATTACTCACAAATCGAGCTGCGCATCGTCGCCCACATGGCCAACGACGAGGCAATGCTGGACGCCTTCCGCGGCGGGCAGGACATCCATGCCACCACTGCCGCAGCCATTTACGGAGTCCCGCTTGAAGCGGTGACCAAGGAACAGCGCCGCCACGCCAAGGCGATCAATTTCGGCCTGATCTACGGCATGTCCGCCTTTGGCTTGACGCGCACCACCGAGCTGACCCTGGCCGAATCGGAGGAGTTCGTTAAAGCTTATTTCAAGCAGTTCCCTGGGGTCAAGGGGTATCTGGACGGCATCCGCAAGGAAGCCGCCAGCACCGGTTACGTTGAAACGCTGCTTGGCCGCCGCCGCTACTTCCCGGCGCTCAAGAGCCATTTGAACCAGGTGCTTAAAAACCGGGAGGAACGCGAAGCGATCAATGCCCCCATCCAGGGCACAGCTGCTGATATAATGAAAATCGCCATGATCCGCATCCAACCTGCCTTGACCGAAGCTGGATTGCATGGCAAGATGATCCTGCAGGTGCATGATGAGCTGGTGATCGAGTGTCCCCGCCCGGAGTTGGCAAAAACAGCCAGCCTGGTACGCCAGGTGATGGAAAATGCTTATTCGCTGAGCATTCCGCTCACCACTGAGGCACGCTGGGGTACGAACTGGGACGAGCTAGAGAAGATCACTGAAATCGGATAAACTTTCCTGAGGCAAGAACATGACTGGTCGCGAAGACATCTTCCAGAAGGCAATGAACGAGGGGCATTCTGCAGCCTGGGACCAAAACTGGGACAAGGCCGTCGCGGCTTATAAAAAGGCTCTGGAAGAGATCCCCGATCACCCTAAGGCATTGTCCAGTCTCGGCCTGGCCCTGTTTGAACTGCAGAAATATCCGGAGTCGCTGCAGGCCTATTTGCGCACCGCAAAGGTCTCACCCGATGACCCCGTCCCGCTGGAAAAGATCGCCCAGTTATCCGAACGCTCCGGCGACCTCAAACAGGCAATTCAGGCCTCGCTGCGCGCCGCCGAGCTGTACATCAAGAATCAGGACAGCAACAAGGCCCTGGAGAACTGGTTGCGCGTCACCCAGCTGGATGTTGAAAATGTTACCGCCCACACATACCTTGCCATGGTCCACGAACGTCTCGGCCATACACAGCAGGCGGTGACCGAATTCCTGGCCATCGCCAGCCTTTGCCAGCACTCCGGGGATGCCGACAAAGCGGCCGAGATGGTCGGGCGCGCCCTGCGCCTGATGCCCAACAGTCAGGAAGCTCATAAGGCACAGACGATGCTGCGGGCAGGTCAATTACTTCCGAAACCGATGCGCCCCCAAGGTGGAACGGGACCGCTGCGCATGGCACAGGTGCGCCAGATGGAGTCACCCAAGGCGACCGAGAGCGGCCTGGATCCGGTGGCGGAAGCGCGGCAAATGGCACTTACCCGCCTTGCCGAAGTTCTGTTCGACCTGGGTGAAGAGAGCGTTGAAACGCAGTCCGCCAAACCCGGCATGCAGGCGCTGGTCCACGGCACCGGCGCCCTGAATACAAAACGGAGCGAGCGGACGAAGATCATGCTGCATCTGGGCCAGGCGATCGATGCACAAACCAAACAGCAGCCAGGGCAAGCCGTGGAGGAGCTGGAGAAGGCCCTGGAAGCCGGTTTCAACGATCCGGCGCTGTACTTCGACCTGGGGCTGCTCCGCTCCGGCACAGAACGCGTCGAAAGCGCCCTGCGCCACCTCCAGCACGCAGTCAAACATGAGGACTACGCTCTCGGATCACGGCTGCTGATGGGCCAGATCCAGATACAAATGGAACACCCGACAGCAGCCGCAGTCGAGTATATGGAGGCGCTCAAGGTTGCCGATGCAATGGTTGTACCACCGGATGAGGCCAATGAGCTCCAGCAGTTGTACGAACCGCTGATCGAGGCCCTGGGCTCACAAACTGACCCGGCCGTACTCGAACCGCTGTGCAAAAATATTAAACAACTGCTCTATCGTCCAAATTGGCGGACACAGGTGATACAGGCACGAGAACAGCTTCCCAAGGCCACTGACGGCGCACCTCCCATGCCGCTGGCAGAGATTCTGACCCAGGCCCAGAGCAGCCAGGTGATCGACGCGGTCGGCACGGTCCGCCGCCTGGCGCGGGATGGACACCTGCGGACAGCCATGGATGAAGCCTTCGAATCCCTGAAATTTGCCCCCACCTATCTGCCCTTGCACACACTGATCGGGGACCTCCTGATCCAGGAAAACCGCACCCAGGACGCGATCGCCAAGTACACGGTTGTCGCTCAAACCTACAGCGTACGCGGCGAGTCAGCCCAGGCAGTCAACCTGCTGCGCCGAATCGTGCAGGTCTCACCCATGGACCTTAACACCCGCACCCGTCTGATCGACCAGCTCACCGCCCGCGGCCAGGTCGACGAGGCGATTGCCGAATATATCGAACTCGCCGACATCTACTACCGCCTGGCCGAGTTGGAAATGGCGCGCAAGACGTATACAACCGCCCTCCGCCTCGCTCAACAGGGAGGCGCCAACCGGGCCTGGAGCGTCAAGCTGATGCGCCGCATGGCCGACATCGATATGCAGCGCCTGGACTGGCGCCAGGCCCTGCGCATCCTCGAGCAAATCCGCACCCTCGAGCCGGGCGACTTCCCGGCGCGGAAAAGTCTGGTCGACCTGAACCTCCGCCTCAACCAGACCGCCGAGGCAGCCGCCGAACTGGATAATTTTCTTGCCTATCTCCAGAGCAATTCCCGGCGTGCGGAGGCGGTCCCGTTCCTGGAGGAGCTGGTCAGCGAATTTTCCCAACAGGCAGTCCCCCACACTTACCTGGCAGAGGAGTACCGCCTGGCCGGGCGCATCCCGGACGCCGTCGCACAGCTGGATGCAGTGGGCGAAATGCTCCTGAACGGCGGTGATCGCACCGGTGCCATCCGGGCCATCGAGAGCATTGTGGCGATGAACCCTCCCAATGTCACCGACTATAAGACCCTGCTGGCAAAAGTCCGATCGGACGGAGGATAACCATTTCCCCCGCCGAGCGCAGGGCTAAAACGCGGCCGGTGTCTTCCCGGTTATGTCTCTTCTAAACCCAAACCATGAGAGCGAAAGCAGTCCACCTTTCGCTCTCTGTGTTTAGGGAATTACTCGCTCTTATTTTTTCTAACAGGAAGATTTTGCGAGCATAATCCTTTGAGGGAAGAAAAACCAAACCCGTGTTTTATGGTCAATAGCTATTCTCAAACCTGGTTTCAGCTCTTTCTGGAAACCCGGCCTTATACTGAACAAGAGGTAAGCTTTGTCAGCCGGAATTTGCCGAACCCACCTTATTCCAGATTATTAGACCTGTGTTGTGGTCAGGGACGCCACACCAATCGCCTGGCACAAATAGGATACCAGATGGTTGGGTTGGATATTGATCGTGCCGCTCTATCGATTGCCAGAAATCAGCGTCAACCCGGAGCGGAATATATCCAGGAAGATATGCGTAGATCAGGTCAGATTCCCGGAAAATTCGATGCGGTCCTGTCCATCTGGCAAAGTTTCGGCTATTTTGATGAGCTGACAAACCAGCAACTCATCGGGCAGATCAGCCAGAAGCTGACGCCAAACGGTCGTCTGATCCTGGATATCTATAATCGTGAGTATTGGCAGAGAAATCAAGGCGAACGAAAGGTGGAACGAAAGGCGCAAACCATTCAAATCATCCAATCGATGCAGGGAAACCGACTGACTGTTAGGCTGAATTATCCCGGCGGTGATTCGGATGCATTTGAATGGCAGCTGTACAGCTTGCAGGAGATAGAGTATATTGCCAGGGGGTATGGGTTGAAAAGCATATTAGCCTGCACGGAATATGATGAAGGGAAATCAGTGACAGCGAATAAGCCGCAGATGCAGATCGTTTTTGAGTTGGAAGCCTATGGGTGAGCAGCCCGGAATGGACCCAAATTCGGAACACGCAGGCTTGAATGAGCGCAAATGGGACTCGCGGGCCGCGACATTCGAACAAAAGCGCTTTGATTATTTTCGCTGGTTGCAGCGAAAGGTTATCCGCCTGATCGACCTCCGACCCGGCCTTCATTTTCTCGACATCGGTTGCGGTACGGGCTGGGCGGTACGTTATGTGGCCAGCCTCCTGCAGGACGAGGGTGAATTCAATGGGGTCGATATTTCGGGGAACATGATTGATACGGCCCTGGCCCGCTCCGCCGGCTTCAGGAATGTGCACTTTTACAAAGCCAACGCTGAGCAGATCCCCCTTGAAAGCGGCTCCGTGGATCATGCGATTTGCACAAATTCCTTTCATCATTATTTAGATCCATCGAAAGTATTGAGAGAAATTCACCGTCTGCTCACCGGGGAGGGTCGTCTCTATATTCTCGACGTGACTACGGATGATTTTCTTATGCTCTGGATTGATGGCCGGGTCAGACAACGGGAACGTGAACACGTCAAGTTCTACAGCAGCCAGGAATATCAGACGATGTTTGCTGCCGCGCATCTAAAATACCTGACCAGCAAATTGGTGGCCTACCCCATCAAGATCCACATAGCTGAAAAGTTGCCTCCTTTAGAACGGGTGTGAACATGAGTCGCTGACTGCTTAACCCTTCCTGAAGGTCCTGATCGTCAAGTTCGTTGCGCTACAATAAGCCCATGCATCCAAAAGCCTCCACACAGTCACTCCCCCATCTGCCCTACATCGAGCGCCGCATCGCCCGCTGCGATGCCTTCAGCCGTCGTTTCGTATGGGTGCGTTTAACAGTATTTTTAGTGGGCGGGGCATCCACCTGGGGTTCGGCGGCACTCTTCGGCCCGGGTGGGGGGTGGTGCGCTTTCGCCGCCGCGACGCTTTTGTTCATCGGCGTTGTAATCCTGCACCGGCGTCTGGATCGCTGGAACGAGAAGTTCCATATTTGGCACGACCTGCACGCCGAGCAGCTGGCACGCCTGACTCTCGACTGGGCGCACATCCCCGACCCAATCGCCTCCGCCGCTCCATCGCCACTCTCGCTCGACCTCGACCTGACCGGGCAATTATCGCTCCACCACCTGCTCGATAGGGCCATTTCGCGCCAGGGCAGCCTCCGCCTGGCCGAATGGCTGACCGCCGGCGTCCCGGATGAAGCAAAAATTGCGGCCCGCCAGGGGGTCGTGAGCGATCTGAAAGGTTTGCCACGCTTCTGCAACCGCCTGCTGCTCACCTACCGCCAGCTCGCCCGCCAGCCACTGGATGATGACAAACTGCTTGACTGGTTATCTACTCCGGTCCCCGAAGCTGCCCTGCGCCGGGTGCTGCCCTGGGCCACGCTGCTTTCCGCCGCCAATGTGACGCTGTTTGTGCTCAACGCGGCGGGGCGGCTGCCCCCTTATTGGCTGCTCTCCTTACTGGCATACGCCGGCCTATACATTGCCAGCCAGGGGGCGATCAGCAAGTTTTTAGCGGCGGTGATCCGGCTGGACAGCGAGTTAAATAAATTTCGACCGCTGCTGCACTTTATCGAGAACTACCCTTACGGCAACGCCAGAGAGCTCGCAACGGTGTGCGCCCCGTTCACACGCGAGGCTGCCCGCCCGACCCGCCTGTTGCGCCAGGTCAAGTGGTCCACGGCATCTGCCGGGCTGCGCATGAACCCGGCGCTGGGATTGCTGCTCAACCTGCTGACGCCGTGGGATTTTTGGGCCGCCTGGCTGGCCGCCCGCCAAAAAGAGCGCATGGCCCGCCTGCTACCCGCCTGGTTGGACACATTTCATGAGCTGGAGGCGCTGATTTCGCTGGGGATGTTTGCGACGCAAAACCCGAACTACACCTTCCCGCAGATCGCGCCGGTCGGAACACAGCCAAACGATGGGGAGAGCTTGCTAAAATCGCTGAAACCATCCGCCGCTTCCGCACCAAAAATGGATTCGCCCACCGCAGTGTTCGCGGCGCGCCAGCTGGGTCACCCGCTGCTGCCCCCCACCCGCCGGGTGTGCAACGATTTCGTGGGTCGCTCGCTCGGTGAATTGAACCTGATCACCGGCTCGAACATGGCCGGGAAAAGCACATTTCTCCGCACGCTGGGTGTAAACCTGTGCCTGGCATATGCCGGCGGTCCGGTGTGCGCAACGCGGTTCCATACCGCGCCGTTCCGCCTGTATACCTGCATCCGTGTCAGCGATTCGCTCGGTGATGGCTTTTCGTATTTCTACGCCGAAGTCAAACGCCTCAAAGGGCTGCTGGATGCAATAAACGAACCCTCGCCTCAAGCTCAAAAATCCGAGCCAGCGCAGCCAGGCTCAACCAAATTGCCGCTGCTTTACCTGATTGACGAGCTTTTTCGCGGCACCAACAACCGCGAGCGGTTGATCGGCAGCCGCGCCTACATTAAAGCGCTGCTCGACGCCCCAGCCCTGGGTTTTATCGCCACCCACGATCTGGAACTGGCGACTCTGGCTGACGCTCACCCGCAGCTGCACAACTATCATTTTCGCGATGATGTTTCCGGGGGCATCCTGACCTTCGATTACCAAATCCGCCCAGGGGCCAGCCCCACCACCAATGCCCTTAAGATCATGGCGCTGGAAGGACTGCCGGTGGATGGCCAGTAGCCTTCGTGCTGCACCAAGATATGCTTATCGCAGGGAACTGTTTAGGCGATCACTCGCATGCCACCTTCACCTGCGACGCTCTTTCGCACGGGGGCAGAGGCTGGGCTGAGTGCGGGCCGAAGCGCTCGAGGATGGACGACTGGCAAGACCACAAAGGCCACCAACGGCCAGTCGAGGCAGGTCCCGGACATTTTCCTCCCAGATCATGCCAGGCGGTTTTCCTGATCGTTGCTGGTTGTTATCCAACCCCTTCCGAAAATGAAAAGGTGTTCGCGAACGCCTCAAAAATGTTGGCTTGCTATTTTGACCAATTCCTGATTAACGATCTTGCCATCCCTGTCTACCAACCCAAAATCCAAGGATTTGTAATTCCAGATGGCATGCCCGATTGCATACTCATTCAACAAAGCGACATAATCCCGCGTCCAGTTCAGGCGAGTGGCCATGTTTACTTTATTGTACACTCCGAACTCACCGCAGTAGACCGGCTGGGCGATGCGCCGGGAAAAATCCACGGCCGGTGCGAGGGTGCGATCCAGGTATTGACGATCAAACCGGACACCTGCCTCCACGCCGAGTCGGGCCCGGTGTTCGGGATGGGCGTCCAGAAATGCAGCCAAATCGGGAGCTTCACCCGGATAGTCCACCTCCCGGTTATAGTCGACCAGTGCCGGTACCCAGGGAGCTTTCTGGTGCGTCACCGCCAGCGGGGAATAGAAATGGAAGGTATAGAGAATGTTCGCGTCATCGAATAATTCCAAGTTGGGCAGTTCGTCTACCGCATTGTACCGATTGCCGCCAATGATAATCAATCGCTTCGCGTCAATCGAACGAATTCGTTCCAGGACTCGCCGGACGAGGGAATTCCATGGGGCACTGTCAGGCAGGACGATCTCATTCAGCAGTTCGAAGGCCAGCGTCTCGTCCAAGCGGCCGAGGAAACGCCGGGCGATCCCCTCCCACAATGCCAGATACCGCTCCTGTAAAATCGGACTCCCGAACAGGGTATTTTGATCCAATGTGTCGAAGCTGAAACCAGGTGCCTTGTGCAAGTCCAGAATGGTATTCAGGTGATTTTCCCTGCACCAATCCAGGCAATGCTCAATGTATCCGAAGCCACGCTCCAGATACATCCCCGGCCGCGAATCCTGCTCCAGTACCGGATAATCTACCGGCAGGCGGACATGGTCCATCCCCCAATCGGCTATGCGCAGGATATCCTCACGCGTGATGAAGGTGTCGAAATACTGGTAATCATAATCCGGATACTGGGAAATCCAGCCGCCGAGATTGACGCCAACTTTTAATGCTGACCTGTTCATTATCCTCCTTTATGATTTTAAGCCGAATGGCTGAAATAAGAGGCTCGATCTTCGCCGCGTTCGCAAAATTTTCTACGCCTCCCGGAGATTCGAAAAAATCCTTTCGATTGAATCTCATCAAGTCTGATCCGTCTATTGGACCAATGAAACGCCTAAAGACCTTACGCTCACCCATATCATTCTTGCCCTCATATTTCTCCTTATATTTAAACGGGCGAATCTGCAAGAGACCTAAAGATGGCTGAGAATTGGGTTGAATTGGCAAAAAGCTTGGGATATCGGCGATATTTTGACTTGTGGTAACCCTTAGGTTTGAAGGCGGGGGATGGAGGGCGCATCCGTCAGCCTCAGGAGAGGGCGGTCGGTTTCCAGTGCTGCCCGGAACGCTCCAGAAAGCATTCCACCAGATCGGTGCTGTCGGGTTCGTGGCCCAGCTCAGTCAATATGGCTGCTGCTTCGCTTCGATGATGAGTTGAGTGGTTGGCACAGTGAAGAATTACCTGCCAGCGCGGCAAGCTATACGCCTGCCCGCGCATGTTCGTCCAACTCACGGTCGCCTCCAGACTGGCTTCATTCAAGCCAGCGAGGCTGGCGCGTCTCCCGTCGATCAACCCCGCCCAGCGCTCGCGGATCGCCTGCGCGGTCGGCAGATCGCCTGGCGCGAGCATCGTCCTGGGAGACAGACCTTGCCAGCGCGCGAACCACAACACTTCCGCGCCCAGGATCTGGACAAGGGTCAGATGAAGCGACCCGAAGCCGGGTAAAACCTTTTGGGTGAACTGCTCTGCGGTCACAGCTTCGGCAGTCTCCAACAAACGTCAATTCACTCATACGTTGGACTCAACCAAGACTTCCAATTGATCATTCATATGCCAACTGCTCTTTATTTTTTCACTCTGCTTGGGCATTTCAGCCGGGACATCGATCCTTTTGATTGAGGAAATTCCACCAGGCATGGTACGCGGCTGATGGGTTTAGTAGATGACTGTTAGCTTTCCAGTGCTGAGGTCGAGGGCGCAGATTTTCGAGTCCAGGTTAATGTAGACGACATTATTCTGCCAGGCGATAACGGCGGGAATATCATAAAAATCACCGTTAATATTGTTCAGGGCGATGGTCTGTGTCCCCAGGCTGTTGCCGGTTTCCGGATCGAAAGTCTCCAAAATAAGCTGGTTGGGTTGGCCCTGGAATTTGATCACAACCAGGCCTGCCGAAACCAGCTTCCAGGTCCAACCCGTGTCGTTGTTGTCAATCATCCCGGACATCACATCCGGTGGATCGATTGGCTGGGCACCCTGCAGGTTCAACTGCCAGACAGAGCTTCCCGAAGAGACATCCACCCCCCAAAGCTCGAAAATCCCGGTGCCACGTGTTCGATAGGCGCGTACGATCAGATTGTTGCCTGCCAGGGCCAGCGGCAGGAGGGTATAGTCCGGATTGGTCAGCAGCACTTTCATGTGCCCGGTTGATTTATCCACTGCCAATAAATCATTGGCGTTGCTGAAGTATAAATTCGAGTCGGTCAACAGGGCTTGAAAACCATCCGATGAGAAGTCGAAGCTTTGCTGGCTGTCGGCCTCCCAGGTGATCTTCCCCGTGGCCAGGTCGAGACGCTGCACACACCCATAGGAAGAATCGTATACCAGGAAAAGAGCATTTCCACTCGAGTCGTAGATCAGGCCCGAACCGGTGTCAAGGGTGGACGTTTCATCGTTGTAATTACAGGTGGGTGTGATCACGCTCTGCTGGCTGCCCGTGGCCGGATCGAGGAATAAAAGGCCGTAGGTGTCGTTATTGCTGTCGGTATAATCCATCACTACCAGAGAATTGCCCATCAGGCGCAAGTTGTGATCTTCACCCACGAGACTCTTGTTCCACGCCGGGCTGCCGGTTTCGGCATCGTAGGCCTGGATGGTCTGATTGGCGGTGTCCGTGATCACACGCCCAGCAGTCACCAGCAGGGCGGTTCCGTCGTTGAGATTGTCGGGCATTTCGGTCTGCCAGGCCAGGCTCCCGTCGCTGATGTGGTATGCCAGCAGATCCGGGCCGTTTGCGGTGTAGATGAGGTCAGTGCCGGCAGCGACCGCACTGACATTCCACTGGCCGGACAAATAGGCTGCCTGCCAGCTCAGCTTATGGGATGTCTGATCGAGCAGACCAATGAAGCTCTTGTCTTTATCTGAATTATAAAATTCAGCGGCAAAATTTGGCCCAGCGCCTTGTTCGGACGGGACAAGAGCGACCGGACCACTGAGGGAATAGGTGGTGCTGAAGAAACCCGATTGGAACATGAAATAGCCGACCAAGCCGATGACAGCCACCACCACGACTCCGACGATGACCGTGCCGAGACACCCCCTTGAACGGGACTTTTGAACGGCTGGTCCCGTCGTACCCGCAGTTTGTGTCTCGGTGCCCAATGCCGCGAAACCCATTTCGGGTCGGAGTGTCTGCCCGGCTTCAATCTGGTCGATGGCATACTTGGCACGTTCCAGACTGACGTCAAAGTGCTCACGATAAACTTTTATGGCCTCGATCTTGTTCCCCGCGGAGAGCAGGCGCTGCACCTCCTCCAGAGCCGTGGTGAGCTCCTCGGGAGCGCGCATACCCGGCGCAGAAGACGTGACCAGCCGTCCGGCCTGGAGGGCGTCAATGGCCTGTTTCGCCTCATCCTGATCAACGCCGTAAGCCTGACGATAGCGTTCGATCGCTTCGGTCAGGTTCCCGCCTCCGGCCAGCTGGCGGATACCGTCCAGGGTCGAGGTCGGTGCGCCAGCCTGGGCCGGCAGCAGTGAGACATTGCCACAGAATTTGCAGTGGACGATGGTACTCGTTCCATCGGCGTCGAGTGGGGCGCCGCAGGCAGGACAGTTCAAGCTGGTTGGTTGATTATTCATAGCTCCTCTATGCAGTCTCAGTAGATCACAAGTTTGAGAAAACAGGTTTGACATTGGGTGGGTCGACCATGGTTACGACAGAATAAACGGCCTCGATCGCCCGGGACAAAAAGCGCTGCATGCGATCCTGGCGAAAGTATTGATTAGCGACCCGCCTGGGACCACGCCCGCGGATACGCAGGTAGGTCCATTGCAAGGCGATCCAAATATTGAGCAGGATCAAGGCCAGGCCCATGAACAGGAAGCGCAGGGCAGCATTGAGGGAGGTGGTACGGGGGCGGTTCTTCTCCATCATGCGGTAGGAGGACTCAATTCCGAAACGACGCCGATAAGTTTTGCGGACGGCGCGGATGGGCAAAGCGGGCAGGTTCAACACGACATACACCAACCACTGGGCTCTGAGAGGCCCGTGGCGACGTTTGGCAAAAGTGCGCACGACGGCCACCGGAACCGTAAGCTGGCCGTGGATCGGGCTGTGAAAGGTGTATTGGGTGAAGTAGCTGCCCCGACCCTGGCAGAGCGCCCGGGTACCACCTTTCTTGCCTTTGACTGGGGCAGCCATCAAGACCGGCAAACCCTGGGACAGCAAGGAGGTCATGATCGGGATGGAGCAGAAGCCCTTGTCCAAAAACAGGCTTTTATATGGAATGCCCAGCTCCTTGACCCGGCTCAACAGATGCTCCAACACACACGACAAGGCCTCATGCGGGTTGACAAATTCGACCGCCAGAGTCATGCGCACTCCCCGATGAATAATATAAGCCGTGGCACAGCAATAAAAATGGCTGGTGCCATCCCGGGCTTCGTCGCCGCGCACCCAATTGTCAGGAGCTTCCACGTCATATCTACCGTAGTAGGGTTCCTCATGCAAATCACAGGCAATCTGCTGGGGGTGATCCCACAGCCAGGACGGCAATTGGCTGGCCAGCGCCTCATTGCACTCTCGTTGCAGCCACGGGATCCTCTCCGGCTTCAGTTGTTGGTTGAGGTAAACCCTGATCGTATTGCTGTCAGGACCATTCAGATCATTACACGTCGATTCGATCGTGCTCGCCCGTGCGCAAACCGCAACCAACACTTGCCACAAATCCCGTCGCTGACAAAGATAGCCATCCGCAGAAAGATCAAAATGTTCTTCCAAAACTCCAATGGTAGAATTCAAGGTGCTGCGGTCGGTCAATCGGACCGGCTGTGGTGGGGTGGACTTGTTCATGGCGCTTCCTCCTTGGCAGTTGGAAGTATGCCACGGCAAGTTCACCCTTTCAAGTCAAATTTGGAATCTACTGAGTCTCGCCTATTATCACCCAGGATTAGCTTATTCTGCAAGCCGGACTTATGGACTAGAAAAAGTCCGCAGAGTAGTCCTGTACTCTTGAACTTAAAATTGAAGGTCTTGACTCTTTGCAATCCCGCTATCTGGAATTATTGTTGGGCGGCCGGCGATTCCAATACCATGCACTATAATATATGCATGCTGGGATAAAATGTCTCAGGTTTTGTCTTATCTTCATGGAGATAAGATTACAACCATTAATTGCCATTTTTACGCAATACCCGAGTGAATGTTTCCATTTTACTCTACCTGGGATGGTCATAGTATGGAACATGCAATCATGTGTCCCCAATGCAATGCTCCGCTCGCGCCGCACCGCTTCGCACGCTCCATGGTGTGCCCCTATTGTGGGGCTACCGTTCAACTGGACGAATCCTCGGTTTCGGCAGCGAGATTTCACGATGCCTTCCGCGTCTGGAATTCCCCTGCGTCTTATGGGATTTCGTCCTGGGTTTCGCTGGGCGATAGTCATTGGGCATTAGATCAATGTATTGCGCACGGCGAGATCTCGGACGTTTACACCGGACGGCGTGCACGCTCTCCGACTGAACTCGTGATCCTGAAGCTGCTGCGGGAGCGCAAGGACGCTGAACTATTTGACAACGAGTGGGAAAGCCTGCAAATGCTCCAGCGCAGCGAGGCGCGTGGTGCAGATACCTTCGCGACATTAATCCCGCAGCCGGTCCTCCACGGCGACCTCGGCCCTGGCCAGCATGCCGGCAGGCGCGTGAGCATCTTTCGCTGGGAAAGTGGATTTCGGCATACTATGGAGGAGGTCTTTCGGGCTTACCCGCAGGGCATCCCGCCGCGCGCCTCAATTTGGGTCTGGCGGCGGATCCTGGAAACCCTTTCCTTCATCCACGCATCGGGAATGGCCCACGGCGCGGTGCTGCCACCCCACTTGCTCATCCAGGACAATGAACACGGTGTGCGGCTGGTCGGATACTCCCGCACCGGCCGGGCAGGCGAAAAGCTGCCGGCTGTCTCAACCGGTTTCGATGCCTTCTATCCGCCACCGCCGAAGTCCAAGCCGACTTTAACCGCCAAGTTGGATCTCGTCATGAGTGCGCGCTGTATCACTGCCGTGCTTGGCGGAGATCCGGCAACAGGCTCCCTGCCCGAGGCGGTGCCCGCGCCGCTGGCTGAAATTGTGCAGCGCATCGCCCGAGCCGACCCGGTCGCCAAGCCAGTTGAAGACGCATGGGCCATTCGGGAGGAGCTCGGCGAGATCGCGGATAAGGTCTTTGGTCCGCCCCAATATATCCCGATCGTGTTGCCGACCTGAACCCGACCGAACTACTCATCAACTTTTCCACGGAAGGAGAACCCCCAATGGGATCCGGTAATTACAGTCATGCCGCTCACGAAGCGCTGCTGCGCGGCCGCGCCAAGCTCCCGGCGCAGCAGGTCTTCAAGCAAAGCCAATGCCATCCGCTCATGAACCCGAAGGGCATCCGCCTGCGCGAAAGCCGCGACAGCGCCGATCACCCTCAGTCGCTGGGGATCGTTTTTGCATTGGACGTCACCGGTTCGATGGGGGAGATCCCGAGGCTCCTGGCAACCCAGCAGCTTCCGGTTTTCATGAAAATCCTGATGGATTGCAATTTGCGTGATCCACAGCTGCTCTTCATGGCAATCGGGGATGCGGTGAGCGACAATGCCCCGCTTCAGGTGGGCCAGTTTGAATTGACCGCCGAACTGATGGATCAATGGCTGACCTGGTCCTTCCTGGAAGGCGGCGGCGGTCCCTTCGGGCAAGAATCCTACGAGCTGGGGTTGTATTTCCTGGCGATGCATACCGAGTTGGACTGCATGGTCAAGCGCAAAAAACGCGGCTACCTGTTTTTGACGGGCGATGAAGTCCCCTACCCCACCCTATCCAAGCATGTCGTGGAGACTGTCCTCGGTGACCGGCTGGATGAGGATATCCCCTGCGAAGAGGTCATCGCCGAGGTGCAGAAGACTTTTGCCCCGTTCTTCATCATCCCTACCCTGGAACGCGCCAAACGCTGCGAGCGGCGCTGGCGGGACCTGTTTGGCGACAACGTCCTGGTTTTGGAGACCTCCTTCGACGTCTGTTATATAGCCGCCGGGGTCATCCTGCTCAGTGAAGGGCTGGTTGCGAATGGGAAGGAGTTGGAGCAACGCTTAAGCAAGGCCGGGATGCCCCCCGCCCGGAAAGGCGCGGTGATCCGATCGCTCACCCCGTATGCCGAAGTCGTGTTTGGCAAGGGTCATCCGGTGTAGCCGCCACGACTGTTTATCGATCCGCTCCCCGCAGCCAGGGAACCGTTCTATGTTTATACCCGTAAAGACGGATTAGCCCCACCCGCCTCGAAGGTCCGGAGACATCGCTTCTTGCGCGCCTATATTGTCATCGATCTGGGATTCGGGGATGCCGGAAAGGGCCTGCTCACGGATTTCCTTGTCCGTCATTCCGGAGCCGGGCTGGTCGTACGCTATAACGGTGGCGCCCAGGCAGGGCATAATGTCGTCACGCCCGACGGCCGTCATCACACCTTTGCCCAGTTTGGGTCTGGAACATTTCTCCCGGGTGTCCGGACATACCTTTCCCGTCATGTTGTAATTCATCCTGCTGCGCTGCTGGCGGAGGGGGATCTCCTCCAGTCGAAGGGTATCCCGGACGCTTATTCCCGGCTGCGCCTGAGTGACCGGGCCCTGGTTATCACTCCTTTCCACCAGGCAGCCAACCGCATCCGCGAGCTGGCACGCGGTGCAGACCGGCACGGGAGCTGCGGCGTGGGGGTGGGGGAAGTAGTGGAGGACGCACACTTGCAGTCCGAAGATCTTGTCCTGGCGGGTGACCTGACCCGTCCGGACGTGCTGCGCCGAAAATTGCAGCGCATCCGGGAGCAGAAGCGCGAGCAGATGGCTACACTTTGCCAGGCTGCACCTCCCGGGTCCCGTCTGGCATTGGAATGCAGCCTTTTCGAGCGCGAGGAGGCCATCGACGACTGGATCGCCTCCATCGCCCGGATCGGCGAGCTGGGCCTGGTGGTCTCGGATGCGGTGTTAGAGCGCTGGCTGCTCGACACGGAGACGGTGATCTTCGAGGGTGCCCAGGGGGTCCTGCTGGATGCAGACGCTGGGTTTCATCCTTTTACCACCTGGTCGCACTGCACCGCGGAGAATGCTTTCGAGCTCCTCGCCGAAATGGCGCCCGATGCAAAGCCGGTTCGAATCGGGGTTCTGCGCTGCTATGCTGTGCGGCACGGGCCAGGCCCGTTGCCAACAGAAACGAATGACTTGACTTCCGTCGTCTCCGACCATAATAAATACGGTGAATGGCAGGGGGCGGTGCGATATGGATGGTTCGATGGTGTCCTGGCCCGTTATGCCCTGGATATTGCAGGCGAGGTAGACTCTTTTATGTTAACCCACCTGGATGTGCTGCGCCATCTGGAGACGTGGAAGTATTGCCCGGGATATCAAGAATATCCTGATTTTGACGGCACATTCGTCGGCCTTGATATTTCCGACGGCCTGCTGGCAGGTTTTCATATGCCGCGTTTTCTGCCTGTTGAGCAGCGGGCACAGTTGACCCGGGCGCTTTCCAATGTTGAACCGGTAGTAGAAACCTGCGGCGTTGATGATCCGCATGTGATTCAAAAGATTAAATCACTTATTGGCCAGCCAGTTGACATTATTTCCCGCGGTCCGAGTGCAGCGCATGTACAAATATTAAACCCTATCCCCACATAATCCATCGTGGGTGCTCCTTTTCGGTAGATTGCAGACCCAATTCTCTACAATTTTCTTTCCGTTCTCTTTTGCTCCTCCCTTGAGTTTAGCCAAAGTCTTAAAAACACGAACCGGCACTTACACATCTCCCAACCCATGTCCCGCCATTTTCTTTGAATCCAGTGGTTGAGTCGGCACTAAAGCATATTGGAATTCTTTATTAAGATCGAGTCACGAGTTAAGGGGGGAAACCTGTTAACAATAACCAATGGAATCATAACAAGTTTTTGGATAATGCCGCATGTAACGGTAGACAAGCGGATTGACAAAAAGTCGTCATGTGCTTTCTTGATGGGTGCGAAACCCAACCGAGAGAGGAGCCAAATGACGACCAGGCAAACTACAGCATCAATGGATTGGCTGATTGCGGCAATTGGTCGTTTTACACGAGCGCGAGAATTTGCCTGGCCCAATCTGCAGCTCGTTCCAGTTCGCCATCCTTCAGTGGACCTTTCATTTCCTCTACAAAGAACCCCTCGGGAGGCAGGATCAGCTCTCCCCCTTTTTTCTTAAGTCTAATTGAAATAGGCATCGCAGCGTACCCAAATATCCTTTCAAAAAAAGCAAGGATAGGTGTTCTTTCTATCTTGCTCATCGTAAGCCGGGTATCAAATGCTGTGATCTTGACACCTTTGAGACCATTTTTAGCAATTCCTTTCAACAGGTTGTTAATAGGTGCCGTCGGTCTAAATCGCTGTGTGGGTGAGCCCACAATGAGCAAATTCAACCCCGTTAATTGCTCTGGCTTTACATCACTTACTCGAAGAGCCTTGACATCGGCAAGGGAATTAAGCGCTGTGCCAATTGCCTGGGCGATCTTCTCTGTATTGCCAAAAACCAAATCGTAGATAATCAGTGTCTTCATTCAAACATCCCTCCGTCTTTTGGAGAACGCCCCTCAATGATTAAAACAGGTGTGGCCGCTAAAGCATACAAAAAGTGTGCTGATCCCATCAGCGGAAGCTACGCTTGATTTCGCCAAGATCCTTCTGTCCAAACATCTCGGTATGGAGGCCGCACTCCGTTTTACTGCGGCCGGCCCAACGCCCTGCACGCTCGTCTTCATTCACGCCGACTGCCACGGTACACGGGGCGCAGCCGATGCTGCGGTACCCCTTGACCAGAAGGGGATGGACGGGGAGATTGTGTTGATTAATGTAAGTCTCCACATCGACTTTGCTCCAGTTAAGCAGCGGGTTGACCTTTAGCAGACCATCCGGTTGGAGTTCCAGAATTTTTGCGTGGGCGCGGGCGGCCGTCTGATCTCGACGGATCCCTGTGATCCAGGCTTTTAGGTCCTGAAGGGCTTTCTGCATGGGTTGGACCTTGTTTATATAACAGCACAGGTCGGGGTCTTCAAGCGGCAGGGAGCGGCTGTGCTGTCGGGCGAAATGATCCCAGCGCGAGTCGCGGTACAGGTCGAGCACGTTCAGTTTCCATTGGGAAGCGATCTGCTCGCGAAATATAAGTGAATCCCAGAAGTGGTAGCCGGTATCCAGAAAAAGGATGAGCAGGTCGCGCCGGATCTGCGTGGCCATATGCAGGAGAGGCATACTCTGGGTTTGAAAGGAGGAGCTCAAGGCAATCTGCGGCCAGAAGGTGTCAATGGCCCAGGTCAGGATCTCCTGCGGAGTACTGCTCTCAAATTCGTGAGATAAGCGGGCAATTTCTACCGATGTAGGCATATCGTCATTAGAGTTGTTCCCAATTTCATATTTGGATTCGAAAAGCCCGGCAGGATCATTTTTCCAGGTCGTGAACCTTCGAGTGCAAGGTTTTAACCCTCACGCCCTTGGAGGTGAGGATCAGGTCGGTCAGGAAAGCAACCGGGAAGCCGATCAGGCCTGCCCAACCCGCCTGAACCCGTGTTCCTGACTGATGATTCATATCAACTATTACAGCCGGACTTGCACCGGATAACAGATGATGGTTTTTTAGGACTCACCATGTGGTTGTTATATCGCTTTTTTCCTTCACCTAGTTAGGCTTGAGCACATTTTTCATTTGGGTTTCCTCAGGAATAGCGCTCTTTTTTGTTTTTATAAATATCAGATCAACAATGTAATAATAGGCATGGCAAAGGAGTCCAAAAATTAACAACGCTACACCCTTTCCGGTGGTTATTAAGTATAGTGATATCCCGTTCAGTGCAGAGATATTCTGTACAATTGCAAGCATAAGAGCTGCCAGAACAGCACCCACAATGTTTACAAATCCGCTGCCCAAAGGTGTGCCACCCAAAAATACCATCAGAATCACATCCACTTCAAGTCCTGTGCCTGTCGTCGGCATAGCAGCTCGGAGTCTACCAAGAAATAAAGCCCCGACAAAACCGGCGATTGTACTTGATAAAATATAAGGCAAACCAATAAGAAGACTTTGGCGTAACCAGGAGGCTTTATTATCCGGCTTTGTGCGGAGTTTCTTACCAACCAGTTTTAGCTCAGTTGCAACAAAACAAAAAATTATTAGCAAAATAAGCACAACTACGGGAAGGGTAGGCGATGATAAGAATCCCACCTCTGAAACTAGAATAGGGCTCTGAGTGATTATGTAGGTGATACCCCTTAACATTGTCATCATGGCCAAGGTCACAACCACCGCATTAAGTTTAATCACACCGATCAGAAAACCGTTAACAAGGCCCACAAGAAAGGCTAAGCACAAGCCAACAATAAATGCTCCCCCAATGCTTACTCTCTCGGAAACTAACAGTGAAGCCATTACAGCTGTTGTCAAACCGGCCACCGACCCAACGGATAAATCTAAACCGCCAGAGGCGATTATTAAACCCATAGTTGGCACTAACAGAGCGGCGGGAAACCAGGTCCAAATTATATTTTGAATGTTACGTGATGACCAAAATATTTCTAGGGACGTACCTCCAAAGAGAACAACAATAACCAAAATTACCAGTATTAATCCATCCCATAATGTGTTGGAAAGAAGTCTCCATCGAATATTTTCGTAAAAATGTAGAGAAGCTATGTCTTGATCTGTGCTTTTTTGAGTCATTGTAAAATCTCCTTGTGTAATAACTATTTCAAACATTTCCAATCATTATTATATTTCTTTTATTCCAATTACCTACCACCGCGACGAGTGACATAACGGATGGGCTCACCCGCTTAATCTTAATATATTTGAAATGTGTTGATCGAATCGCCAGGGCAAATTAATGGTATGATTTCATTCCTTGGGATCCTGGTGTTGCCTTTCCACAACTTCAACGTCTTTGTGAACGGGCCAGGATGTCGAGGCACCCTTTCCTACAGCCGTATGGCAAATCACCTGCTTGAACAAGTTGCCGCATTTACGAGCTGGGAGGTCCGATATCATGGATATGATTTTCTGCCCGGCGTGCAAGCACGCCAACCCATCCAATGCCGCCATCTGCCATTTCTGCGGAGTCGATCTACTAATAAGGGACGATGAAACCAAAAGCGGGGAAAAAACCAGGTTTAAGACCAAACTCCTTCCAGAAGAGGGCCAGGCGAAAATTGCCGACCAGTCCCCGGCGGCTCCGGCGCAAGGAATCGCGATCTACGTAATCTCCTCCAACAAGCCGATCCTGGTCAGCGACAAACAAGAATTGATCCTGGGCAGGCGCATGCCCAAGGATCCCACCAACAGCAATTTGGTCGATCTGACGGATTACGGAGCCTACGAAAGCGGTGTCTCGCGCCGCCACGCTTCCATCGTGCGGACCGAAAAAGGCTACGAGATCACCGACCTGGGCAGCCCCAATGGAACCTGGTTAGATCAGGTGCGCCTGGCTGCCAATCTGCCTTATCCACTGAAGGGCCTTTCCAAGATCTTTGTAGGACGATTGCACTTGATCCTCGTCTACAAGTGAAAACAAGCCGGCAGAGCATGGGATTCGCGTAGATATCCATTTTCCATGTGCGGATTAATGCATCCTAATGGAAACATCTACGGGAATGCCTGGTACCAACTTCCCGCCAGGGTGGGTCAGTTTCAGTTCCATAGCGAACACGGTGGTTTCGCAGCCGGACGCCGTCTGGACGTTCCGGGGGGTGTATTATGATGCCTTGAACCAAAAAGTTCCTTATGTAAATAAGAGTTCACGTCATAGTATTTGTTCAATCTACGATTGCAGATAAGTAATCCCATGTCATAGGGTAGCAGCTAAAAAGGACAATTATCCTTAGACGATATGGATTACATCCAAGTTTTAATTATGTTATAATCACCAATATAATTGGTGATAGTTATGTTACGCTCCATCTTCGGATCTGAAAGTAGAGAAAAGATACTTGCCTTCTTGGTAAAATACCATCGAGGCTATGCGTCTGAGATTGCCCGTTTCAGCAATCTGGATCTATATGCAGTCCAGCAACAGCTGGAAAAATTCGAGTTGAACGATCTGCTTGTCAGCCAGACTGCTGGTCGCAAGCGGATATATTCGTTTAATCCTACTTATCCATTGCTCGAAGAGTTAAAAAGCCTGATCGATAAAGCGCTTGCTAATCAGAGTGCTGAACTGCCGGTTGGATCCGCAGAACGTCTTCCACAAAGCCTCCGCGATTATTTCTGGGATTATTCATTCAACGAGTTGTCCTGGGAGTCGGATAGGGAGTTGATTACCCGCCGATTGCTCAGTGAAGGCTCCTGGGAGGCGGTGACCTGGCTTCGCAAACGTATCGGGGATGACAGGTTGCGGCGATGGTTAATCGCTCATCGTGGAAGGGGTCTCAGCCCACGTCAGCTGAGTTTTTGGTCGCTGGTCCTCGGCTTGCCGGAAAGGCAAGCAGCTGCCTGGATGCGCGCCGCGCGCAAAACTCTCTGGAGCCAGAGATGAAATACCATCGTGAAGGGCTGAATAAAAAGCAGATTGATGTATTGGGTCGTGCCGCTCCGGAGATCCAGGCGCGTGAATTCTATTTGGGCGGCGGCACCGCCCTCTCGATCTATTTCGGCCATCGTATTTCGGTGGACCTGGATTGGTTTTCTCCCAATTTGATGGGCGAGGCTCTTGTACTGGCAGAATCGCTGCGTAGTTCCGGTCTGGCATTCGTTACAAGGCAAACTGGGCCAGGGACTCTGCACGGGACGATCCAGGGGGTGAGGGTGACCTTCCTGGAATTTCACTATCCTCTTCTACGGCCGTTGACCATTTGGAAAGAAATGAACTGCTCTCTGGCTTCACTGGACGACTTGGCTTGCATGAAGCTTTCTGCAATTGCCCAGCGCGGTCTGCGGAAGGACTTTTGCGACCTGTACGTCCTGGGCACCGAACACTGTTCACTCGCCCGCATGCTCGCCCTCTATAGGCGGAAATTCAAGGTGCAGGACATCGGACCAGTCTTATACGGGCTGTCTTATTTTGAAGAAGCGGAGGAGGAACCCATGCCGCCCATGCTGTTGAAAGTGCCGTGGAAAACGATCAAGAGAACGATCCAGGAATGGGTGAAAGAGATCGGCACGAACCGATAGGATGACAATGAACAAAAAATTGGGGCCGGCGCATCCCGGGGAAAATTTGCTGGAAGAATTCCTGAAGCCACTTGGACCGTGACGTGCGCGTGTATACAGCAACCATTCAGCTTAAGCCGCCGGGGGGCATTAATCA